>CACNWH010000007.1 GCA_902624105.1 uncultured Prochlorococcus sp. | reverse complement strand
TGCGAGATTAAAAGAAATAGGAGTTACTACAGTAATGACGACAGAAAGGGTAGATGATTATGGACCTATTGCACGTTATGGCGTCGAAGAATTTGTTTCAGATAATGTTGTCTTGCTTAGGAATGTTCTTGAGTCTGAGAAAAGAAGAAGAACACTAGAGGTTTTAAAGTTAAGAGGTACTACTCATATGAAAGGTGAATTTCCATTCACTATGGGAGAAAATGGCATAAGTGTTTTTCCTTTAGGAGCGATGAGATTAACTCAAAGATCATCAAATATACGAATAAGTTCTGGTGTTAAAGATCTTGATGAAATGTGCGGTGGAGGTTATTTTCAAGATTCAATTATTCTTGCAACTGGTGCAACAGGTACTGGTAAAACGATGCTTGTTTCAAAATTTATAGAAGACGCATATAAAAATAAGGAAAGAGCAATTCTTTTCGCTTATGAAGAATCAAGAGCTCAACTTCTAAGAAATGCAACCAGTTGGGGTATTGATTTTGAAAAGATGGAAAGTGACGGATTACTCAAAATTATATGTGCTTATCCAGAGTCAACTGGACTTGAAGATCATTTACAAATTATTAAGACTCAAATAAATCAATTTAAACCTACCAGAATGGCTATAGATTCTTTATCTGCTTTAGCGAGAGGAGTAAGTTTAAATGCATTTAGGCAATTTGTTATTGGTGTTACAGGTTATGCTAAACAAGAGGAGATAGCTGGTTTCTTTACAAATACAGCAGAAGAGTTCATGGGGAGTCATTCAATCACAGATTCTCATATATCTACAATTACAGATACTATTCTATTACTGCAATATGTAGAAATTAAAGGCGAAATGGCTAGAGCTTTAAATGTTTTTAAAATGCGAGGTTCATGGCACGATAAAAGGATAAGGGAGTTTATCATCACAGGTAATGGGCCTGAAATTAAAGATTCATTTTCTAATTTTGAACAAATTTTTAGTGGTGCTCCTCATAGGATAATGCCTGATGAAAGTTTGCCAAATGTATTTAAAGGTGTAGATAAAGGCTAAATTAATTCTTCTATTTGATTAACGGATAGATTCTTTTCGTTATTAATAGTATTTAAAAGGATTTCATCTTTGTCTGATTGCTCTAGCGGCAGGTCAAACCAAAAAGTAGTGCCAGTTCCTAGTTCACTTGCCATCCTTACCTCTCCTCCATGTTTTTCAATAATACCTCTAACAATAGAAAGCCCTAAACCAGTTCCTTGCTCAGTGTGGACAGCATTTTCTACTCTAAAGAATCGATCAAATATTTTTTCTTGATCCGATTCAGAAATTCCGCATCCTGTATCTGCGATCTCAATCCTGATTTTAGGTAGAGGAGAAACAAGTTCACATTGCGGTGCTGCTAAAGATTCGTTTGGAGGAAAAGCTGGACAAGAATCTGGCCATGTATAGGCTCTGATCATTAAAGTGCTATCTTTAGCACTAAATTTCAAACCATTTCCTAATAGATTATCAAATACTTGTAACAACAAATCCCAATTACCCAATATTGATGGGATATTTTCTTCTATATCACTTGCAAGAGAAACATTTTTTTCGGTTGCATTAAGTTTATAATTTCTTAGAGTTTGTTCGATGGCTGGTTTAACGTCCATTGGCTCAAGTTGAATTAATTTACCAGACTCTAGTCTTGATAAATCAAGTACATCATTTACTAAACGAGTAAGCCGATCAGTTTCTGAATTTGCAATACTAAGAAAATCTAATTGTTCTTCGTTAGTTAATTGATCTTTTAAATCATATAAAGTTTCAACATAGCTTTTTATATTGAAAAGAGGAGTACGTAACTCATGAGAAACATTACTTATAAATCTATTTTGTGCCGCATTGAGTTCAACTTCCCTTGTGAGATCTTGTACTGTTACAGCTATGCCTTTTAATTGGACTTTGTTCGTATCAAGTACTGACTGTAAAACTATTCTTAAAGTTCGAGGTGGTTCTCCAACACTACATCTTATGTCATCACTTTCTTTGTCCTTATCAAGAATAGATTCAATAGAGGCATGTAAATCATTTGATAAGATTTCAGGAATTTCATTTAGTAAATCTTTTCCTTCTAGGTATCTTCCTTCCCACCTAAAAAGTCTTTTCGCTGTAGGATTAGCTAATACAATTTTACCTTTGGAATCTAGTAATATTGCTCCATCAGCCATAGTAGATATTAAAGATTGCTGTTTTATTTGGGCAGCCTTTAATTCTTCAATATTGGCTTCATCATAGTCTTCCAATTGAGAGGCCATCCTATTAAATGATGTTAATAATTCTCCTAATTCTCCTGTCATTGGGAAAGATATTCTTGACTTAAAGTTACCTTGAGAAATTTCTCTAACCCCTCTAACTAGCTCTCTCACTGGTCTTGTGATTGTTAGTGCGTTGAATACGGCACCAAGTATTACTAAGACCCAAATTGAAATAAAAACTGCAACTGTAACCTCTCTTGTTAAAGCAGCACTTGCTAACGCTTTTTTATTTGGAGTAACTCCTAAGGCTAAAGTCCCTAGATATTGTCCTTTCCACAGCATTGGAACAAAAACATCTGTAACTTGACCTTGGGGGGTTGAATGTTGCTTTACAACTGGGAACTGTGGTCTTTTCTTTAACTCTGAGGGTAATTTCAGTTTTCTTGTAAGTTGGTACTGACTATTAGAGCTTGAAGGGCTTGCACTTATTGGAATACCAAGTTGAACAATATCTTCTTCGTTAGTAAAAAATATATATCTTAAATTTCGACTTGATCTCCAGAATTTTTCTGCAACATTGGAAATTTCTTTTTTCTGATTATTAGCAACAAGTTCAGTAACATTTCCTGAAAGTAACAAACCTAGATCTCTTGCATATCTAGTATCGTTCATGCCTGCATCTCTTTGAATACTGTTGAGAGCAAAGAAAGTTATTCCTGTCATTAATAAGCTGACTACGAGTGTAGCGATAGCTAGTAGCTTAGTTCTTAGACTAAATCCGCTCCACCATTTGATTAAGCTTTCCCACCAGTATTTATTTTCAGAATTATTTTCTAATTTATCGGTTAGGAAAATTTTATTTTTGTTAGTGTTATTCTCATTATCCATTAGAGGTCCTCATAAGAATAACTTTTTCTTACTTGATGTCCAATGTCTCTCCTGTAGTAAATTCCATCAAAATTAATACCTTTCAAGACTTTATAAGCCATATTAAAAGCACTATCGAAATCTTTCCCCTGACAAACAATACTTAAAACTCTTCCTCCATCGGATATTATTTTACCTTTTTTATTTACCGATGTACCTGAATGGAAAATTTGTACATCTTCAGATTCATCATAATTAAATGTTATCGGAAACCCAACATCGTAATCCTCTGGATATCCTTTTGATGATGCTATTACACATCCACTGACTTTTGATGAGGATAATAATTGTTCGTCCCCTTTAAGATTTCCTGTGGCACATTTATAGAGAATGTTCACAAAATTAGTATCCATTAAAGGCATAATTGTTTGACATTCAGGATCACCAAACCTGCAATTATATTCTATTACTTTTGGTCCAGACTTCGTGATCATTAATCCGAAATATAAAACACCCTTGTATTCAATATTCCTTTTAATTAACTCATTAATAGTGGGTTCAATTATTGCTTTACGGATTATTGAAAGCTCTGATTTTGATAAGAGAGGAGTTGGTGAATATGCTCCCATTCCTCCAGTATTTAATCCCTTATCATTTTCTTCTATTCTTTTATGATCTTGAGCTGATGGTAAAAGAATATATTTCTTACCATCACAAAGAGCAAAAATTGATATTTCTGGACCTTCTATTTTTTCTTCGAGCAAAACTATTTTTCCAGACTCACCGAACTTTCCGTTGATGATTTCTTTAGTAATTTTTAAAGTATCTTGATGTGTTTCTGGAATAAAAACTCCTTTGCCAGAAGCTAATCCATCGGCCTTAACTACCAAAGGAAATGGTGCAGTGGAGATTATCTTTTTAGATTCTTCTACTGAAGACACCTTCCAAAATTTTGCAGTCGGAATGTTAGCCTCGCTCATGAAACTTTTCGCCCATGATTTGCTTGATTCTAATTTCGCTCCATCTGAATTAGGCCCAAAGACATAAAAATCATTACTTCTGAGAAAATCTCCAAGGCCTTTTGCAAGAGGAATTTCTGGACCAATTATTATTAAATCAATTTCAAGAGAATTTAAAGTTTGGATTAATAAATTCTTATTTTCATAATCGATATGTAGATTTTGACATTTATTGATTTTCCCAGAACCTCCATTTCCAGGAACTAAATAAATATTCTTTATAAGTTTATTCTTTTGTATTGCCCATGCTAAAGAATTTTCTCTCCCACCATTTCCAATTATTACGATATTTTCCAATTTTTCATAAACTTCATTTTTCATTAGATTTGTGTTCATCAATTGTTAATAATAGTTATTTATTTTGTAAATTAATCAGTTAAAGTAAAATTGTTTAATTTCTTACTTAAAGTATTAACTATTAAAATTATTATATTGTATTTCTCACTATTGAAAATGAATTCTTATGAACACAAATAACGAATTAATTTATGAAGGGAAAGCAAAGAAAATTTTTGCAAATAAAAATCCTAAAGAAGTAATTATTAAATTTAAAGATGATGCCACTGCCTTTAATGCTGCAAAAAAATCAACATTTGAGGGCAAAGGAGAATTAAATTGTTTTATAAGTCAAACAATTTTTAAACATCTAATAAATCAAAATATTCCAACTCACTATATCCATTCACACTCAAAATCTTCTTTCATAGCTCAAAGAGTAGAAATAATTCCATTAGAGGTTGTTGTAAGAAATACTGCTTATGGATCAATATGCAAACAGACAAATATTGTGCCTGGTACTATATTTAAAGATCCGTTAATTGATTTTTACTTTAAGGATGATGAGTTAAATGATCCACTTCTAACGATAGATAGAATTCTTTTAATGAATATTCTTGAACAGGATGAATTAATTTTAATTAAAGAATTAACATTAAAAATTAATTTAATACTTAAGAAATTCTTTTCAAATATTCAAATAAAGTTAGTTGACTTCAAAGTAGAGTTCGGTAAAAACCCTAATGGGAAAATAGTCTTAGCAGATGAATTTAGTCCTGATAATTGTAGACTATGGGATCTTAAAGAAAATAATGGTAAAATTGAAAGTCTAGATAAAGATCGTTTCAGGCATGATTTAGGAGACTTAATCGAGGCTTACAGTGAAATTAGTAATAGAATAAAAAATTTTATTAGTTCCACTTAAAACAAAATTTCTAATTTTTACATAAATACCCATGAATAATCATCAATTTAAAATAAGAAAAATATTAACTAGTTTTGGAATATTTTCAATGCTTTTAGGAGTAAGCAATAATAATGCATATTCTCGATATCTCTTAAAAAATGATTTATTGACAAATAAAAAAAGTCCTACATCTGATATTTTTTTAAGCAATGTTTATCAAGAAAATTTAAAAGAAACGTATTTAGTTGATAATTCAGAAGAGGTTAATTCAGATTCGGACACAAATGTATTGATTTCAGAAATTGTTATCGAGGGATGGGAGGATCATCCTGAGGGTAGGAAATTAGAATTAGAAGCTTATGGCGCAATGAGTACAAAACCAGGAAGCATTGTTAATAATGAAATACTTAAACAAGACTTAGATTCAATATACGCAAGTGGATGGTTTTCTGGAGTGAAGTTTAAAGCGGAGGATGGTCCTTTAGGCGTGAAGTTAATTGTAAATATTGTACCTAATCCAATCCTTAAAGAAATTACAATTGAACCTAGCAATACAATTATTACGCAAAAATTTGTAAATACGATTTTTGAGAAATATTATGGTTCAACATTAAATTTAAATGAACTTCAAGATAGGATAAATGTAATAAAAAAATGGTATGAGGACAAAGGTTATTCTATTGCAAGAGTTTCTGGCCCTGAAAGGATATCGGATAATGGTTCTATTCAAATAAACATCGATGAGGGTATTGTTTCTGAAATCGAGATTAGATTTATTGGCGCAGATGAAGAAGTTAGGAAAGGCAAGACAAAAGAATGGGTAATAAGACGCGAATTGAAAACTAATGCAGGTGTTGTTTTTAATAGAAAAACATTAGAAAGTGATATTAAAAGATTGTATGCCACTTCTTTATTCAATGATATTAAAGTATCGCTTAAACCTGATAGTCAAAACAGTAAAAGAGTTATCATTTCTCTAGATATAAGTGAACAAAAGACAGGTTCACTAACTGGAGGCTTCGGTTTTAGTAATACATCAGGTATTTTTGCACAATTAGGACTAAAAGAGAGTAATGCTTTTGGTAGAGCGTGGAGTACTGATTTAAATATTAATTTTGGTAATTATTCGACTACCTATAATTTCTCATTATATGATCCATGGATCAGAGGTGATAAATATAGAACATCTATTAAAACAAATATATTTTTAAGCAGGGATTATCCACAGGAATTTAATAGTGATAACAACGGTAAACTTTATGCAGTAAATGATCAAAACAGTAATAGTAATGATTCCTTCTCTTCAGTTGTTTTGGAAAATGTTGGAGGGGGATTTACATTACTAAGGCCCTTGAATGGTGGTGATCCTTTTAAAGACTCACCTTGGAAAATTTCTGCAGGTATGAATTTTAAAAAAGTAAATATGATTGATAGTTCTGCTAATAAGAAACCATATGCGACAAAAAATCCAACCACTGAAACAAATTTAAGCGAAATTATTTGTATTGGATATTCACCTGAGGATGGTAGTTGTCCCTCAGAGAACACCTTAATTAGTGTTGTTGCTGGAGGTGTCTTTAACAAATTAAATAATAACGTTAATCCTAGTTCGGGTAGTAGATTAAGATTTGGTAGTGAACAATTTTTACCTTTAGGGGATAATGCTCCTACCTTTAATAGATTAAGAGCATCTTATTCTTGGTTTGTTCCAGTTAGGTTAATTAATCTTACAAAGGAATGTAAATCTGATGTTTCTGCAAATAATGATTGTTTTCAAACTATTGGATTTCAAGTAAAAACAGGGACTATCTTGGGTGAATTACCTCCTTATGAATCATTTTGTATGGGTGGCCCCTCTTCTGTAAGAGGTTGGGGATCTTGCGAGTTGTCAGTTAGTAAAAGTTTTGCAGAAGCGTCTGTAGAATATCGCGTCCCAATATGGAGAATGATATCAGGTTCTTTATTTTTAGACGCGGGGACTGATTTGGGGTCTCAAAAAGATGTACCTGGCAAACCAGGAGAATTACTAAATAAAGAAGGATCTGGGTTCTCTCTTGGTGGAGGTCTTGGGGTTAAAACTCCTCTTGGACCAATAAGATTAGATATCGCATCTCAAGATCTAAGTGGCAACACACGATATACACTTGGTATTGGTTGGAAATTTTAAGTGTTTTCTTGGCCTTCTAATTATGATGATTGCTTTACCATCTCTGGTTCAATAACCAGAGATGGTGTGGGATTGCATAGTGGAGAAAAAACAAAAATTAGAATTAAACCTTATGATCATGAGGGATATTATGTATCTTTTTCTGATGATCCCAATAAAATTTACAAATTAGATCAAAGTTTAATAGGAAATACAATGCTTTGCACAGCTGTTAAGTTGGGCAAAAGAAATTTATATACAATTGAACATCTTTTATCTTCTTTTGCAGGATGTGGCATTAATTATATCCATATTGAAGTTGATGGGAAAGAGATACCACTTTTAGATGGCTCAGCTATTCAGTGGGTTAATGCGTTTGAAGAGGTTGGAATAAAAAAAGTACCTAAACCATTAAATTTCATGAAAGAAATAAATCAGTATAAAATGTTTAATCAAAATGATTCAGTTATTTCTTTAATTCCAGCAAAGCAAATAAAAATTATTTCAACAATTGATTTTAAATATGAAGCTATTGGAGTGCAGACATATACAATCGAATTAAATCCACGGAATTATGTAGATATGATAGCTCCAGCAAGAACCTTTGGATTTAAAGATCAATTTGAAGAACTAAATGAACTAGGTTTAATTAAAGGTGGTAATTTAGAAAATGCGCTTGTTTGTGATGGGGATAAATGGATAAATCCCCCATTAAGATTTGCTAATGAACCAATCAGACATAAGATTTTAGACCTAATTGGGGACCTTGCTTTGGTAGGGTTACCTAAGGCGCAAATAATGGTCTACAAAGGATCCCATTCTCTAAATGCTTTATTAGCGTCGTCTCTTAAAAGTTAATTTTTGAAATTTTGGAACATCAAAATCCTTTCAATGCAGAGCAAATAACCACTCAAGAGATATTAGGTCTTTTGCCTCATCGATACCCTTTCGCATTAGTAGACAAAGTAATTGACTATAAACCAGGTAAAAAGGCAGTCGCAATAAAAAATATAACTATTAATGAACCCCAGTTTCAGGGGCATTTCCCCGATAGACCTCTTATGCCAGGTGTATTAATTGTTGAGTCAATGGCACAAGTTGGAGGTTTGATTGTTGCAAAAATGCCTGAACTTCCTAATGGATTATTTGTATTCGCAGGAATTAATAATGTTAAATTTCGAAAACCAGTTCTTCCTGGAGATCAATTATTAATATCTTGTGAATTAGTGAGTTTAAAAAGGAAAAGGTTTGGAAAAATTAAAGGCGAAGCTCAAGTAGAAGGACAATTAGTTTGTTCAGGCGAATTAATGTTTTCTTTAGTTGATTGAAAATGGAAAATATAAAAAGAATTGATAATTCAAAATCAATTAAATTAAAAATTCATCCTAGTGCTTCTATTCATCCGAAGGCGCAACTGCATGATGGGGTTATTGTCGGGCAAGGAGCTATTATAGGACCTGAAGTTATTATTGGATCTGGAACCTCTGTAGGACCTAACTCAGTAATTGATGGGAAGACGATTTTGGGTAAAAATAATAAAATTTTCCCAAATGTATTTTTGGGGCTTGAACCTCAGGATTTAAAATATAAAGGTGATAATACAGAACTGATTATCGGCGACGATAATACTTTTAGAGAATGTGTAACGATAAACAAAGCTACTAATCAGGGCGAAAAAACAATTATTGGTAATAATAATTTAATTATGGCCTACTCACATATCGGACATAATTGTGAACTAGGTAATAATGTCATACTATCTAACAGCGTCCAAGTTGCTGGACATGTAATAATTGAAGACTGTGCAATAGTTGGAGGCTGTTTAGGTATTCATCAATTTGTCCATATTGGATATCTATCAATGATTGGAGGAATGACTAGAGTGACAAGAGATGTTCCCCCGTTTTGCCTAGCCGAAGGGAGTCCAGGCAGACTTAGAGGTTTAAATAAGGTTGGTATCAAGAGAAGTGGATTAATTGAAAAAAATAATCTTAATTTAAAATTACTCATGAAAACTTGGCTTTTGCTCTTCAAGTCTGATTATGTTATTTCTGAAGCAGTCGAGATTGCAATGAGCCAAGAGATCGACTTCTCTTCAAAACGATTATGTGAGTTTGTAAAAGATTCGATATTAAATACTAGGAGAGGTCCATTGCCAGTGGCAAATGTATGAAGAAAAAAATATTTATCAGTACTGGAGAAGTATCAGGTGATTTACACGGTAGCATATTAGCTAAAGAATTATTTGAGGAAAGTAGGAAACTAGCTATTGATTTAGAGATCTATGGTTTAGGAGGCGAAAAGATGAGAAAATCGGGGGTAGAAATCATAAAAGATACTACACCTATAAGTGCTATTGGAATTTGGGAGGCCGTCCCACTTGTATTTCCAATGATGAAAATACAAAAACAATTTCTAAAGGTACTAAATGAAAAATCTCCCAACTGCTTAATTTTAATTGACTATATGGGGCCAAATATTAGTATCGGAAGAAAATTGAAGGATAAAAAAATTAATATGCCGATTTATTATTACATAGCACCACAAGAATGGGCTTGGAGAGTAGGTAATAATTCAACTACTGATCTTATTGGTTTTTCTGATAAGATTTTTGCAATTTTTCAACAAGAGGCAAAATTTTATAGGAAAAGAGGTGGAAGAGTATCTTGGATTGGTCATCCAATGGTTGATCTTACAAAAAAACTTCCTACTAAAAAAGAATCAAGAAAATATTTAGATCTTTCAAGTAATCAAAATATACTTTTAATAATGCCAGCTTCAAGACCTCAAGAACTGAAATATATATTGCCTACTTTTATAAAGGTTGCACAAAAATTACAAAGAAAATATCCAGATCTTGTCGTTTTTATACCTTCTTGTAGAAAAGAATTTGATCAAACTTTTCAAAAAGCATTAGATAAAAATAATATTAACGGTAGAGTAATATCTCCATCAGAAATAGAGGAAACTAAAATTTATATATACTCATTGTCAAAATTAGCTCTCTGTAAATCTGGTACCGTAAATATGGAACTAGCTTTATATGGTATTCCCCAAGTTGTTGGTTATAAAGTTAGTAGAGTGACAGCCTTTATTGCAAAAAAAATTCTTAATTTTAAATTAAGATTTATTTCACCTATTAATCTTTTGATGAAAAGGCGTATCGTTCCAGAATTTGTACAGAAAGAATTTAATGTCAATTCAGTATTTAAAAAATCATGTAAATTATTAGAAAGAAATAATGAAAAGATAAAAATTAAGCAAGGATATAAATTACTTAAAAAAAATTTAGGTGATGAAGGAGTTGCCAAAAGAGCTGCAAAAACTATCATAAATTCAATTATTTAGTATTTATAATTTATTTATGAAATTTTTTCTGACACTACTAATTATCCTTTCAATAATAACTAACCCTATTCAAGCATATTCTGATGAAATTATTCTTGCAGGGGGTTGCTTTTGGTGTTTAGAACATGATCTTGAATATGTAGAGGGGGTAGAGTTTGTGAAAAGTGGTTATTCAGGTGGAAATTTAAAAAATCCAAGTTATGACAATCATAATGGTCACCAAGAGGTTGTATTAGTAAATTATGATCCCGGCGTAGTTTCTCTAGATGAAATATTGAGACTTTATTTAAGAAATATTGATCCTCTCGACGGAAAAGGCCAATTTTGCGACAGGGGAGATTCATATAAACCAGTCATATTTTATCAAAATTCTATTGAAGAAAAACAATCTAATGATGCATTATTATCAGCATCTATAGAGCTTAAGGTTCCCATTGAAGAAATTAAAGTAGGAGTAAAATCTAAAAATAAATTTTGGTTAGCCGAAGATTATCATCAAGATTTTGCTGTTAATAATGAGTTTAAATATAAATTTTATAGATACTCTTGTGGAAGGGACAAGAGATTAAATCAATTATGGGGTGAAAATGCAAGAACAGATAATAATTGGTCTGAATAAGTTCTAGAGAGTTTCTTTACTTTTGATCCAATCTATTAGAGTTCTTACTCCATAGCCAGTAGCTCCGCTAGGATTTAACCCTTTATTCTTATCTGTCCAGCATGTTCCAGCGATATCAATATGAGCCCAATTAATAGTTTCGTCAAGAAATTCCTCTAGAAATAAAGCAGCAGTAATTGATCCACCAGCTCTTGGTCCAGTATTTTTAATATCTGCTATGTGAGATTTTAATCCATCTTTGTATGATTTTTGTAGAGGCATTCGCCATAAACCTTCTCCCTTCTTTATAGCAGCCTCCAATAATTCTTTAGCTAATTCATCATTATTACTCCACATTCCTGCAACATCATTTCCTAATGCTATAAGGCATGCTCCTGTTAATGTTGCTAAATCAATTATTGTATTAGGTTTTAAATTAGAGGCATAAGTTAAAGCATCTGCAAGAGTAAGTCTTCCCTCTGCATCAGTATTATTTACTTCGATAGTTTTACCATTAGAGGCTGTTATTACATCTCCAGGATGCATCGCCAAACCATTTATCATATTTTCACATGCAGCTACTATGAAATGAATTTCAACACCTCTTGGCTTCAATGCTCCAATCGCTTTTGCTGCTCCCAAAACAGCGGCACTACCTCCCATATCATATTTCATCATTTCAATTTGAGAAGCTCCAACCTTAAGGTTATATCCACCAGAATCAAAAGTTAAACCTTTACCTACTAATGCAATTTTAAAAGATACTGAATTTTCTGGTTTATAAGTTATGTGTATAAATTTAGGTTTTAAATTAGATCCTTTTGCTACTGCTAAATATGCGCCCATACCAAGATTTAAACAATCATTCTCTTCAAGAATTTTAATTTCAAGATTATGTTCATTTGATATCTCAATAGCTTTTTTTGACATCTCAAGCGGAGTTAGATCATTTGGTGGGGCTGCCACAAGCTCCCTAGCAAACTCAACTCCTTTACAAATTTCTTCGACTTCATCAAATGAGACATTTTCAATATTTTCAAGGTTTAGAAATTCAATTTCTTGTAGATTTATTTTTTCATCTCTTTTTTTATTAAATCTATTATCTCTATAAGTCGATAATCTCAGTGTTTCAGCGATATCATAGATAGCGTTATTTTCTAATAAATCCCAAGGCATTAAAATCCCAATTTTTTCTTCTTTATCAATAACTTTTCTGATACATTCTGATAGAGAATTTCTTAAGACATCAGAATTGGTTTCAATTTTTTCGCCAAGCCCTATTAAAGTTAAGCATTCTAAATTATTTCCTAAAATTTCTAGACTTATTGAGTTTCCTATCTCTCCTTTAAAGTTATTTTTATCAAGCTTTTTTATGAGTTGTTTTGAATCAACTATGCAATCAATGGTTTTTAATTGAGAATCGATATGATCTTTATTTAATCCAACTATAAGAGATCTGCCCTGCCAAGAACTTAATTGGTTTTTGAAAATTGAGAATTGCATTTTTTATAAAAAATTTAATAAATTTGTTAGATATTTGTGAAAGTTGTAGTCCATCTATCCCTAGTTTCTTTATTAAATGGAGGTAACCATAAATAGATTAGACGCCTTTCTAATTTACGTCTTAATTTAACCTCTTTGGGCACATCTAGAAAAAAACGTATATCTAAATTGCTTTCTAAATTATTAGTTGACATTATTTCTTTGTAGTTGGATATGTAATTTTTGCAGTCATGATCTCCTTTCCATCTCTTATCGGCACAGTTTGTTTCTCCAATATAAAGGATAATTTCTGAATTTTTTATTTTATCAATAACAAAATACATTGCAGGTCCTTTATCTACAGATTTATTAGATCGCCAAAAGTTAATTGAAAAACTTGCAAGTAAGAAAGGATTAATTGTTATCAAATCTAAACTATCGTCATTTTTGAATAATGACTTTTGTGAAATTGGCTTGTGAAGATTATTAATAACTTTTTCTTGATATTCGCAAATATTTTCTCTCCATTCAATTAAAGAGGTACGAGAATGATTTAATTCTTTTTTTTGGAGAGGTGAAATAGCAAATAAGTTATTAGATTCAAATATTTCAAATTGAAGATTATTGTTAATATTATTTTTTTTAGGGAAATTTGACAAAGCTATGAATTTTTGAAAATTTTGTAAGTAAAACAAGACTTATCAATAAGATAATAATGAAAGAAGTATTTTTTAGGTAAAAATTTAATATTTCTAATATCCATACGATAATATTTTTTGATTAATAGACATAAACTTGTAATTAGTAAATGAGAATTTACTTTGATATTTAAGTTTTTTTAAAGAAATCATTGTATTTAAAAATTTAGGTAGTATTTTCTACCTTTCAATTATTGATAAAATAGATTAGTTTAGTACTGAAATAATTTAACTTCAATCTAAATTTTAAATTTTATGGAGTTAAATAACCTCTAAAATTATCAGTTGCAACTACTTATTCAAAATATGCTAATTATGCAAGTCAGTTATAAGAAATCTTCTCAGATACTAGAAGGAGGAATATAATCATGGGTTTTTTTGAGTCGGATATTGTACAAGAAGAGGCTAAACAGCTTTTTAGTGATTATCAGGAATTGATGAAGCTAGGCTCTGAATATGGAAAATTTGATAGAGAAGGTAAAAAAATGTTCATAAAAAAAATGGAATCTCTTATGGATCGCTATAAAGTATTTATGAAAAGATTTGAATTATCTGAAGATTTTCAAGCGAAAATGACTGTAGAACAACTAAAAACACAATTAAATCAGTTTGGGATAACTCCTGAGCAAATGTTTGATCAAATGAATCAAACTTTAATGAGAATGAAAGATGAGCTTGAGAAAAATTCTTAATAATTAAAATCTTATGGTTACAACGTCAAAGTTACCGGAGTGGGTTGATAGAGGAATATCAGAAATATTTCCATCGCAAAATCCAGAACAAGACTTAGCAAATAAGTTGGATGAAACTAATAAAGGATATAAAAAATTAAGAGTAAAACTTGGGATTGATCCAACAGGTACCGATATACATATTGGACATAGTATCCTTTTTAAGAAACTTAGGTCTTTTCAGGATCATGGTCATGTAGCTGTTTTAATTATTGGAGATTTTACTGCTCAAATTGGAGATCCTACTGGTAAGAACAAAACAAGAGTCCAACTTTCAAAAAAAGAAGTAGAAGAAAACTCAAAAACTTATTTACAACAATTAGGTATGGGTAAACCTGCTAATAAATCAATTCTTGATTTTGAAACTAAAGGAAGAATTGAAATTAGAAAGAATAGCGATTGGCTTGAAAATTTAAACCTAAACTCAATTATTGAACTTATGAGCAGTTGTACTGTAAGTCAAATGTTGGCTAAGGAAGAATTTAATAAAAGACATAATTCACAAATACCTATTTCGTTGCATGAATTTTTGTATCCTTTGTTACAAGGCTATGATTCAGTAGCAGTTAACGCAGATATAGAACTGGGAGGTACTGATCAAAAATTTAACATAGCGATAGGAAGAGATTTACAAAGATATTTTAAGAAAGAACCTCAATTTGGTATCTTACTCCCAATTTTAACTGGTTTAGATGGAGTAAAGAAAATGAGTAAGTCGGAAATGAATACAGTTTCCTTAAATGAAGAACCTTTATCAATGTATTCAAAATTAGAAAAGGTAAAAGATGAAATTATTCCATCTTATATCGAATTGCTGACTAATTTTGATTTAGCAATTCTCAAGAGTAAATCTCCAAGAGAATTACAAAGATTTATGGCTCTTGAAGTAACCTCAAATTTTCATGGTCGAAAAGATGCACTTGAGGCTCAATCAAATTGTGAAAAAATATATTTAGGAGAAAATGAAAAAGTTGGAGATATACCAATAGTAGATTTAGATAGTATTAATTTTCCAGTCAAATTTTTTTATTTATTAAGTTACTTAAAATTCTTTAATTCTAGTAGCGAGGCTAAAAGAGCAGTAAAAGGTGGAGGGGTCAGGATTGATAATATAAAGATTACAAATCCTGAATTAGTTTTTAATTCTATCGAAGAACTTAAAGGTAAAATTATTCAAATTGGTAAGAAGATTACAAAAAGATTTAAAAATTAAGTGAATATGAATATTCAAAGTTCTGAAGAAAAAATAATACTTGCTTTAGATGGTTTAAATAAAAATGAGATCATAAATTTTCTAAAAAAATGTCCTCAAATTAAATGGGTAAAGGTAGGATTGGAATTATTTTGCAGAGAAGGTCCTGATATTATAAAAATATTGAAAAATATGCAAAAAAAGATTTTCTTAGATCTTAAACTTTATGATATTCCAAATACAATGTATGCAACTTGTTATCAGATTTCAAAGTTAGGAGTTGATATTATTTCATTACATGCTTCTGCAGGATCAAGAGCCTTAAATGTTTCGAAACAAGCTTGTCTAGAAGGATCTAGTAAATTGAATTTAAAGCCTCCTACTCTTTTAGGAGTAACAGTTTTAACAAGTTTTTCTTCAGAAGATATAAAAAAAGATTTTAATATACAAACTTCAATAGAAGAGAATGTACTAAAGCTTGCAAAGCTATCATTTAACTCTGGATTAGATGGTTGTGTGTGTTCTCCCAGAGAACTTAAAACATTGCGATTAACTTATGATAACAATTTCCAATTAATTACTCCTGGGATAAGATTAGAAGAAAAAGCTAATCATGATCAAAAAAGAGTGATGACTCCTAAGGAAGCAATATTTTATGGGGCTTCAAAATTAGTAATAGGACGATCTATAACTCAATCAAAAAATCCTATGGAAGTATTTTCAGATATTTGTAAAAGTATAACTTAATTAATTTTTTTACTAATCTTTGGTTCTTTCCCTTTTAAAATTCTATTGATATTGGATCTATGTTTCCAGATAACAATAATGGCAACTATTAAACTGAAGATAGTAAAAGGATGGTTAAAAGTTCCTATATATATCAACATATATATAGGAAGAAGAATTGCTGCAGTAATACTAGATAGAGATACTATTTGGCTTAAGCTAATAACTATTAAAAATGTTCCAAAAGATGCTAGACCGACTTTCCAAGAGAGTGCGATAAACATTCCTAATCCAGTTGCAACAGCTTTTCCCCCTTTCCCTTTTAACCATATTGGCCAGATGTGTCCTGTGATTGCAAATAGCCCTGCACAAACTTGAATAATGTTGGAAGAAAGAATCAAATAAGCAAGCTTTACAGCAATAAAACCTTTTAATACATCAATGATAAAGACTATTAGAGCTGGCCATTTTCCAACATTTCTTAAAACATTTGTAGCACCAGTTGAACCTGATCCCACTTCTCTTAAATCTATACCCTTTAAATTTTTAGCATAAAGAAATCCACTAGGAAATGATCCTAATAAGTAGCTAACAAATAAAATAAAAAATATTTTAGTCATTATGATAATTCTAAATCTTCATAAATTTCTTCTGAAGTACCAACAAAAGCAAGCCATAAAGGGAATTGCAAAATGGGAACATCAATATTCTTCTCTGAGGCATCAATTATTATTAGTGGGACTTCATCATTATCCTCAAGTCTATCAGCTCTCTCTATTACACCTTCAGCTCTTTCAAAAAGTACTATCCCGCTGTTTGGTCCAAAATCTTCTCTATTAAGACCTAGGGAATCTTGAAGTATCCTTCTCCATTCTCCTAATCTTTCAGGCTCAGAAGCTAGAATTAATGTTTGAAACTGATCGCCATACAACTCACCTAAGATAGAAATTAGTCCCGCTGAGATTAGTACATTTTTTTGTCTAGAACCTCTACTCTCTAATGCTCCTCTACCTCCCATATTAAAAAACCAGTCTTCAAGCATTTCTATATCTATTTCCTCAAGACTTCTTCTAAGCTTCCATGGATCTGCATAGAAATCAGGTTGATTAGAAAAATCTGATAAACATTTTCTAATTATTTCTTCATCGGGTTTGAAGGTATCAGCAAGGGCTGGGATATTGCTCACATTATTATCCTCTATCGTTTTTTGAACTTTATCAAGAGGTGAAGGTTTAATTATCATTTTTTGAGGGACTAAATCTAATTTCTCGACTGATTGAGAAAGATTTTGCAACGCGCCTGTTAAATATTCTTTAAATCCATTGACTTGTTTGGCAATATTTTCTGATTGACCAGAAAAGTTAGATTCAATATCTTTCATTAATAAAATTTTCTTACTTTCTAAATCCTTAATTTCTTTACTTAAAATTAATTTTTTCTCAATAAGATCATTAAAAATTTTTTCATAAATATTTTCATTAGTTGATTCCTCATTTTTTCTTGTAGCTTGATAATTATTATTAAAAGTTGCATCTTTGTTAGTCTTCCCAGATTTTTGCTCCGCAATACTTTTCTTTGTTTCTTTTGTATTCTTAGGTGCGTTTTCTTTTGTATTCATTGGACTTTTAACTCAAATAAATTTAGATTATTTTTTAAATTTTTTAAATCATTTTTGATTAATTTCAAGCTCCCCAACTTTATCTTTTAGCTGATTTCTTAATTCTTTTGGGTTAAATAAAATAGGAAGTAAATGAGGACTAGATTTTTCTCTGAAATAAAAAATTCCCGGAAGACTTGGTAAAAATAATTTCCAAGTCAACCAATTTTTAAAAGGAAATCTTCTGATCTCTTTGCCTAGTTGTAATACAATAAAATCATCTTGAGTAATTTTAATCCTTAAAGTAAATGATTGAATTAAAAGAAAAAAACTAAATGAAGCAGATATTATTGTTGGAATTGAACCAATTCCTAAAAATAAGAGAGAAAAACTTAATGCAATGAGAATTAGGGGCAATTGAAATGATGGTGCAATTGTAACTGACTCTTCAATCTTAGAATTTTTAATCATAATTTATCCAAATAATATTTGAGTTAAGAGTACATCCATTAAAGATACCGTAACAAGTGTCATTACTACTGCTCCAGTGGTACTAGCACCAACTTCTTTAGGACCTCCTTTTGTAGTAAGCCCCCATCCACAAGAAATAATAGCTATTTGTAAACCAAAAACAACTGATTTAATAATCATAGAGGTTAAATCAGTATTCGTAAGGCTTACACTACCTGATCGCACTGAAGACCAAAAAATAATTGGAGGAACTTTATAGAAAATAGTACTCCATATTTGACCGCTCCATAAAGCTACTGATAAAAATAAAAGACATTGAATTGGAGACATAATTACCATCGCTAGCAATCTTGGTACAACTAAATACTGCACAGGCTCTGTTTTAAGCATAGTAATTGCATCAATTTGTTCAGTTACCTTCATTGTCCCTAGTTGAGCTGCGTAAGCAGTAGCAACCTTCCCTGTCATAAGGGTTGCTGTTAGTAATGGAGCCATTTCTCTAGCCATTCCTACCGCTAATAATCCTCCTATTTCTCCAGAGATACCCATCTCTGACAATTGAGAAGCAACTTGAATATTAAAAACTGTGCCTGCAGCTACACCAGTTATTAAAACTATAATCAAGCTCCCAGGTCCCGCTTCCATTAATTGTTCAATAAGATCATTCTTTGATACTTTTCCACAAAAAACATAGTTAATGGATTGACCACCAATAACTAGGCTTTTCAATAGTCTTTTAAAAAACTGTGGATAATACATGTCTCTATATTAGTTTGAAATTAATTCTTGATCCCATTTTCGCATGATTAATAGTCCCCAAAAGACAAGAATAGAAGGTATTAAACCCATGCAAATTCTCACTGTTATTAATGCAGAATCTGGTTGAGTGATATCCATAAGGCCTTGACAAGCTGCTTGCTTGAAGCCAGTAAGAGTAAGTAGATAGCCAAATAATCCCACGCTTAGAGCTATTCCAAGCTTTTGACATAAAACCATCCAAGCCGTGTAAATTCCTGCGGCTTTCTCTGGGTCATGATCAATTGCATCTGGCAATAAAGACCAGGGAATTAAATATGCTGTTGATGCTCCAAATCCAACAATTAAAATTGTTAGAAATAAAATAGACATTTTTAGAGAATCTATATTAAAAAAATTTACCTCAAAATTATTCGATAATGGAGGTAATATCATGGCAATTAAGCAACCAATAATCCAAATAAATCCTCCAAATTTTAATGCTTTGACTCTTCCATATCTATTAGAATAAAAACTCCAAACTTGCAATCCTAAAAGAGCACTTATTTGGAAAGGAATGATAATCCAAAAGGATATCCCTCTAGGTACATTCATGACTTGTTGCAAATATATTAATGAAACTGTTTGCATTAGTTGTAATCCACACCAAAGAAGTAAATAAAGATAGATTACTTTTCTAAAAATTTTATTCTTTAAAATACGCTTTAATTGATTTTTTATTGGTTGTATTTTATTGATGGGTTTTCTAGCAATCTTTGCAAAAGGAGCTAAACCCCAAGTTGAGAGTAAAGTGATTAGTGCAACAACAGTACCAGAAATTCTTCCCATTGTTAGGTAACCAATATCTCCTTTTGTTAGACATATTGCTCCAATAGTCAATCCAGATAAAGAAGCTAATATTGAACCAGTAAATCTAGCGGCATTAAGTCTAGTTCTTATATTTTCATCTTCACTAATTTCAGTTGATAATGCTCCATAAGGAAGATTTACAGATGTATAAGCAGTCATATATAAAATTGATGTGCATATGTAGTAAGATGTTTTTTCTTTGATGCTGTAATCATTTGGAATCCACCACATTGCAGCTAAGAAAATCCCCAAAGGGAGTGCTGCTCCAATCATCCATGGTAGTCTTGGACCCCATCTCGATTGGGTATGGTCACTCAGCCAGCCAATCAAAGGATCATTAATAGCATCCCAGAGCTTGATTATCATCAAGATAGAACTCGCTATCCATGGAGGTAATCCCGCCGCACAAGTAAAGAATGGGAAGAGGTAAAAACCAAATTGAGCATTCGCAAGTCCTGTCCCAGCATCTCCAAGCCCATAAGAAAGCATTAATCTAGTTCTTGATCCAGTTATATTTTTTGAGTGTGAATTTTCCAATCTTTTTATGTTGTTGATTGTTTGATAATGTATTATTGCAGAGTAATAAACTTTTACATTATGCGGGCGTAGTTTAGTGGTAAAACCTCAGCCTTCCAAGCTGATGATGCGGGTTCGATTCCCGCCGCCCGCTTTAATTAATTTGAAATACATTTTCAAATACATCATTTTTTATTAGCAAAATAGAGCTTAAAGCATTTATCTCTATTAATTTATCTTTTATTGGTTTAGGTTTCAATGAAAAATTCACAGAGGTATCGATTACTTTTATCCAATTACTCTTTGATGTAGGGATAGAAAAATTAATATTTTTTGAATATGCATTTAAGCCAATCCAAATCAATGGATTTTTGTCTTTGTTTATACTAAAAGCAATTGTGTGCGACCAACTACCCCAATCTGGTTTATCTAAACTCGTCCCGTGCCATTGGTATTCAATACTGTTTTTATTATTTGAGCTTTCTCTATTTAAAGAAGGATTGATTAAATTTATCAATTTTTTTCTTATAAAAGTAAGTCGTTTAACATAGTTCAATAATTCTAGATCTTGATTATTTTCTTCCCAATTCATCCAGCCTAAATCATTATTTTGACACCAAGTATTGTTATTCCCACCTTGAGATCTTCCTATCTCATCCCCCATTAGCATCATTGGGACTCCCCTAGAAATAAATAATGATAAAAGAAAGTTTTTTTGTTGTTGAAGTCTTAATGCATTAATTTCTTTGTTGGAAGTTGGGCCTTCGATCCCGTAATTAAATGAATTATTATTATTTTCTCCATCTTTATTCTTTTCCCTGTTTGCAAAATTATGCTTATAGTTAAAACTAACGAGATCTTTTAAAGTGAATCCATCATGTGAAGTAATAAAGTTGATTGTATTTGTATTCTTTTCTTGTAAATCATAAATAGAAGGGCTACCTTGTATTTTGTCACTCATATTCCAAGCAGTGCTTTCTTCCCCTTTCCAAAATCTTCTAACATCATCTCTAAAATGACCATTCCAAGTAAAAGTTGTTTTTGAGGGAAAATCTTTAATTTTGTATAATCCTCCGCAGTCCCAAGGTTCACTGATTAATTTGATTTCTGTTAAATCTGGATCTGCTTCAATGTCTTCAAAAAGAGGAGGGTTATCAAGTGGGATTAGATTTTCTCCTCTGGTTAAAGCTATACCTAAGTCGAATCTGAATCCATCAATACCAAATTCATTTACCCAGCATTTGAGAGAATCTATAATTAACTTTCTTACTAAACTTCTATTTGCTGCGATGGTATTTCCGCAACCACTGACATCCTGAAATTTATTTTTATCTAAGAAATAATATAAGTTTTCATCTATGCCTTTCCAGGATAATACAGGACCATTACTGTTCCCCTCAGATGTATGGTTATAAACCACATCTAGAATTACTTCAATTTTATATTTATGACATTCTTCAACAAATCTTTTAAATTCTTGTCTTATTTTTCTTGGTGAAATCTCATTGAAATATTCAAAATGAGGCGTGAACCAGTTGATTGGACTATATCCCCAAAAATTGTTAAGGCCATTTGGAGCATCCTTGGGGTCGAAGCAAAAAATAGGAAGTAATTCAATAGAAGTTATTCCAAGACTCTTTAAGTAAGGAATCTTTTGCACAAATTTCTGAAAACAACTTTTATTGTTACTATTGTCTACTGACTCTATTTTTTCTGTAAAAGCTCCTATATGTAATTCATAGATTATTGATTCCTCCCATGAATATCCTGGTCTTGGAAATTCTTTAAAATTGAATTTTTCTTTATCACATACAACACTCTTTAAACAGCAATTCATATTATTACTCTCATCGGCAGATCTATCTCTCTTATAGTTCTCCCAACCAGTTATCCCTCTTGAACAAGGGTCAATTAAAACTTTTTTAGAATAATCTCTATTGAGACCATTTATTTCCTGATGAATTCTATATGCATAAATTGTTCCTTCTCCAAGACCTTCAATTTCAGCGCGCCAATAAGGGCCAGATTGATATTTCTTATCCAAAGTGTAAATAGATGAAGGTTCTTTTGAGTTGATGTCTTCAAAAATTAAGATTTCAACTAAAATTGCATTTGTTGCGACTAAACAAAAATTGACCCCAACATCTGTGATTGTGCTCCCTAAGGGAATTGATTGGCCTATATTAATTGCGGACACTTTTTAGAAAAGAATAAGAAGTTTAAAATTAAAATTCATAATTTGATGAAATCTAAAATATTTAGGATTTAGCAATTTTGATAGTTTTAAAATTTAAATTAATCATCATAGATAATTACATAATATTAGCTTTTTATTTTTACGGCTATTTAAAATATGGGTTTCAAATTTAACTTGTCAATTTAACCTAGAAGTTTAGAAAATCTCTTATTGGATGTGATGAGAACAAAATATATGAGAAAGTTAATAAAAAATAATATTAGCTTTGTGTTTATATATTTATTTATTTACAAAAAAATTTTGAATATTATTTTTTATCTTTTTGAAAGTTAAAAGCAAGTTGTACCAATTGATTTGACCAATTTATAATTTATCTTATGAATCGCTATTTTTTTTTGCAGCCTTAAGAAAAATTATTTTACGTTGAAATAAATGTCAGTAAACTCTGTATAAAGCTTTGCGCTGACGGCCTTTTCGGTTGCCGTATTTGAATTTGCTCAATATGATGTGCAAGTTCGAGATATTTAGATTGATTACTAATTAATCTTTAAATTCTCTGCTTTACAAACAATTCAATGAACAAAGCTGATTTAGTAAATCTTGTTGCCGCTCGTACTGAGCTCACAAAAACAGATGTTTCCTTAGTTGTTGATGCAGCCATTGAAACTATCGTTGATTCAGTTGTGGAAGGCAAAAAAGTCTCCATACTAGGATTTGGTTCTTTTGAGCCAAGAGATCGTTCTGCTAGACAGGGCCTAAACCCTAAAACAGGTGAAAAAATAGCTATTCCAGCTAAGAGAGTACCCACATTCTCAGCAGGAAAATTATTTAAAGATAGAGTACAAGGTTAATATATTTAGATGTATTATCCTGTATTAGGGTGCTCAATATGAGCCCCTTTTTTTATGAAATATTTTTATCCAGTTTGGTCTTATAAAGTTAAAAAATTGTTCATGACTGTAAGAAGAAAATTATTCATTTTGACTTTCTTGGTATTAAACTGCTTTGCAGACATGGTATCATCTAAACCTCATTATCATTCATCATTTTTAAAGGAATTGAAAAAATGTTTTCAGGCTGAGGATGAGGATAAGTGTAAGAAAATTATCATACTTACTGAACGAATGCAGTTAAGGGAATACTATGAGGGCAATCTAAAATGTCAAACAAGTATATTAGGTTTGCAAACTGAGCTTATAAGAAATATTTATTTTGATAAAGAAAAAGATAATGTATCTGGGAAAACAATTCCATCTCTAATTAAAAATTGTTAATTTTAAAAAAAATTTAAAAACATAGAATACTATAGGTTTGAAATATTATTTTTATGAACAAAGGTTTTTCAAACAATTCGAATTTAGATAATGATAAAGCTGAAGAAATTAAAAATCCTAAAACAGGGTTAGCCAAAATACTTGCGGAAAAGAAATTTACTTACACATTGCCTGGCAAAAGACAAATTAATATTTTTGCCACTATAGTATTAGGCTTGAATTTTATACTTTTGATCGGAATTATATTATTTTTAAATAATGAATCTTTTCATGATTTTATATTCAATTTTGGAAGGTAGTTAATTTATATTTATAAATGATAATTTGATTTAAATGCTAAATTATTAAATATATATTTGTTTAAGTTTATGAAAATAGTAAGTCTAATATCGCAAATATTATTAACTTTGGTTTTACTTTTTATTCTGACTTATTGGTTTCTAGCATATAACTCAGCTTTTGAAGCAGATAGGGCATGTCATACACTCTTATCTAGTTATTCTAATTCCTCTAGCGTTGGGTGTGATCATGATACAGAAACTCATAAGTGGATACTATATGAAAATATGGAAAATGGTGTTAGTGCGAAAGTTATTAAAAGATTTAGATATAGATTTTTATAAGTTTATTTTACCAAAAATATTTTTAGCACAAATAATAGCAATCATAGCGGTAATAGAAAAAGTTAAATATTGCCCTAAATCTCCCTCAGAATAAATACCACTTTTTAGAAAAGGTAAATCTATTAAAGAGGCGATTGATCCCCAAATAATGACCCAAACAGAAATGTATAAAAATACCTTAAATTTGTTATTTGTTTCTTCCATAATCAATTAATTCCAAATATTGCAGAAGTAACTGGACGACCATGAAAAACTAATTCCGTTAGTATCAGCATAAAGAATCCAACCATGGCAGCCCTTCCATTTACAAGCTCAGCACTTGCATTAAATCCAAATACGTCTTTTACTTCATCACCACTATTATCTATCCATTTAGAGGCTTCATTACTAATGGTTGAAATATTTTCAGAATCGTTAATTGATTCTGAGTCGTTTAATTTATTACTGCTCATAATTTAGTTTTAAATACATTTTAATTTAAAAATATTACACCTGCTAGAAGTTAATCAACTATGAAAAAAATTAAACTAAAAATTACAAGCCAAAGAAATTCCAATCTAATTATTAAATTACAGATATGCATTATTGAGCTTTTATGACATTTATCTCCTTTGTAATTTAATATTGGTTTAAGGATTTTTTTATCTTTATATTTATTTTCTCCCCCAAGTTGTATATTTGCAATATATGCAAATATTGCTTCAGAAATTCCAGCATTTGGTGATTCATACTTTCGCCCTTCATAAAAAGTTTTTTCAATTAATTTAAAATAATTTAGGATTTTTGTGCTTACTAGAGGTAAGGTTAAAACAACTACTCTAGATGGGAGATAAGTTGCATAGTCTTCAAGTTTGGCACTGAAAAACCCAATATATTTGAATGGTTCATATTTATAACCAACCATAGAATCCAATGTGCTTAATGCTTTGTAAGAGAATCCAAGTGAAAGAGGTCCTGGAAGATAAATTGAATGATTTAGGCAAAAAGCTCCTATGAATATCCAGAACAATGGACCAAAAATCCCATCTACTGAATTCTCTGTCAAGCTTTCTGTCGCTGATCGCAGTAAATTTTCTTGAGAACAAGAACTTACATCTCTACTAACTATTCTTTGAACTTTATTAATAACATTTTGATTAGGTTTTTCATCTAAAGATTTTTCCTCTATTAAATTTGAAATTTCTTGAACACTTGAAATTAAGCTTTTGCTTGCAAGACAACTGGAAATCCCTAGAAGAACTAATATTCCTAAAAATAGATTTCCACCTGATCGGAAAAATATCAATTCTAGATATTTCCCCGTAAAGTAACTTAAAGCTATGGTAGAAAGTAAAAGAAATAACCCACCAAAAAGTTGAGAATTCTTTCCTTTTAAATATCTTAAATATGTTTTAGAAAATTTATCTATCCAAAATCCAATTATTTGAACTGGATGAACAAGAAATGTTGGATCTCCTAAAAGGAAATCAAAACAAGTTGAACCTAATACTAAGGTATATATTTCTACTTTAGCCAACTAAACATTGAACGTAAGCCTTTACCAACTTTTTCTATCTCATGATTTGAATTTTCCTCTCTTAACTTAGTCATTAATGGTTTGTCAGCCTCGCATTCAGTAACAAAATTCTTAGAAAAGGTTCCATCTTGAATGTCTTTTAATATATTTTTCATTTCTTTTCTAGTTTCTTCATTGATAAGCCTTTTCCCACTTACATAATCTCCATATTCTGCAGTATTTGAAATTGAATCTCTCATTTGAGAAAGACCTCCCTTAACCATAAGATCAACTATTAATTTAACTTCATGCAAGCATTCAAAGTATGCTAGTTCTGGTTGATACCCAGCCTCAACAAGTGTTTCAAAACCCGCTTTAACAAGTTCAGATAATCCACCACATAGTACGGCTTGCTCTCCAAATAAATCTGTCTCAGTCTCTTCCTTGAAATTTGTTTCAAGAATTCCTGCTCTTGTACCTCCAATACCTTTGGCATAGGCCATTGCTAATGACCTGGCATTACCTGAGTAATCTTGCTCGACTGCAAATAATGCTGGCACTCCTTGCCCATTTTGATATTCCCACCGAACGGTGTGGCCAGGGCCTTTTGGCGCAATCATTACTACATCAACAAAGCTAGGTGGCTTTATTAATCCAAATCTGATATTAAATCCATGTGCAAAACTGATTACTTTACCTGTTTTGAGATAAGGTTCAATTTCTCTGTGATAGACATCTTTTTGAAACTCATCTGGAAGAAGAATCATTATCCAATCTGCCCTCTTACATGCTTCTGCCACGCTAAATACTTCTAAACCATCATTTATCGCTTTACTCTCAGATTTACTTCCTTTATATAATCCAACAATTACATTAACTCCACTATCTTTTAAATTTAATGCATGAGCATGACCTTGTGATCCATAGCCAATTATTGCTAAGGTTTTATTATTTAGTAGAGTTAGATCTGCATCAGAGTCGTAAAAAAGTTGCGTCATTAGTTCTAATACTGCTTTGTTTTGATAATTATAAGTTTAGACATTATTTAACTAAATAAACTTATTTGGTTAAAATAAGGCGAATTATCATTTACAAATATTTATTTATTGGATTTTATTTCGCATCACTTGGATGGGTAATAACACGATCTATAAGACCATAATTTTTCGCTTCTTCAGCGCTTAAGAAATAATCTCTGTCAGTATCTTTTTCAATTTTTTCAAATGTTTGTCCTGTCATATCTGCCATTGAATTGTTTAACATATCTTTGATTCTTAAAATTTCTTTTGCTTCGATTTCAATATCGCTTGCTTGCCTTTGAGAAGTTCCTCCTAAAGGTTGATGAATCATTATTCTGCTATGAGGAAGAGCAACACGTTTGCCTTTAGTTCCTGCTGCCAATAAAAATGCACCCATTGATGCGGCTAAACCAACGCAAATCGTTACAACATCACTTTTAACATATTTAATAGTGTCATAAATGGCTAACCCAGCAGTTACCGAGCCTCCAGGGCTATTTATGTAAAGATATATTGGCTTTGAATTATCATCAGAGTCAAGATATAACATTTGAGCTACAAGACTATTTGCAATCCCATCATTTACTTCTTGTCCGAGGAATAAAATTCTTTCGACACCTAGCCTTGTATAAATGTCAACCCATCTCTCGTATTGACTTCCAGGAAGTCTATAAGGCACGCTTGGAGTTCCTATTGGCATGATAAAAATAATTTAAATGTTTGTTGGTAAATCTTTTTGACTTGTGAGTACTCTATCAATAACACCATATTCCACTGCTTGATGTGGATTAAGATAACTCATTCGGTCAGAATCTTTTGAAAGTTCATCTAAGCTCTTACCTGTATTCCTTGATAGAATTTCGAGCATTGATTTTTTATTCTTTAAAACCTCTTCTGCTCTAATTTGTATATCTGTAGCTTGACCTCTAGCTCCACTAATTGGTTGATGTAAAACAATTGATGCATGTGGAAGGGCGGCTCTCTGACCTTTCGTTCCAGATGAAAGAATTACTGCTGCGGTGCCCATCGCTTGCCCTATACAAATAGTATGAACAGCAGGTTTTATGTAGCTAATAGTATCGCATATTGCGAATGCTTCAGTTTCAAATCCAACAGCATCGCCAGTATACCAACTTGTTCCTGTTGAATTTATATAAAAGAAAATTGGTTTCTCTGGATTGTCAAATTCAAGATATAAAAGCTGCGCAATAATTAGTTCAGTAACGTCCATACCTAATTGACGCTTAGCATCATCATCAGAAAATAAAGGCAATCCAAGGTAAACAATTCTTTCCTTTAGTAATAAAGAGGGAAGATCTGGAGGTGGTGTTCTCATTACGGTATTATCGCCGTAATAAGGAGCGGAAACCGTCATATTTATTAAATTAGTTTTCTATAAATGATTCTAGCTAGTGTTAGCCCTCAGTTGCTTCAGATTTAAAAGATTTGTTTGACTCTGGATCATTTAGAAGTTTACCAAATGCCATACGACCTGTCGGTGTCTGCAATGCACCAGTAATTACAATGTTTAATCTAGTGCCTACGAATTGTTTCGCTTCCTCAACAACAATCATTGTTCCATCATCCAAATAACCAATCCCTTGCATTTTCTCTTTGCCTTCTCTAACAATTTTTATGTTAAGTGATTCACCTGGTTGAACTTCAGGTCTCAATGCAATTACCAAGTCACTCAAATTTAAAACTTTTAATTCTTTTACTTCCGCAATTTGGTAGAGATTATAGTCCACTGTAATTAGAGTTCCAGCCATGTCCTGAGTTATCTTTAGAAGTTTTTCATCGGTACCATCTCCTTCATATTTCGTAGGATTAATTACTAATCTTCTTCCATAAATCTCTCTTAGTTCTTTTAATAATTTTAGTCCCCTTCTTCCTTTTGATCTTTTTTCATTACTGCTGGAATCGGCCAATGTTTGTAATTCATCTATTACACTTTGAGCTACAATTATTTGTCCTTCGAGTAATCCACAATTTAATAATCCATTAATCCTTCCATCAATGATTACGCTTGTATCAAGAATTTTAGGACTAGCAGCAGGTAAGATGCCTTCATTAACTAAATATGCGTCTGTATTGTTTGGGTTAAATAGTCTTAATAAGGTTCTACCATGGGTATCAGCTAATTTATAACCAAGAACTCCAAAAAAGATATTGCTTAAAATTGCCGCTAATGGTTTTGCGAAAAATACCTCTCTGGGAAATGGTATTAGTAGTATTGGTGCTAAAAGTAAATTAGCTACAAGTAATCCAAGAATAAGTCCAACAGCTCTACTAATTAGTAAATCCGTTGGCATTGTCCTTATTTGATCAAGAAATGTTTTTCTCAGTTGCAAAAAAACAAACCCTGCAGCTAAACCAACAAAAGAACCAATTATTGATAAAACAATTCTAAAACCTTCAACATTTGAAACTTGTTTTAAATTATCAACAGGTAATAAATCAACCCCAAGCCAACCTGAGGCAGCACCAGACAATATAAATAAAATAATTACTAAAATATCTGTCATGACCCTAATCTACTAGGCTTTATTAATTGAGTAAATAAAGATTTTGTTTTACAAAGCTTTATTGTGATCTCCTCAAGAAATTTCTTAATTAATTAGATATGTTTTCACCACCAAGAAGTGCCTATGTTCATATTCCTTTTTGCCATAGAAGATGTTTCTATTGTGATTTTTCAATTGTTCCTATTGGAGATGAAATTAAGAATACTTCAGAAAATGGTATTAAAGTAATAAATGATTATTTATATTTTTTAAAAAAAGAAATATTGTCAATTAAACACAAATCTCCATTATCCACAATCTATATAGGTGGGGGAACTCCATCAATATTGGAACCCACACAAATGGCAGAATTAATTTCAATTTTTCGAACTAATTATGGAATTGATTATGGCGCTGAAATAACAATGGAGGTTGATCCAGCTAGTTTTGAAGAAAAAGATTTATATGGGTTTATAAATGCAGGTATAAATAGGTTTAGCTTGGGAGCACAAAGTTTTAACAACCAAGTCTTAAAAGGAGCTGGGAGAAGACATACCTCTAAAGATGTAGAAGACTCATGTGATTGGCTGAAAAATGCAAAAAAAAATAATTTTATTAAAAGTTGGAGTTTAGATCTAATACAAAATCTCCCCAAAAGTAATCTATCAACCTGGCAGAATGATTTAGAAAAAACTATTAGTTTTTGCCCACCTCATATATCAATCTATGATTTAAATGTTGAAGAAGGTACTGTTTTTCAAAAATTACAGGATTTAGGGAAGTTACCATTACCTAATCAGGATGAATCTTTTGAAAACAGCAAATTAACAAGCGAAATCTTAAAGAACTCTGGATATTTAAGATACGAGATATCTAATTATTCTCTACCCAGACATCAATCAAGGCATAATAGAGTCTATTGGAAAGGATTAGGATGGTGGAGTTTCGGTCAAGGTTCGACAAGCTCTCCATGGGGGATTAGATTTTCTAGACCAAAAAATATCGATGATTATCAAAAATGGGTTATCGATCAATGTGATAACCAATTAGATAATTCTTTACTTGTTAATTCAAAAAAAAAGTTGGATCTTGATGAAAAAATAATGTTAGGTTTAAGAATAAAAGAGGGCATAAATTTAAAAAAATTGTTCATTGAAGAAGGATGGGATGAGGATAATTCAAAAAAATATATGTCAATATTATTAACAAGTTGGCAAAAATATAGAGATTCTAATCTTTTGCTGAATGAAGGAGATAGATTTTTTTTAAGTGATCCTGAAGGTATGGAATTGAGTAATCAAATAATTATTGATATGTTTAATTGGTGGGATGAAGTTAATTAAGTTTTTCAGAATTTATCCATTCTCTTAATTTTTTTGTAAATATTTCTTTCCCATTTATGAGGGGCTCGCAAAATGGCGGTTGCTTATCATTTAATCCAAGTAAATCTGCTGTTACTCTTATCTGACCATCGCAATCTGAGCCTGCCCCTATTCCAATAATAGGTATTTTTAAATTATTTCTAATTTCTCTTGAAAGAGAATTTGGAATGTGTTCTAAAACTAATGAAAAGCATCCGATCCTTTCAAGAATCTCGGATTCCTTTTTAATTTTTTCTTGACTTATGAAATTATCACCTTGTTTCTTCAGCCCTTGATTTAAATAACTTTGAGGAGTTAATCCTAAATGACCCATTATTGGAATTCCCATTCTTATTAATCTAGAAATAACTAATTGTATTTCAGGTTCAGCACCTTCTATTTTTACAGCTTTAGCTGGGGTCTCTTTAATAATACGTCCAGCATAATCAACTGCTTTATCTTCTCCACATTGGTAGCTTAGGAATGGCATGTCACAAACAACTAAAGGTTCTTTTCCTAAATTATTCTTGATACCTCTACAAACGGCATTTGTATGATGAATCATATTCTCTACCGTAACTGGTAAAGTCGTCTCATAACCAAGAGCAACCATTGCTAATGAATCGCCAATTAGAATTATATCTGCACCAGCTTGCTCAGCCAATGAACCTGTAATTGAGTCCCATGCTGTTAGAGCAATTATTTTTCTTGACTCATTTTTATATTTAACTAGTTCTTGAGGAAGCATAATAATATTTCAACTTTTAGAACAATTATTGCTATTATTATAAATGACTCGGCCTTTCGCGGTTTTAACGCCTAAATCTGGTCAGGACTGGAAAGTAGCAGCCACGCAGGATGCTTGAAACAGGCGAGATAACCGAGTCATAACTCAGGGTTAACTATCACTTTTTTTATCTTGCCTTAATCTGAGGAATTCTGGAATATTTGCCCCTCTTTCTTTGATATCAGAAATATTGTAAAAAGGACTATTAGGACTTCCATTTAATCTCCTTCTGAAATTTTGATTATTATCTGAAGGTGATGAATTAAATCCTGTCACTATCACTGTGACTGCGATTTCACTTTCCATAGAGTCATCAATTACTGCACCCACAATAATATTTGCCTCAGGATCTAAAACTTCATATATAAAGTCAGAGGCTGAAGTCATATCATCAAGAGTCATATCATGACCACCTGTAATGTTAATTACACAGCCTTTTGCACCCCTGATTTTATCAGATTCAAGTAATGGACTGTTAATGGCTGCTTGAGCAGCTTCTAAAGCTCGCGATCTCCCAGAACCTATGCCAATTCCCATTAAGGCTGTTCCAGCCTCAGTCATTACAGATCTAATATCAGCAAAATCAACATTTACCAATCCTGGTTTAGTGATGATATCACTTATTCCTTTAACACCCATTCTTAACACATCATCTGCACTCCTAAAAGCTTCTTGTAGCGGAGCTCCAGAAATTACATCTTTCAATTTATCATTTGGTATGACAATTAAAGTGTCAACATTTTCAGCCAATCTGGTGATGCCTTCTTCAGCTTGACGCATTCTCCTTTTACCTTCAAAAGAAAAAGGTTTAGTAACTATACCAACAGTTAACGCACCACTTTGTTTGGATACCTCTGCGACAACCGGAGCTGCTCCAGTTCCAGTTCCGCCTCCCATTCCTGCCGCGATGAAAACCAAGTCAGCTCCTTCTAATGCCTGTTGAAGTTCTTCTTTAGATTCTTCTGCAGCTTTTTGGCCAATACTTGGATTACCTCCTGCACCCAAGCCTCTTGTTAAATTTTGACCTAATTGAACTCGTTGAGTAGCTGAAGATTGCAGTAGGGCCTGCGCATCAGTGTTTAGGACTCTGAATGTAACACCATCAAGATCACTATTGATCATGCGGTTTACAGCATTACTTCCTCCTCCTCCAACACCAATTACTTCTATTTTGGCATTCTGACTTGGAAGGATGTCACTCGATTGATTTAAGTTTGGATTGTTTCCGAAGCTCATCGCTATTTCAAAACAAATATTATTCCTTGGTGCATTATGAACTCACTATGGTCATCTGTAGGGATTTGTTGAAGAAACTCCTAATGTTTATTTTTTACAAATATATTGTATATCTTTTGAGAACCCTTTTGGAGATTGACTTCACCCAAAATATAAATATATTATTCAATCTCAATTATTAGGGAATGAACACTTTTATTTTTGGATTCGTTAGATCAGTAAGGTCTAAACTCTTAATCTTTTTACGAATTTTTTGCTCATTAATTTGTTCTCGTATATCAAAAATTAAATTTAATTGTTCTTCGAGTTCTTGAATTTGAGAACCTAAATAAATTTTTCTCAAGAACTTTTCTTCTAAGGTAATAAATCCCTCAGAACTGATTCTTATAACCTGAAGATCATCATTATTTTCGTATTTTTTTATTATTAATGAGATTAGCTTTTTATAATCTTTATTCCATCCAATTATTTTTATTGGAAAAATTAATTTTTCTTTGTCGGGTAGGTATCTATTATCGATAAAGTAGCCATTCTTATCAACAAAACCTGCCACTGTTTTGCCATTCTCTTCTCTATTTGCGAAAGCAACTGGCCTTCTTGTTTGAATTTGAATCTTTAATCCAAAAGGAAATATTTGCCTATTTATGGATATTTGCATAATGGAAAGATTTTGTTTTAATTCTTTTTCAATTAATTTAGTTTTTATGAAAATTAATCTCGAGGGTAACTGAAGAGAGCTGTTTTCAGTAATATCTTTAATTGATATGAATTCTGCTCCATTAATGTAGATATTTTTTAAAGCTACTTTTTTGAACAAAGTAATAGTAAGAATATTTGTAAAGACAAAAAGTATTCCAATCAACAATAATTTTTTTATTTTGTAAATATTTCTAATTTTCACAAATCACAACGTGCTTTCTGCATTAATTGATCCATCCATTCTCTTGCCCTATCAGCATCTGAAAATGGTACATCCATTTCTCTACCACTACCAACAAGTCTTAATCTACATTTGCCTTGTGATTCGTCTGTAAGAGGAGCTTCTCCTGAGGTAAGTGCCATAAGCTCAATCAATTCAAGCTTTTTAATGATAAAAGTGTCTTGCTCTTTAAATTCGCCTGCTTCAAAAGCACTCCATATTAACTTACCATCTTTTAGATAAGCTGCTCCTGAACTATCTAATTTACAAAGTTCAGATCCGTTTGCCCAATTTCTAAATAGATTTTGTCTCCTTCTTTCTAACCATCCTAATGCAGTTAGGAGGAAGAAAATAAAAATTAATGGCAGCCAAAGTAGTCCATGAAGCATTTAGACAAAAATTTTAAAGAGAATATTCTATTATTTTAGCGACAAGTTCATCAATTTCTAAACCTGATGATTTCCAAAGAAGTGGGAACATACTATTTTTTGTAAAACCTGGGATATTATTTATTTCATTCAAGAAAATTTTATTGGTTCCTTTTTCAAGAAAAAAGTCTACTCTCGCAAATATATTTATATTTAATGCCATGCAGCTTTGTATAGATAATTTTTGAATCTTTTCTTTTAGATTAGGATCAATAGTTGCTGGTATTGTTATTTTATTATTTGTTTTGTATTTGGAATCGTAATCATACCAATCTGATATGTAATCTACTTCGCCGACCTCAGATGCGATTAGATTTCTTTTACCGATTATACCTACTTCTAATTCCTTTACATCTAAACCCTCTTCAACGATTATTCTATGATCAATTGACCATGCTTTTCGTAAAGCATCTAAAATATCAGATTGATTTATTACTTTTGATATCCCAATTGATGAACCAGAATTAGCTGGTTTGATAAATAGAGGAAAATTTAGTTTTTTAATAATTTGATCGCAAATTATTTTTAAATTATTACTATCATCTAAGTTTTTATCTTGGATTATGAAAAAATTGACTTGAGGAATTTTAAAGTGAGAAAAAACTAATTTCATTATAATCTTATCCATACCAAGGGCCGATCCTAAGATACCTGAACCAACAAATGGTTTTTGAGTAAATTTTAATAAACCTTGTATTGAACCATCTTCTCCATTAGCTCCATGAATAATTGGGAACCAAATATCAATGTCTTCGCAATCTATTTGGTCAAAGATCTTTATATTTTCAAATAGAGAGTTTTCAGTGAAATTATAAATATCTTTTGAGTTTTCTAAAATTAATAGAGAATCTTTGCTATTGAACCATTTGCCGTTTCTATTGATGTAGAAAACTTTTGTAGAAAACTTTTTTTTATTTTTATATGAATTTAATGCAGCAAATATTGCTTTAGCAGATTCTATCGAAATGGCGTGTTCATTTGATTGACCGCCAAAAATGATGCCTACACATTTTCTGCTGACTTTATTCATTTAACATTTCTTCTATCTATCCAGCATTAATCCCGATAGAGAAAAAGATCTTACTTCTTTAATATGTACATTTATTTCTTTCCCAATAAAGTCTAAATGTTTTTTTTCGGGTGGTATTTCCACAAAAGTCAATCGATTTGTTCTGGTTCTCCCCATTAATTGCGATGTGTTTTTTGGATTATATCCTTCTATTAAAATATTTTCATTCTCATATAAATATCTTTGATTTCTTTTCCTTGAATTTAACTCTACTGTTTCATTTAATTCATTTAATCTAAATTTTTTAATTTCTTCTGGAATTTGGTTGGTCCATTTGGCAGCAGGAGTATTAGGTCTGGGAGAATAAGCAGCAGTATTTACTAAATCAAATCCAATTTCATTAATTAATTTTAGAGTATCCCTAAATTGCTTGTCAGTCTCTCCAGGGAATGCGACTATCGCATCTGCAGTTATTGAGGCATTAGGCATTAATGAACGTATATTATCTATTATTTTTTTATATTTATCGACTGTATACCCTCTAGACATTAATCGTAGGATCTCATTATTTCCACTTTGAAAAGGTATATGAAAGTGCTCGCATACCTTATCTAATTGAAAACACGTTTGAATAAGTTTTTTAGAAAAATATCTTGGATGACTTGTCGCAAACCTTATCCTTTTGATTCCATTAATATCATGAATATATTCAAGAAGATCACTTAGAGATGTCGGATCACTACCCTCTATAAAACTGCCTGATAGATCTCTGCCGTAAGCATCAATATTTTGTCCAAGGAGAGTAATTTCTTTATAGTTTTTTTGCGCCAAAGATTTAATCTCATCTTTAATAGCTAATGGAAGTCTTGATTGTTCTTTCCCTCTAACAGATGGCACAACGCAATATGAACATCTTTCGTTGCATCCATAAATAATATTAACCCATGCGCAAATGCCACTTTCTCTTCTCGCATTTGTAATATCTTCAGAAATATATACATCTTCAGTCGCGACAACCTGATTCCCTGAATCTACTCTCTCAAGCAAATTCTCTAAATTATTAACATGTTGTGGTCCCATAACCAGATCTAGTTCTGGAACCTTTCTTAGTAAGGACGCACCCTCTTGTTGAGCAAGGCATCCAGCAATGACTAATTTTAATTCTGGAATTTTATGTTTTCTTTTTGCCTGTCTCCCAAGGTAACTGTAAACTTTTTGTTCGGCACTATCCCTTATCGTGCATGTGTTATAGAGAACTAAATCGGCCTCAAATTCATCTTCAGCTTTTACATATCCTAAATTTTCTAATATGCCAGCCATTCTTTCAGAATCAGCTTTGTTCATTTGACAACCAAATGTCGTTATCCAATAGGAATTAGAGATGAAATTTGGATCTTGTGATCTAACTTCGTTTCGAGATTTAGTCTGTAACACCTTACTTATAAAAATTAAAAACTATCTTTATAAACCAAAAATACACACTATATTATTTTACGGCAATAATTTTGAGGGCGAGCGAGGGGATTCGAACCCCCGAATAGCGGCGCCACAAGCCGCTGCCTTAACCACTTGGCGACGCCCGCCTCATATTATGAATCTAACAACTCATGTGCATAATTTCATATTATTTTTTGTTTTATAAAAGAATTTGAATTAATTTATGAAAATATTTAGTTATTTTTATGTTTAAACTAGGATAAATTTGAAAAAATTTTGGATAATTCAGGTAAATCGCAAGTATTAATTCCACGTTATTTATGTGAAATAGAACAAGAATCTAATATTTATGTAAATAACGAGGGATTATCTCCTGTAGAAATTTCATGGGATAATGGATTTGTTTCAGATATTAAATCAATAAATGATGAGAAGAATTCAATAAACAAAATTTTGTTTCCTAGGTTTGTAGAGTCTCACGCACATTTTGATAAATCTTTTTCTTGGATAAATTATCCTAATCTAGACTCAAATTATGAAAATGCTTTGTCTGTAAATTTAGAGGAACATGTTACGAGGACTGCAAGTAAAGTTTTAAAAAGGGCTGAAAAATCTTTAAATCTTGCAATTAAAAATGGTTATAGAGCAATCAGGACCCATATTGATACATATAATTTTCAAGATCAAGAAATTTGGCCCAAACTGTTCTATTTACAAAAAAAGTACTCTGAGTTTTTAAGCTTACAATTTGTGTCTTTAGCTCAGATTGATTTTTGGGGAACAAAAGAGGGAGATTTATTTGCAAAAAACTTTAAATTAAATAGTGGAATATTAGGAGGAGTTTTAGTTCCACCATTTGATAGGCCTAGGATTATAAAAAATCTTGAAGATATGCTTTTACTTGCAAAAAAATATAAATTAGAAGTTGATTTGCATATTGATGAATCTTCTGTTGAACCTGGTTCGGGAATGAAGATATTATTGAATACTATTGAAAAGTTGAATTCCAATGTTAAGGTTACTTGCAGTCATTCAAGTAGTTTGCTGCTACTTAAAGATAATGAGCTAACTAAGCTAGCTGATAGGATGTCAAAAAAAAATATTAAGGTAATTGCTTTACCGTTAACGAACTTCTGGTTATTAAATAGACAAGAAAAAAATACAATATCAAGACCTGTAGCACCCATTAAACAATTACAAAAAGCTTTTATAGATGTATCTATTGGAAGTGATAATGTCCAGGATCCATGGTATCCATTCGGGAATTTTGATCCTTTTTATTTAATGTCTCATGCGATGCCAATGTTGCAGTTAAATCCTTGGGACAGATTATCCCTCTCAGCAATCTTTAATGCTCCAAGTAGATTACTAAATTTGAATTGGGATGGAGTTGTTAAAAAAGGATGTCCAGCAGATTTTGTTATCGTTGAAGGTAATTGTTGGGGAGATATATTTTCAGGAAATATTAAAAGAAAAATTATAATAAAAGGCAATTCTCATAAAAAATGATTTATCTTTAATTAAGAAAGTATTTAATGATGAATCATAAAACTGAAAAATTACAAAATGATCTTATTAATATTCCAAATTTAGATGTCATAACAAACCATCATGATTTGAAGAGGCTATCAAGAGATTTTTATAATTATTCTCCTATTCTGCAAAAAAAATTAGATGGTTGCTTAGCTGATATTGTTGTAAGGCCAAAAAATATTGAGTCTCTCATAACTGTTTCAAAGTTATGTTGGAACTTATCAATACCATTAACTATAAGAGGCGGAGGTACTGGAAACTATGGCCAAGCTGTCCCCTTAACCAAGGGTATAGTTTTACAGATGAATTATTTTAATAAAGTGGAAAAGTATTATCCAGATAGCGGATTTGTAAAGGTTCAATCTGGTTGTCTAATGGGAGATTTAAATAGAGAGTTAGGTAAACATGGTAGGGAATTAAGATTATTTCCTAGTACCTGGAAAACCGCCTCAATTGGAGGATTTATTGCTGGTGGATCAGGTGGAATTGGATCTATTAAATGGGGCTTTTTAAGAGATCCTGGAAACTTAATAGGATTAGAAGCAATCAATGTGGATTTAAATCCTAAATTAATGAAATTAAACGCTGAGGAATCAGAACCTTTAAACCATGCTTATGGAACCAATGGGATCATAACCTCGCTGATAATTTCTACAGATGTTAAACAAGATTGGTATTCGATAGTTATAGACTGTGATGACTTTCAGAATGCGATAAATATTATCAAGCTGTGTACCTCTGCGGCTATTGAACTTAAGCTAGGTGCAATATTAGAAGATGAAATTGTTGATAATATGCCTTCTTGGTTTAAAAGGAAAAAAATATGTCATAAATTGTTAATTCAATCAAATTTGGGAGGTGTTAAAACTATTGAAATGATTTGCAAAAGAAATAAATTAAATGTAGAAAATCTCGGTAAAGAGGATACATTAGATCATGGGATTTCAGATTTAGTGTGGAACCATACCACCCTCCAAATGAGAGCGAAAGATAAAAATTGGACTTACTTGCAAATGCTATTGCCTCTAAATGAGGAATTTAAACTTATTAAAGAATTAAGAGATAAATATGGAAAAGAACTTCTTTGGCATTTAGAGGCTGTTTCTCAGCAAGGGATTCCAAGATTAGCAGCTTTACCACTTTTAAAATGGAAAGATGAAAAACAATTAAATAAAATTATTGAAGATTGTAGTAATCTTGGTGCAATAATATTTAATCCCCATGTTTTAACCGTTGAAGGAGGAGGACTTGGTGTTACAGATGCAGATCAAGTTAAAGCTAAACAAAATTATGATCCTAAAGGATTATTAAATCCTGGGAAATTAGCAGGTTGGGCAGAGAAAGAAAAATTTATTGATTAGTTTTTGAAAATTTGATAAATTCAGAAACTAAAAATATAGAACCTGTTAAAACAGGGATACATCTTGGCCATTTTTTTAGTTGTCTTAAATATTTAATAGCTTCTTTAAAGTTACTAAATTCAATAAAATTATCTAATTTGAGATCAGAAATTTTTGAAATATCATTTATTGACCAACTTTCTTGATTGGGCACAGGTACCAGCAAAACTTTATCTATAGATTTTATTAAATTTTTTAGTATCGAAACAATATTTTTTTGTTTCTGAACTCCAATTATCCAATATACGCCCATTTCTTGATTCAGCCAATTTTCTCTCTCAAATGAAAGAACTTTTGCTGCAGAGGAATTGTGTGCAGAATCTACAAGGATTTTTTTATTGTCAAAATCAATAATTTCTAACCTTCCCGGCCATTTTGTAGTAGCAAGACCCTTTCTAATATCATCCTGTTTTATGCCCCAACCTTTTTCAATTAGTAAATGAGCGACCTTCAAAGCAACTGCGGCATTTTGCTTTTGAAAGTTTCCTTTGAGACCTAACTCCCAGTTTTCATTAAGTGGTTCAACCCATGCAATATGAGCTCCAATTTTTTTTACCCTATCGTTAATAATTTTCCTTGCGATTATATTTTGCTCGCAACTTACAACAAAAGAACCTTTTTCAATTACAGCTGCTTTCTCTCTGGTTATTTTATCTAATGATTCTCCAAGATACTCAGTATGATCAATCCCGATATTCCCAAAAGCGATTATTGGTCTTAATTTATGTGCTGTAGTAGCATCTAATCTTCCGCCAAGGCCAGCCTCTAGGACTAATAAATCAACGTTATGGAGCTCAAAATATTTTAATCCACAACAAATTATTAATTCAAATGGTGTCAGTTTACATTCGTAAAGTTTATTTTGAATAATTTTAAGCAATGCATCAAACTTTTCGGTGCTTATTTTTGTTTGATTTACCCTAATTCTCTCAGAAACTTCAAAAAAATGGGGCGATGTTGTTACTCCAATATTTATTTTTGCTACACAAAGAATATTTTCTAAAAAAGCAGATATTGAACCCTTCCCATTTGTTCCAACAATTTGTATCGCTGGAGTATTTAGACATGGATTATCTAGTTTTAATAAAGCTTCTCTCATCCTTGTGAGATCTAAATTAATTTTTATTCTTTCGTTTTTTAGAGATAAAAAATTGAAGGTTTTAGAATTAATATTTTGCAAAACTATTAAATTATAATCCCCTGAAGATTAATGTTAGTTTCTTCAAAATTATATTAATTTCATTTTTAGAAATTATTAATGGAGGAACTATTCGCACAACATTTTTTCCTGCAGGAACAACGAGTAAACCTTTCTCAAATGCGCTAATAGTTATTTTCTGGGCATCTATAACTTCCTCTCTTAAAACAATCCCTTGTAAAAGACCAATGCCTCTATGGCCTGCTATTTTATTTGAATATTCTTTAGAAATGTTATCCAACCCCTCCTCTATCTGAATACTTCTCATTAATACATTATGAAGCAGATTCTTTTTTTTAATTTCATTTAATATTGTTAAAGCGGCTGTACATGCAAATGGATTGCCACCAAATGTACTTGCATGATCACCAGGGGTAAAAAGATTTGCTTTCTTACCAACCAGCAAAGCCCCTATTGCATGACCTCCTCCTAATCCTTTGGCAAGTGTAAATCCATCAGGTTCAATTTCTAAATTTTCATATCCCCACATTTTTCCAGTTCTACCAACGCCACTTTGTACTTCATCAAAAATTAACAATGAATTTTCTTGATCACAAATTTCTCTTAATTGCTGAAAAAATTTTTTATCTCCAGGAATAACTCCGCCTTCTCCTTGGATAGGTTCAATTAAAATACCTGCAATGTGTTGATTGCTTTTCTTACATTCTTCAAATATATTTTTAACAGACTGAAAGTCGTTATACTTAAAAAATTTAAACCCACTTAATAAGGGTTCAAATCCTTGGTGGTATTTTGATTGCCCAGTTGCACTCAAAGCGGCAAATGTTCTTCCATGAAAACTTGATTCAGCAGCTAGGATAATGGACTCTTTATTGTGACTGATTTTTGATCCAAATTTTCTTATTAATTTAATTGCTGCTTCATTTGCTTCGGCTCCGCTATTACAGAAAAATGCAGCTTCTGCACAACTATTTTTGGTAAGCCATTCACTAAGTTTAGTTTGCTCCTCAATTTGATAAAGATTTGATACATGTTGGATTTTTTTTAATTGATTTGATAAATTTCTTCTTAATGCACCATTGCTGTGACCCAGGCTACAAGTTGCTATTCCTGAAACAGCATCTAAATATTTATTACCATTTTTATCCCAAAGCCAACAACCTTTACCTTTTTTAAAGGTTATATTAAATCTGTTATAAGTATTCATTAAAGTGGGAGCGGTCGGACTTGAACCGACATACCCGAAGGTGCCGCATTTTGAGTGCGGTGCGTCTACCAATTTCACCACGCTCCCATAAAATTACTTAGTACTTAATGATTATAAACTAATTCTAGATTAAGAGTATATGGGTTTAATGGAATTTAAGCAGCATAAATATCTTGCACATCATTTATTAAAAAATCATCCTTACATGAATTGTTTGAAATATTTACTGTTAAATCTCGTTTAATATCAGCGCCTAATTTTTTTAGTTTACATTCAAAATTCTCATAACCTCTATCTAAATGTTCTAATCCTTCAACTAAACTTGGATTGTCAGCAGTTAAAGCTGCAATAATAATAGCTGCGGTAGATCTTAAATCAGATCCTTTTAATTTTCTACCAGAAAGTTTTTTAACACCACTAACTATGGCAATATTATTTTCTGATCTAATTGAGGCTCCCATTTTCTTAAGTAAATCAATATGATTCATTCTATTTTCAAATATGGTTTCTTTTATTATTGATTTTCCAGTAGCTTTTAACATTAGGGCAGTAAAAGGAGCTTGCAAATCAGTAGGGAATCCAGGGAATGGAGCAGTTTCAATATTTACCCCTCTTACTTTTTTAGTTTTAATAGTAATCGAATTATTTTTAATAATAATTTCACTACCACTTTCTTTTAGTTTTTGCAGCAAGCTATTTAGATGTGCTGGTATAACAGGCGAAATCGTTATGCAGGATAAAGTTGCAGCAGAAGCAATCAAAAAGGTTCCTGCCTCTATACGATCTGGTATTACCTCATGAGAACAACCATTTAAATAATTAACTCCTTCTATATAAATTTTTGAGGTGCCAGCTTGTCTGATTTTTGCACCCATTTTATTAAGCATTTCGCATAAATCTTGAATCTCTGGTTCTCGTGCCGCGTTACTAATAATAGTCTTACCTTCTGCTAAAACAGCAGCCATTACTAATGTTTCTGTAGCACCTACACTTGGACATCCAAGTCTAATATGTTTACCTTTTAACCTTTTTCTATTATTGTTTATTTTTGCATTCACAAATCCATCTTTTTCTTCTATCGTTGCACCTAACTCTTGTAGACCTTTGATATGTTCTTCTATAGACCTTTTGCCTATATTACAACCACCAGGTAAAGCCAAAGAAGCATGCCCTAACTTCGATAATAGAGGGCCTATGCAAAAAAAACTTGCCCTTAATTCATTTACTAAATTATGAGGAATATTACCGAAATATAGATTTTCTGCATTAATTATCATTTGTTCTCTATCATTATCATCTATTTTAACTCCAATACTTTTTAAGATATTCTTCATTTTTCTAATATCAGATATGTCAGGAACATTAGCTAAATAAACTTTATCTTTAGTTAATAATGATGCTGCTAATAAAACTAAAGCTGAATTTTTTGCACCACTTATTTTAATTTCTCCCTGAAGAGAGCATCTACCATTTATCTTTAAACTTTCGAATTTAGGATTTAGCTTATTGCCTCTTTCGCAAATCATTAACAAAATAATTATTTTTCTAATGATGACAAATTACATTTAGTAAGTCCAGCTTTCTTAATGCTTATATTATTAAAATTAATTAATTTGATAACTTGAAAAAAAGCTCTTTATTTATTTGAGATATGTATGATTCCAATTAAAATTTAACTTTTAATAAAAAATGCAAATTTCAAAAAATTACTTAATTAATTTTTAAGATTGAAATTTGAATGCAATAAATCAAAAAAAGTATATCTTGTTTCTTCAATAGATAAAATTTATTATGTATTTAGTTCTTTAATACACTTATCATAGAAAGTAAAAAATTTATCATAACAAGTAAAAATAATCCTTTAATAAAAAGGTTTAGAGCTTTTAAAGACAATTTATCTGCAAAAGAAAAAGAGTATTTTTGTATTGAAGGTACTCACTTAATCGAAGAATTTTCAAAATTGGGAATTAAACCTTCAAAAATTATTGCGACTGAAGAATGGCTTGTAAATAATAATTATTTAATTAATCATTTAGATTTTGGAATTATTTCTGTAGTGTCCAAAGAATCATTAAGATCTGCAGTCACTACTAAAAATCCAGATGGTGTTGCTGCGATAGTTCAAAAATCTGCTTTTAAGAAATGTACTTTTGATAAGGAGGATGATTTCATACTTGTTCTAGATAGAATTCAAGATCCTGGAAACTTAGGAAATCTTTTTAGGACTGCATTAGCTGCCGGGGTTAATAAAGTTTTGTTAGGAGGCGGAGCAAGTCCATTTAATCAGAAAGTCTTGAGATCATCATGTGGTTCTATCTTTCATCTCCCTTTCCGTAGAATTGAAGGGGATGAAGAAGAAATTTGCGATAAATTATTAGATTCTTTAAAAGATATTTCAACACTTGGATTTCAGATTGTTTTGGCACTTGGAAACAATAAATTTTCGAAGAAAAGTCCTAAACCTTATTGGGAGTATGATTGGTTAAAACCTACAGCATTAATTCTTGGTAATGAAGGCTCAGGTATTCATAATAAAATTCAGGAAACTTTTAGTGAAACAATAACTATTCCGCATAGTGAGCTTGTAGAATCATTAAATGTAGCCTGTGTAGCAGTTCCATTATTACTGGAGCGAAAAAGGCTTATATTAACCTCATTTTCAGAAAATAAAAGTGACTGAATCTCAATTTGACTTTGATTTAATCGTTATAGGTGCTGGATATGGTGGCTTTGATGCTGCTAAACATGCTGCTGAGAAAGGATTAAGTGTAGCAATTATTGAAACTGCTGAAATGGGTGGAACCTGCGTCAATAGAGGATGTGTTCCTTCAAAGGCTCTTTTAGCTGCTAGTGGAAAGGTTAGAGAGATTGCAAATTATGATCACTTATCAAAATTTGGAATACATACTTCACCAGTTAGATTTGAGAGAGCTAAAATTTCTGATCATGCTAATAATTTGGTACTTAATATTAGAGAAAATCTAACGAAAACCTTAACGAGAGCTGGAGTTCAGATAATTAGGGGTTTTGGCCGCATTGAGCAACATCAAAAAGTTGGTGTTAGGGATAAAAACGGTATTGATCAAATTTTTTCATGTAAGGATATTATTATTGCAACGGGCTCATCTCCCTTTGTTCCAAAAGGAATTTCATGTGATGGGAGGACTGTTTTTACTAGCGATGAAGCAGTCAAACTTGAATGGCTTCCAAGGTGGATTGCAATCATTGGCAGTGGTTATATTGGTCTCGAGTTTGCAGATGTTTATACAGCATTGGGCTGTGAAGTTACTATGATCGAGGCCTTGGGAAATATTATGCCGACATTCGATCCTGATATTACAAAAATTGCTAAAAAAACATTAATACAATCAAGGGATATCGAAACAAAAGCAAATGTTTTTGCGACAAAAATTACTCCAGGATGTCCAGTTAATATTGAACTTACAGATGCTACAACAAAAAAAATTACTGAGAATTTAGAAGTTGATGCTGTTTTGGTCGCTACTGGCAGGATCCCGAATAGTGAAGGCTTAAATCTTGAATCAGTTGGTATTGAAACTAGTAGAGGGTATATTCTGATTAATGATCAGATGAGAGTAATAAAGGGTAAAAAAATAATTCCAAATGTTTATGCTGTTGGAGATGTAACAGGAAAACTTATGCTTGCTCATACTGCTGCTGCCCAAGGTGTTATTGCTGTTGAAAATATTTGTGGTAATTCAAAAGAAATTAACTATAAGACTATACCTGCTGCAACTTTTACTCATCCTGAAATAAGCTCTGTTGGTTTATCTGAGAATGATGCTAAGGAAATATCAAAAAAAGATAATTTTAGTTTAGGAATTGTTAAAAGTTATTTTAAAGCTAACTCTAAAGCTCTTGCAGAGCTTGAGAGTGATGGGATGTTGAAATTAATTTTTAATAAAGACTCTGGGAAAGTTTTAGGAGCACATATTTTTGGTCTACATGCGGCTGATCTTATTCAAGAAGTTGCTAATGCGATAGCTAGAAATCAGGATGTTACACAGTTATCAACAGAAATTCATACTCATCCAACTTTAAGTGAAGTAGTTGAAGTAGCATATAAGCAAGCAGCCTCTCAAATTAAATAGTTTTTTTAAATGGAAATTAGAAGAAAACCCCCTAATCCAAAAATTAGAGTAGAAAATTTAGAATATGCAATTCCCCATAAAGATTCAAAAGCAAGAAATATACTAGAAGAAATTATTTGGCATAAAGATATTGAAATTTCAAATTTTAAAAAATCAGTGCCTCTCGAAAATTTAATCAAAAAAATAGAAGGTTTACCTCAAACGAAAAATTTTACTGATAAAATTGTCAACTGTAATAAACAACCTGCAATAATCGCGGAAATAAAAAAAGCAAGTCCTAGTAAAGGGGTTATTAGAGAAGATTTTAATCCTTCCAAAATAGCCTCAATTTATGAGAAATCTGGAGCTAGCTGTATATCTGTTTTAACTGATAAAAAGTTCTTTAAAGGTGGCTTCGAAATATTATCAACCGTCAGAGAGACAACAAACCTTCCTTTACTTTGCAAAGATTTCATCATCTCTGCGTATCAAATTTATAAAGCTAGGTGCTCTGGTGCCGATGCAGTTTTATTAATAGCAGCTATTCTTACAAATGCTGATTTAATTTATTTAAAAAAAATTGCTGATAAATTAAATCTCGATGTTTTGGTTGAAGTACATGATAAATCTGAACTTCAGAGAATTGTTAAATTAAATTGTTTTAATCTTATAGGTATTAACAATAGAGATCTAAAAACATTTAATACTGATTTAGAAATAACAATTAATTTAATGGATAATTTATCAAATGATGTAATTAAAAAAAATACAGTCTTTATAAGCGAATCAGGAATACATAATAATAAAGACCTAAAAATACTCAAGAATCATGGGATTAAAGGAGTTCTAATTGGAGAAAGATTTATGAAAGAAGAAGATATTGAAAATTCTTTTAAGACATTACTTAAACCTGTTTAATAAAGTACACTTAATTACGCAAATAAGATTTTATAATATGTTGTTGTTGGCGTTAATTTATGCAGCATATAATTTTCCAAGATTTATTCGCGGGGATAATTCATCTTAGCGGTAGTGGCGATCATATTAATCTATTTTCGTCATCTAAATATGCATTACCCATGGGATTATCTGCAGGCATAATTCATGTAGTTAGTGGCGCTGATCACCTTGTAGCTATGGCTCCATCTTCAATCACAAGCCCAAGGTCTGCATTAAAGAATGGTTTGTCTTGGGGCCTAGGGCATTCATCGGGAATTATTATTCTTTCAGTACTTGCAATTTTTATAAGAGATATAATTCCATTAGAAAAGTTTTCAAGCTTTGCAGAATTCTTAGTTGGTATATCTTTATTAATTATCGGTGTAATTGCTATAAGAAATTCCAGAAATTTTGGAATCCACTCCCATCAACACGATCATAATAATGGAATTTCTCACAAACATTATCATTACCATCAAAACAAAAATCTACATAACAAAAATGCTCATGCATTAACAGGATTAGGTCTTCTTCATGGAATTGCAGGAGGATCTCATTTAGTGCCATTAATATTTGTCATTACAATTCCTGATATTCAAGGAGCAATATTATATTTATTTGCGTATCTAATGGGTTCATTGGTAATCATGAGCTTATTTACTTATTTAGTTTCTATTTCGACTATAAAGTTTGGTAAAAATCAACTCAAAAGTTTAGTAGCGTTTGCGGGAGGAATTTCTTTTTCCGTAGGACTATTTTGGATACAAAAAAGTACATTTATTGTCCTTGGTTAAAAATAAATTTAAGATTTATCATTGATTTCTTTGAAACCCGTGAAGTGACTATACCCAAAATAGAATTTTTCTTAATCAAACCAAAGTAATTACTATCATCACTAAAGTTAGTATTTTCTCCAGAGACTTCAAATCCTTCTCCTCTGATTGATGTAATCTTTTTTATTAATTTAATATTTTTTATTGGATGATTAAATATCACGATATCTCCTATAGAGATATTTGATCTGTTTTTAACATCTTTATAAAAAACAATATCACCACTTTCTAATATTGGTTCCATAGAGATGCCAAATACTATCGCTGTTTTTCTTCTAAAAAACAGCAATAGTAATAAATCAGAAAATTTAAAATTTATAGACAGGTTTACTAACTAGCTTTTATAAAAGAATCACTTCTTCCTTTTGTCTGCCAAAATATATTATGTATTTTTTCAACGTAATTCATAAGTTCCTCAGCCTGAGCTTGATCAATATTTACTTTACATGCACTACATAATTTGGTGGCTTTCCAAATAGTATCATGCAAATCAGGATAAGTTTCTAGATGTATAGGCTTAAAATAATCTGTCCATAAAATCAGAATTTCTTTTTTTGTCTCTTTGGCTTGATCTTCCTTAATAGCTACATATCTTGAAAAAAGTATTATTGTAGGCAGACCATTCTTCAGAATTTGTACTTGAAGGAGGCGTTAAATCGATTAATTTTTTTGTCATTGATAACACGGCCTCTGCAGCTACTCTTGTTGAGGCTGGATCATAAACTCCACATGGACCATCACAATGAGCATAAACCTTCATCATTGATGTCTTCTTGAAAATTGAAGTTAATACTTTGCTAAGCATTTCTTTTAAATGTATTTATTATTATTTTAGTTATACATCTAACAAGTTGAAAAGTCTTAGAATATTTTCTAATTTAATTAATTAACTTTTAATAAATCTACCTCAAAAATTAATGTCGCGTTTGCGGGTATTACGTTCCCAGCACCTCTAGACCCATAGCCCAATTCTGGAGGGATCGTTAAAATTCTTTTTCCACCAACCTTCATACCAGCTACTCCTTCGTCCCATCCTTTAATGACTCTCCCAGCACCCAAAGGAAAACTAAAAGGAGCTCTTCCTATACTGCTGTCAAATTGATCTCCATTTGTAAGAGTACCGGTATAATTAACCGTCACCGTTTTACCAGAGACAGCTTCATCTCCATCTCCTATCACTTTATCTTCAATTACTAAACCAGTTTCTGTAGTTCTTGTGTTTGAGTTTTCTGATGATTCGTTTGCCATAGCAAAAAGTATTGGGTTTGGATCTGAAGGGTCTAATTCAAATAAATTCACTTTTTTAATTGTGGATTTATTTAAACTAGTTTCAGTATTACTTATTAATTCAGTTTGTGCTGCATTAACTGGCTTGGGAGAATTAAATTGACTATAAATTGTTACTGAAATGCAAAATAAAAAAACTGCAAAACTAAGAAATACTTCTTTCACTTAAGTAATAATTATCTAATTATATTTTGGCAGATAGAGGTACACTTAGATTAATTCTTAATGAATTTATTAAGATTTTAATTTTGCTCAAATCATTTAGAACTATTAAATTCTTAAAGTTCATAACTCCTGTCGCTGGAGGATTAATGGGAGGACTTTCAATTTCCTCCTATTTATGGATAATTTTTATGCCAATATCTATATCAGTATTATGGAGTGGTTTTGATAGGAAATATTCAAATTTTTTGTGGGGCTTTTCTTTTATTCTAATTAGTCATTATTGGCTACTCTATCTTCACCCGTTAACTTGGCTTGGCTTTTCTTGGATTTCAAGTATCTTAATTTCTAACATTATTTTGATTTTTTGCTCATTATTAGGTGGTTTTTTTGTGACTTTATGGGGTTTAGTTGGAAGTAAAATAATCTCTAAAAATGATATTTTTTCTAAAAAAGATAGTTTTGTTTTTATGAGAGTTACTTTAGTGTCATTGTTGTGGGCACTTGGCGAAGTATTGATATCTCAAACTTCTTTTCTTTGGATTGGTATTGGTGAAAGTTTAATACCTGGTGATTTATATCTTGCTGGTCTAGCAAGATTGATTGGTTCACCTGGGGTTTGTTCTTTAGTTATTATTTTAGGATTTTGGATTTTTTTTATTTGTGAAAGATTGAAAAGAAAATTAAATTTTAACAAAGTACTTTTTGTTGGTCTTGTAATTATTTTCTGTTTGCACTTGATTGGAGGTAATCTAATTAAGCCCGATAATACTCGTAATTCTTTATATCCAATAGCAATATGGCAAACAAATATTCCGACTAGGGAAAAATTATTCAAAAATAATCAAAAAACTACTGATCAAATTCTTATTGAACAAGACAAAGCCTTATCTAAAAATGCACAGCTACTTGTCGTACCAGAAGGAACGTTACAAACGAATTTTCATTTTCAAGAGCCAAGTAAAATAAATACCTTAATTGGTGGTTTTAGAATAGAAAATAATAGTATTAGGAATTCACTGCTTGCTTTTAAACAGGGTGATAAGTTTTATTCTAATTTTGTAGATAAGTATAGACTTGTCCCTCTGGGAGAGAGAATTCCAAAGATTTTTCATAAGTTTTTAAATTTATCTTCAATGGGTGGAATAGAACCTGGTAATCAAAAAAGATATTTTGAATGGGAAAACTCACCTCCTTTTGCTGCCATTATTTGTTACGAAATAACTGATGGTTTAAATATAAAAAATGCTGTTAAAGATGGTTCAAAATTTATTTTAGCAATTGCTAATCTTGATCCTTATCCCTCAAAAATTTTTAATCAATATCTTTCACTCGTAAGAATGAGAAGTAT
>CACNWH010000006.1 GCA_902624105.1 uncultured Prochlorococcus sp. | reverse complement strand
ACCAAAACTTATGAATCATTTTGGGAATTGGATATTGAAAACGATAAATCTTTAATTGATTTAAAAAATAGAATTAAAAGTCATCCAGATAATTTAAGGTTAGTAATTAATGCTACGGGAAGATTGCATAGCGAAACACTTAATCCTGAAAAAAGATTACAACATATCTCAAAAGAAAATTTAATCCAGAGTTTTTCAATTAATGCTTTTGCTCCAATATTGCTTGCAAAAAGTATTGAAGAATTCATACCAAAAGATTCATCTTTTAGTTTTGCAAGCATGAGTGCGAGAGTTGGAAGTATTGGCGATAATAAAACTGGTGGTTGGTATTCTTACAGGGCAGCTAAGTCAGCTCAGAATCAGCTTCTTAAATCATTAAGTATTGAGTGGAGAAGAAAGTTTCCAAAATCAATAATTACTTTGCTACATCCAGGCACAGTAAATACTAATTTGTCTAAACCATTTCAAAAATTTGTTCCTGAAAATAAATTATTTTCTACGGAAAAGGCTTCCAAGCATTTAATAGATATATTAATCAATCAGAAACCTGAAGATAGTGGTAAATTTTTTGCATGGGATGGTTTAGAGATACCTTGGTAAAGAGTATTTATAAAATAAAAGATTTAATCTCATCAACTAATACTTCAATTTCATCTTCAGTTGTCATCTGATGAATACATACTCGAAACCATTGCGGATCTTCTATTACCCTAATCCAAATATTTTTTAATCCAAGTTTATAAATCAAATTATTTTTATCATCCATCTTTTTTATATCAAAACTAATAATTCCATTTCGTATTGGCCTATTCATAATTAAATTAACTTCATCAATCTCATTCAAATGATTCCATAATTTATTACTCATTGATGTTATTAAATTATGTTTTTTAAAACCTTTGCAATCTTTTTCAATTAAAGAAATTGATTGCCTTAAACCAGATAATAATGGAATGCAAGATGTTGCAATTTCAAATTTTCTTGCATCATTATGAAATAAGTTTTCATGAGGCTTATAAATACCTTGCTCTCTTTTCAGGGATTTCCAACCAATAATAGTTGGACTGCTATTTTCAATAAATCTTTCAGAAACATAAAATGCTCCCAAACCTTCAGGACCGCATGCCCATTTATGAGATGTGACTGCATAAACATCAGAGAACTTAACTTTTTCATTGATTTCTATATGGCCGAAGCTTTGTGCACCATCTACAAGAAGAAAAGGTTTTTTGGGTAATCGGTTGAGTTCAATGCTTATTTCTTTCAGAGGCATTTCATAACCAAAGTTCCATAATATGTGAGATATTATAAAAATTTTTGTATTTTTATTTACGTACTTTTCAAGTTCATTTATTATTACTTTTTTATCGAGATTTTTTATTTTTTGAATTGGAAAAATTCTAAATTTAAGATTATTTCTTCTACAAAATTCTCTACTTGCCGCTACGACCCCAGGATGTTCACAATCACTTATTAATAACTCATCACCTTTATCTATATTGACTCCCCATAGAGGTAATATCATCCCTGTTGATATATTTTCAGAAAGAGAAATGTTTTTTGGTTTTACGCCAAACTGTTCTGATATTTTTTGTTTCGTTTTTATTATTTCTTTATTAAGGTAAGGCCAAACATTATCTGTGAATGGTCCTAATTCCTGAATTTTTTGCCAACTTTTGGTTATTGCATTTAATGATGGTTTGGGTAGAGGACCTTGTCCTCCATAGTTGAAATAAAATTTATTTTTTAAGCCAGGCATCAGGCTACGTAAATTATCGCTCATAAAAACAAATTTTTCTTTAAAGATTTCCCACTAAAGTTACAGTTCTAAATTCAATATCTTCAATTACTTTCCATGGTTCTGAACTTCTTTCAGCAAAATTTAGATTTTTAAATCCTAGCTTTTTGAAGTCCTCTATAAATTCTGGCTCGTACCATGCTCCACTTATACAACCACTCCATAAATCTGGATCCTTCTGTAATTCAAGGGGTACTTTTTTATTAGAGACAATATCGCTGATTGCAATCCTGCCATTCCTCTTAAGTACTCTCTTAATGTTTTTTAAGAGATTATTTCTTGAATCAGGATTCACTAAATTTAAAACACAATTACTTAAAATAATATCGATTGATTTATCTTTAATGATTGGGTTCAAATTTATATCTATTTCATCTAACTTCTCAATGGAACCTTCAATAAATTTTGTATTTTTATAACCAATTTTTTTGGCAACATATTCAATTGATTCTCTTGATAGATTAAGCATATCTTGATTCTGATCAACTCCTATAACTTGACCTCCCTTGCCAACAATTTGAGCACAAATAAATGCATTTTTGCCGCTACCGCTTCCAAGATCTAAAACTACATCATTTAGTTTTACCCATTTAGTTGGATCTCCACATCCGTAATCTCTTTCAATGACTTCTTCTGGAATCACCTCAAGATATTTTGGATTAAATGAGACTGGGGTACAAAGGCAGCTTTCTTTTTCAATTGCAGCAGCTCCATATCTTTCCTGTATAGCAATTTTATGATTAGGATTATGTGTTTCATTACTTACGTTTGAAACACTGCAACAATCTTCGGGCATAATTTTTAATTTTTAAATAAAATATAGCTAAAAAAAATCCCCCCAACTGGGAGGATTAAGGTTTTAAGGTTTATTTTTCGTATTCAATTCCTCTGTATTTGAGAGTAACTAGATCTTGTTTTGAAGAAAACTCCTTTTTTCTATTTATATAAACATTCCTCCTATAGGTCAATTCTACAAATGAATTTTGGGAGTTTGAATTGTTTTGGGTATAAGATTTACCTCTGTAAGTTAGTGAAGTCATGATTCGATTTAACAACACGGCTATCCCCCGTTCCATGGTATAGCTCGGACTGCGCCCTAGTAGGGTGAACGAATAGTAGTAAAACTACATCATTAATTATAAACTAGACTTTATATTCATGTCTATGAGATTAATTTTGAAATTAAAATTTAATATTTATTTAATTATTATTTAAAGTAAATTTTATGTAAATTAATGGCTCTAAAGGACTAATCTTGGTTTGATATTGACAATTTTTTTTGTATGACTGGTTTTTTATACTTTTTAGGAAATACCCTTAGATGGCCAGCTCTTAAGCCTAAAGAATTTTTTTCACTTCACGCATATTTAATAACAATATATTTAATAAGTTTTATCTTAAGCAAAAACGGTGTCAGTTTATCTAATTTAGTTTTTACATTAGGTATATTAGCTCCTCTTCTTATAGCTATTGGCCAAGGGTTACCTATTGATTGCTTAGATTACAAAACCGCTTTAAATAAAGAATTAAAGGGAGAGTGATTTTTAATTTTATAAAACTTGAACAACTTCGCTGATCTCTGGAATCATTTCTTTTAGCTTTCTTTCAATACCCATTTTTAAGGTCATTGTGCTACTGGGACAGCTTCCACAGGCCCCTTGAAGTCTCACCTTTACAATTGGGCCATCAATTTCAGCTATCTCTACATTTCCCCCGTCAGAGATTAAAAATGGTCTAAGTTCATCAAGAACTTTTTCTACGTTTTCATTTGTTAATGGAAGAGTCTCAGTACTCATGAAATTTATAATATCTTATTGTTAGACTAGAAAAGAATTTAGTTCTTTGCAAAAAAGAATAATGATTTTTTAAAGTGGCTATTCTACAAAAGAGCACTTCTGATTACGACGCCATATTAGTTGGTGCGGGAATAATGAGTGCAACTTTGGCGATTTTACTTACAGAAATATATCCAGATATAAATATCCTTATAGTAGAAAAGCTTGAGAGTGCAGGGCAAGAAAGTACAAGTGCATTTAATAACGCGGGAACTGGCCATGCCGCTAATTGCGAACTAAATTATACACCTATAAATAATGCAGGTGAAATTGAATTCAGAAAGGCTTTGTCAATTAATAATTCATTTGAAAAATCATTAGAACTATGGGCATCTTTATATGAAAAAGGGAAAATAGATTGTAAGAAATTCTTAAGATTTACGCCGCATATTAGTTTTGTAAGTGGAGAGGAAGATTTTAATTTTTTGGAGAAAAGATATCAATTACTATCCAAATTTAATGAGTTTAAAGATATGGAATTCTCATCTAATTTTCCTGAAATTTCCTCCTGGGCTCCTCTTATAAATAAAAATAGAAATAAAAATATAAAAATTGCTGCAACGAGGGTTAAAAGAGGTACTGACATAGATTTTGGATCTTTAACCAGTGAATATTTAAAATATCTTGTTAACAATAAAAATGTAGAATTAAATTATTTAACGGAGGTTTTTGATTTAAATAAGCTCAAAAATAATAATTGGGCAGTACATTTGAATAAAGGTGGAAAAAGAAAAACTCTTATTGCTAAATATATATTTCTAGGTGCTGGTGGAAAATCTATAACTCTCCTTCAAAAATCAAAAATTCCAGAAGGTAGATTATTTGGAGGATTCCCTGTGAGTGGTAAATGGCTTATTTGCGAAAATAATGAATTAACAACGCAACATAATGCCAAAGTTTATGGGAAGGCGGCTATAGGATCACCTCCAATGTCAGTTCCACATTTAGATGCAAGATGGATTAACGGTAAGAGATATCTATTGTTTGGTCCATTTGCAGGTTCTACTACAAAATTCTTGAAGGAAGGTTCATTTTTTGATTTGTTTAATTCCCTAAAAATTAATAATATTCTGCCTGCTTTTGATGTTGGATTTAAAAATTTGGATTTAATTAAGTATCTTATTTCTCAATCTATACAAAATCATTCATCTAGAATTAAAAGTCTAAAAAAAATGATGCCTTCTGCTAATTCAAATGATTGGTACTTAAAAAATGCTGGACAACGTGTTCAGATAATTAAAAAAACTCAAAAAGGCGGCGTATTAAAATTTGGTACTGAGATTATTAATTCTTCTGATGGTTCTCTCTCAGCATTATTGGGAGCTTCACCTGGTGCGAGTACAGCCGTAAACATAATGACTGAGGTCTTAAGAAATTCTTGTTTTTTAAAAGATAATAAAGAGTTTTTTGAAAAAAGAATTTCAAATTTGATAACACTAGATTGTAAATATCAAGAAAATATTAAAAGTAGGAATAATTCAATTCTAGGTTTCCATCAATTTACTTAATTAGCTAATATCTGAATAAATATTGAAACGTTAAATTAGATTTAAATGACTGATGTACCTGTATCAAAATTAAGAAATTTTTGCATAATAGCTCATATAGATCATGGTAAATCAACTCTTGCAGATAGATTACTTCAAGATACTGGAACGGTATCTCAAAGAGATATGCAAGAACAATTTCTAGATAGTATGGATCTTGAAAGAGAGAGGGGAATTACGATTAAATTACAAGCTGCAAGAATGAAATATAAGGCCAAAGATAATGAGGAGTATGTTTTAAATTTAATTGATACTCCAGGTCATGTAGATTTTTCGTATGAAGTCAGTAGATCATTACAAGCTTGTGAAGGCGCTTTGTTGGTTGTTGACGCAAGTCAAGGAGTTGAAGCTCAAACCTTGGCAAATGTTTATCTTGCGATTGAAAATAATCTTGAAATTATTCCTGTTTTAAATAAAGTTGATTTGCCTGGTGCTGACCCTGAAAAAATAAAAAAAGAAATTGAAGAAATCGTTGGTTTAGATACATCAAATGCTATTTATTGTTCAGCAAAAACAGGTATAGGTATACAAGACATACTTGAAACTATTGTTAAAGATATTCCCGCGCCTGAGGATCATACTACTAAAAAAACAAAAGCTCTGATTTTTGATTCATATTACGACCCTTACAGAGGAGTGGTTGTGTATTTTAGAGTCGTGTCCGGAAAAATATCATTAAAAGATAAAATTCTGCTAATGGCTAGCAATAAATTTTATGAATTAGATGAGATTGGAATTATGGCTCCTGATCAGCAAAAAGTTAATGATTTGCATGCTGGAGAAGTTGGTTATCTAGCAGCATCAATAAAATCTGTTGCTGATGCAAGAGTTGGTGATACGATGACACTATTTAATAATCCTGCTGAAGAGGCTTTACCAGGATATAAAGAAGCAAATCCTATGGTATTTTGCGGATTGTTCCCTACTGATGCAGATCAATATCCTGATTTAAGGGAATCTCTAGAAAAATTACAATTATCAGATGCTGCTCTAAAATATGAGCCTGAGACTAGTAGTGCCATGGGTTTTGGATTTAGATGCGGTTTTTTGGGATTACTTCATATGGAAATTGTTCAAGAAAGATTAGAAAGAGAATATGATTTAGACTTAATTGTTACTGCTCCTTCTGTAATTTATAAAGTAAATCTTAATGAAGGTAATCATATTCTTGTTGATAATCCATCTACTATCCCTGATCCTCAATCTAGAGAATCAATAGAGGAGCCTTATGTAAGAATGGAAATTTATGCGCCAAATGAGTTCAATGGAACATTAATGGGATTATGCCAAGAAAGAAGAGGCCTTTTTGTAGACATGAAATATATCACAACTGATCGAGTTACTTTGATTTACGAAATTCCTCTTGCTGAAGTTGTTACTGACTTTTTTGATCAAATGAAAAGTAGAACCCAAGGTTATGCTTCTATGGAATATCATTTAATAGGTTATAGAAAAAATGATCTTGTAAGACTTGATGTTCTCATAAATTCCGAAAGAGCTGATCCCCTTACTTCGATTGTTCATAAAGATAAGGCTTATGGAATTGGAAGAGGTTTAGTAGAGAAGTTAAAAGATCTTATCCCAAAACAACAATTTAAAATACCAATTCAAGCATCAATTGGGAGCAGGGTTATTGCTAGCGAGAGTATAAGTGCTTTAAGAAAGGATGTTCTCTCGAAATGTTATGGTGGTGACATTTCAAGAAAGAAAAAATTACTAAAAAAACAAGCAAAAGGGAAAAAAAGGATGAAAGCAATGGGTAAGGTAGACGTTCCCCAAGAAGCTTTTATGGCTGTCTTAAAATTAAATCAACAATAGATTTTTCTTTAATAAAAAACTTTTTTATCTTAGAAGTTGCAGTTATATTAATATTGACATTAATATTTAAAATAAGTTTTGATTAAATCAAATTTAAAGGGTGTCACGGAAAATATTAGAAAAACTGGTTTTATCATATTAAGTTTTTATACCATTGCCGCATTTTTAATGCTGTTGTTTGATTTTTTTAATTTATTTGACTTTTCAGAAACAGCCTTGAATAATCAAATATATTCCCCACCTTCAATCAGTCATTTATGTGGAACAGATAGATTGGGGAGAGATGTTTGCTTAAGAACTTTACAAGGATCAACTATTGCATTTGAAGTAGTATTTTTATCCTTATTTTTCTCATTATTGATTGGTTTGCCCTTGGGATTAATAAGTGGTTTTTTCGGTGGATACATTGATAAGTCTTTATCAATAGTAATGGACACGATTTTTTCAATACCAGTTATTTTATTATCAGTTGTAATTGCTTTTATTTTAGGAAGAGGGGTAATAAACGCTGCTTTGGCATTATGTATAGTTTATTCTCCTCAATATTTTAGACTAATAAGAAATCAAACCCTTTTAATAAAGTCAGAAAATTATGTTGAGGCTTCTAACTTAGCAGGATTAAGTACCATTAAGGTGATTCTCAAATATATATTCCCCAATGTTATTACTCCTTTACCTGTTTTATTAACATTGAATGCAGCAGATTCAGTACTTGTTTTAGGGAGCCTAGGTTTTTTGGGATTAGGTGTGCCTGTTAATATACCTGAATGGGGTAGTGATTTAAATTTGGCTCTCACAGCATTGCCCACAGGAATTTGGTGGACAGCTTTATACCCTGGCTTCGCAATGTTTTTTCTTGTTTTAGCGTTATCTTTTATTGGAGAAGATCTAGAGGAAAGTTTTAATAAATAAAAAAATTATTTTATTTGTAAATTTCACCATTCTCATTTAGGCAAGGATAATCTTTGTTTGATTTTTTATAATAATTAATTAATTCTGGATATGTCCATTCAAATAAAGTTTTTTCATATTCATCCTGATTCAGTCCTTCTCCTTTAGAGGGTATTAAACCCTTACTTTTTCTTTGGCGAACTGCTTCGAAAAGTAAAATAGCACCAGCTACTGAAACATTTAGAGATTGAACCATTCCATTCATTGGAATATAAATTGATTCATCGACTTGGGCATTTAATTCATTGCTTAACCCCCACTTTTCAGCACCTAGTACAAAGCAAGTACTTTCTGTGAAATCAAAATCTCGATAATCAATAGAATTTTCATTTAGAGATGTGCCGTATAATTTGAAACCTTCCTTTTTTAAGGTTTTTGTTGCTTTCAAATAGGATTCATGATTTCTTAAATTAACCCATTTTTGACTACCTTGAGCAGTGCTGTTAAATGTTTTTACTTCATTATGATCACAAATAAAATTAGCTTGAAACACTCCAGCTCCATCACAAGTCCTAATTATCGCAGATAGATTATGCGGTTTATTAACACCCTCAATAAGGACAGTTAAATCACCCATCCTTGAGTTTAAAACATGTTTTATTCTTTGGAATCTTCTCGGCAAAACTGACATTTATTATTCTCTTAACATATAAAATTATTATATTCTCTAATAGAGATTAATATATTAAAAATAGATTTTGACTAAATTAAATATTAAAATTAATTCTATTTTAGGTGATTATTGTGTTCTATAATTATTAACTAAATCAATATTAAAAATAAATGGCTTACATAGAATGGGACTACACAGTAATTACAAGTATGGTTGAAAATCAGGGCTGGTCTTTACCTGATAAGAATACTGAAGACTGGGAAAAATTTAATGATGAATTAGGAGAATGTATGAGGAAAGTGGGAATCGTATTTGAAAAATATTGTGATTTTAAGCCAGATATTGGAGAGGGTGTACATCTGTTAGATGAATAAATATAAACCATTGATGTATCCCTTAATCAATGGTTAGTGCTTATAACCTAATGTAATTTTTTTTAAAATAAAAGGAAAGAATATTAAAGCTTTATAAAATTTATATTTAAAAATTAGTAACTTTCAGATTTAAATGCTTTTATTCAAGGGGCTAAATTAAAGTATTTTCCACGAACTATTCGCAAACTATATATATTTAAATAAAAATATGAATTACAAGCTAACATTCCTATTCGATGGAGCATGTCCACTTTGCCTCAGAGAAACGAATTTCCTCAAGAAAAAAGATAAAACAAAATCTATAAATTTTGTTGATATTAGTATTAATTATAGACCTGAAAATTTTAGTCATATCTCTTACAAACAAGCAATGGCGAACCTTCATGGAATACTTAGTAATGGAGAAATTATTTTTGGTGTAGATGTTTTAGCTTATTCATATGAATTAGTTGGACTTGGTTGGATTTATTTTCCTACAAGACTACCATTCCTCTCGAATGTCATAAGATTTTTTTATAAATATTGGGCTAAATATAGATTGAAATTAACAGGCAGAGATAATTTAGAAAAAATATGTGACTCTAAATGCAACATTCAATAAAAAAAATGGATATTAAAGATATCGATAGAATTATAGAAATGTGCTGGGAAGATAGAACACCATTTGAATCTATAGAGTTTCAATTTGGTTTAAAGGAAAAAGATGCAATTAAAATTATGAGAAAATATTTAAAGAGAAAATCCTTCAATGTTTGGAGAGAAAGAGTTAATGGCAGAAATACAAAGCATATGAGATTAAAAGATTCTTCTAGATTTAAGTCAACTCATAAAAGAAAAATCTAAGTAGTGAAAAATTTACCAAATAAAATTTGCCCAGTTTGCAATAGATCATTTGATTGGAGAAAAAAATGGCATGATTGTTGGGATGAAGTTAAATATTGCTCAAATAGGTGTAGAAAAAGGAAGTCTAAAAGATGAATCAGATATCTATAATTTTCCCAAATCAATTATTTGAACTTAATCCTCTTTTTAAATATGGCAGTGAAATTTTAATGATTGAAGACTCTCTTTTTTGGGGTAATGATAAATTTTTTCAACTTAGAAATCATATAAATAAATTAATTTTTTTAAAAGCTAGTATGTTTTCTTATAAAGAATATTTAGAAAAAAGTGGTCATAAGGTTATTTATGCCACAAATCAAAAAAACTTTTCAACTCAGGACTATTTAGAAAAATACTTAAAACAAAATTATCAAATAATCAATGTTATTAAACCTCATGATTATTTAATTGAAAGAAGATTAAATAGATTCGTTAAAGAAAAACAATTGAAAATAAATTATTTAGAATCACCAATGTTTCTTACAGAAAATAGAATAATAAATAAGTTTAAAAATAATTCTAAGAAACCCTTAATGGGAAGATTCTATGAGGATCAAAGACGAAGCCAAAATATTTTAATTAATAAGGATGGTTTACCTCTCGGTGGTAAGTGGAGTTTTGATGAATTAAATAGAAAAAAAATCCCAAAAAATACAAATATCCCAGTTATAAAAAAATTATCTAAAAATAAAATAGTTTTAGATTCTGAGAAATTAATTTTAAAAAGTGATATTAAATTTCTTGGATCAAGTAAATACTTTTTTTATCCTACAAATTTTAAAGAAGCTAGAGATTGGTTGAAGAATTTTTTTGAAGAGAGATTTTTTCTTTTTGGTGATTATGAAGATGCTATTTGTAAGGAAGATAGTTTTTTATGGCATAGTCTTTTATCATTGCTAATAAATGTTGGATTATTAACTCCTAGAGAGGTTGTTGATAAAGCTATTAATTTCAGCAAAGAAAATAATATTCCATTGAATTCTCTAGAAGGTTTTATTAGGCAAATTATTGGTTGGCGAGAATTCATAAATCTTACATATCAGAAGTATGGTGTCAAAATGAGAACTAGTAATTTTTGGAATTTTGAACATAAAAGAATTCCTAATTCGTTTTATGATGCAACAACTGGAATTGAACCTGTGGATAATGTTATAAAAAATATTTTGCAATTCGGATATTGTCATCACATAGAGAGATTAATGGTTCTTGGAAACTTTATGCTTTTATGTCGTATACATCCTGATGAAGTTTATCGATGGTTTATGGAAATGTTTATTGATTCTTATGATTGGGTTATGGTTCCTAATGTTTATGGTATGAGTCAATTTAGTGATGGAGGTATTTTTTCTACAAAACCATATATCTCTGGTTCAAATTATATTAAAAAGATGTCAAATTATAAAAATGATAATTGGTGTATAGTTTGGGATGGTTTGTTTTGGAAATTTATGAGCGATAATAGAACTTATTTCAGTAAACAATATAGGTTATCAATGTTAATAAGAAATCTAGATAAAATGAATCCTGAAAAATTAAATAATCATTTTGAAGTGGCAAATAGATTTTTGAATGAACTTAAGTGATGAATTAGTATAAAATCTTAAAAATTAAAAGAATATAAGATTATTACGAAATATAACAACTAGGTGTTATGTTTACATGAGACTAGTGTTCTTGACTTATTTAAAAGAGTTTTCTAATACTTTAATCATTTATAAATATAAATTTCTAATTTTGGAAAGTTTACTAATTCCATAATCAATTTTATAAATGAATTTAGTTTACAATTGAATCTTTTAAGATTTATATTTATGCTTTTATGAAAAAAAATACAAACAAATCCAGCTTTAAATTGACGAATGAAAGAATTCATTCATTAAATATTTATATTTTTTTAGGTTTCAATTTAACTTTAGTTTCTGTTTTGGGTTTTATTTGGATGAAATCTTCTATTAATAATATTGTTTAGATTTATTTGATTATCATATTAGAAGTAATTTTAGAATATTTTGCTTGAGGGGTATTCACAAAGAAAAGCAGCTTGGGAGATTTTATTAAAAGTAAGCTCGGGAATGTATTCAGATTTAGCTTTAGAAAAAGTATTATTAAATTATAAATTCACTTCACTTGATATTGCATTCATCACTGAGTTATCGTTTGGATGTATTAGATATAGAAAACTATTAGATCATTGGATTGATCATACTTCAAAATTTAACCATAAAAAACAACCTCCTAAATTGAGATGGTTGCTTCATATAGGCTTATATCAAATATTGAAAATGGATAAAATACCTGATTCTGCCTGTATCTCTACAACTGTTGAAATAGCTAAAAAATCAGAATTAAATAAGTTAAGTGGAGTGGTTAATGCGATACTTAGAAATGTAACTAGAAAATTAGAAATTAATAATATCCCTAAAGTTCCGATAAATCAGGCAGAAAGAATCTCCTTAAAAGAATCATTACCTTTATGGCTTGTTTATGAAATGATAAATTGGTTTGGAATTACTGAAACTGAAAATATTGCGAAAGCATATAATAAAAAGCCCAAAATTGACTTTAGAGTTAATACACTGAAAACAACAATGAAAGAATGTTTAGAGATTTTTCAAAAGAATAATATTGATGTTGAACCTATAAATAAATTGGAAAATGGATTATTTTTAAAAAGTAAGCCAAGATCAATTCGAAAGCTTCCTGGATATCTTGAAGGAAAATGGTTGATACAAGATCGATCTTCACAATGGGTGGCACCTCTCTTGAAGCCAAAGAAAGGAGATAAAATTCTTGATGCTTGCGCTGCACCAGGAACTAAAACGACTCACTTGGCCCAATTAATTAAAGACGATGGATATATATTAGCTATTGACAGATCTGATAAGCGATTAAAGTTATTAAAAGAAAATTTAGAAAGATTAGATATAAAAAGTGTGAAAGCTTTAAAAATTGATGCTACAAAAATAATAGATATTAATCCTGAGTTTATCAATTACTTTGATAAAATTCTAATCGATGCACCTTGTTCTGGTTTAGGAACTTTGGCAAGAAATCCAGACGCAAGATGGAAGATTACAAAAGAAAGTATTGATCAATTAATAATTATTCAAGAAAAATTATTAGAAAATATTGTTCCTCTACTTAATAAAAATGGTTTACTGGTTTATTCAACATGTACAATTTGTCCACGTGAAAATAATTTGCTTATCGAAAAATTTTTAAGGAAGAACAATAAATTAGAATTAGTTTTTGAAAAACAAATATTACCTAATAAAGATGATTCGGGAGATGGATTTTATGCTGCATTAGTTTCATATAAAAAATAACTTTTAATATTACATATCAATTGATTCAATATAAGTCCTCCAGAAATTTGCAGAAGTCCCACTTGAAAAATTTGTTGCTCTGTTATCGTCAAAGCCAATCCATATGCCAGTAGTTAGATTCTTAATAGATCCTATAAACCAAAGATCTCTATTTAGATCTGAAGTCCCTGTTTTGCCCAATATTTTTCTACCATTAATCGATGCTGCTATACCAGTGCCACTTTCAACAGATTTTTCTAAAAGATTATTTAATTTATTTGCTATTTCTTTATCAATAATTTTTTTTGTTTTAAATTTATTTATCCAAATTATCTGATTATTTTTTGATTTTATTGTTTTTATAATACTTGGTTTTATTAATTGACCGTTGTTATTGATTATGGAATATGCGTTTGTAATATTAAAAAGGCTGTCGCCATATGCTCCTATTGCGATAGGTAAATAATTACTTAGATCTTTTTTATATTTTATGCCAAATAGATTGGCTAGATTTACTATATTTTCTAAACCAAATTGATATGCAATTTTGATAGGCACTATATTTGAGGAATTTTTAAAAGATTCAATTAATGTAGATTTACCTTGATAGAAATTAGAAAAATTTTTAGGGCAATAATCCCCCCAGCAAGTGGGCGAATCATCATAAGTATCTAAAGGACTTTTACCTTCTAAGAATGCTAAACAATATGGAATTATTTTAAATGTAGAACTTAAAGGTCTTATCGCAGATGTAACACGATTGAATTCATTATATCTTGGATATCTACCGCTTATCATCGTTTTAATAAGTCCAGTATCTGATTCAATTGATATTAAACCTACCTCAATTCCTTCAGGTAGTAATTCCTTAGAAAGTTTTTGTGCTTTATCTTGCCAGTCCTTTTCAATACTAGAATTAATTATCAGATAATCATCTAAGTGATAGTTATTTTCAGGATTTATTTTACTTACTGATTCAGATAATATAAAGTTTATTAAGAGTTTATCTTCATTATCATTCTTATTAATTACTTTTATTTTTTCTATTAAAGCCCTTTCATAGCTAATCTTATCAATATAGCCTTCTAAATACATTAATCTAAGAATTTTATCTCTTCTTTGTATCGCTAAATCAAAATTTTGATAGGGTGAATAGAAGTTTGGAGCAGGCGCTAATCCTGCTAGCATTGCAACTTCAGATAATGTTAATTCGTTAATTAGTTTGCCAAAATAAATTTGAGATGCTTCATTAATTCCTCTCGCTCCTTCTCCTAAATAAATCTCATTAAGGTAGATCTTAAGAATTTGATTTTTACTGTATTTAAAATCCAAAATTATTGAAATTATAATTTCTTTAATTTTTCTTTTGATGCTAATTTCATTATTTAAGAAAATTAATCTTGATGCCTGCTGCGTTATGGTGCTGCCTCCCTCTCTTATAGATCCACTTTGAAAATTATTTATGAATGCTCTCGTGGATCCAAATATATCTACACCATTATGTTTTAAAAATCTTCTGTCTTCAGCAGAAATAAATGCATATTTCATTAGTTTAGGTATTTTCTCTTCTTCATCTTTTATATTAAATTTTCGACTTAATTTACTTAGTAACTTATCTTGAGAATAATTAATCTGATATGAAAAATTATGTTCTAACTTATAAATTTCATTAGTTTTATAGTTAAGTTTATTTTTAATCAAATTACTTATAAAAAAGAGAACTAGAAATACAAATATTGTTGGTGAGACTAATAAAATAAGTTGCTTGAATTTAAGCACTTAGACCACGAGAAAACTATGCCCAATAGCTAATGCAGTTATAAGCATTCCAGTAATTAAAAATGGTTGTGCACTCGCCTGGTACTTTACATCATATTTAAGAGGATCTCTTAATAACCACATCTCTTGGAATGTTATTTGGGGAATAACTAATAAAACTAAAATTACGGATGCCAAATGTTGATCAATTATTATAAGTACTCCTACCATCGCTAACTGAAAGATATCAATAAGGCCTGCACTTATTCTGCTTGCATTTTTAATACCAAAAATTACTGGTAAAGAATTTAATCCTAATTTCGAATCTCCTTCCACACTTTTAAAATCATTTATAACAGCAATACCTAATCCAGAAAGACTATAAGCAAGCGTTAATAATGCAGTTACTATTGTTAATTTCCCAAAAAGTGCTTGACCTGCCCACCATGGTAAAGCTATGTAAGATGCTCCTAATGCATAATTACCTAACCATCCATTTTGTTTTAATTTTAGCGGTGGGGCAGAATAAATATAACTAACAAAAGATCCACCTAAAGCCAGGAGAAATACAGACGGGAAACTATGTTGAGCATACATATCTAGCAAATATGCAACAATTAATCCTAAAATCAGTAGAACCCAGATTTGTATTTTAACTTGTTTTATAGATATTGCACCGGAAGGAATCGGTCTATTAGGTTCATTAATAGCATCAATTTCTCTATCAAAAAAATCATTAATTGTTTGAGTATATCCTGCAAGTAATGGCCCACTCATTAACATACATGCCAATGATGCTAAAACATTATCAACTGTCCAGACAAAATTTCCACTAGCCGCTGCACCACAAATTACTCCCCATATTAAAGGAATCCAGGTTATTGGCTTCATAAGTTGAATTCTGAGTTTCCACAAACTAGAAGTCTCTGATGCTCCTTTTATTCCTAATAGTTGTTTTGGATCATTCACTTAAAATTAACCTCGTTCAATTTCTTCAGGGAAAAACCAATTTTCTTGTCCAGAATTAAATTTTAGGATCAAACCAATGCTTCTTCCATCAGTCATTTTATATCCTACTATCACTGCTTTAGGATTAGAAGCAATTTGTTCTATAAGTTTTGAAGGTAATCGATCTTTGACTTTTTCAAAATTAATTTTTACTTTACTTCCAATTTTTGGTAATAATTGCGTGTTAGTCATAACATTTTAAAATAGAAGCTATTATGCAAGATTAACAGCATTTGGACAATTTTTTTTAAAATGGTTGCTCTTCGTTTAATACCCTGCCTTGATGTCGCGAATGGTCGAGTGGTTAAGGGTATCAATTTCATTAATCTGCGAGATTCTGGAGATCCTGTTGAACTAGCATCTTTATACTCAAATGAAGGCGCTGATGAGCTTGTGTTTTTGGATATTAAGGCAACTTTTGAGAATAGAAAGACTTTAATAGATCTTGTCTCTAGAACAGCTCAAACTGTGAGAATCCCCTTCACAGTTGGTGGTGGTATAAATTCAATTGACTCTATTAATGATCTGCTAAGAGCAGGGGCAGATAAAGTTAGTTTAAATTCCTCTGCAGTTAGTAATCCAAAATTAATTAAAGATAGTTCTGAAAAGTTTGGTAGCCAATGTATTGTCATTGCTATTGATGCTAGAAAAAAAAGTAATCATGATAATGAATGGGAGGTTTTTATTAACGGAGGGAGGATTAATACTGGTATTGATGTCATCAGCTGGTCAAAAAAGGTCGAGGAATTAGGTGCAGGGGAAATATTATTAACATCTATGGATGGAGATGGTACTCAAAAAGGCTATGATTTGGAACTAAATAAATATGTCTCTGAAGCAGTCAATATACCTGTTATCGCATCAGGAGGCGCAGGTTCTTTAAATGATATATATGAAGTTTTCACTAAAGGTAGAGCATCTGCAGCTCTTTTGGCATCTTTATTGCACGATAAAATACTTACCATTAAAGAAATTAAATCTTACTTGATAGAAAAAAAACTATTAATAAGACCAATTGAATAAATGAATTTTTAATTTAACAATACTTTCAAATGATTAATAAAAATCCAAAATACATTAGTAATATTTTCAATGAGATTTCATATAAATATGATTTCTTTAATAATTTATTTAGCTTAGGATTACATTTTTTATGGAAAAGGAAATTAATTAGTTTATTAAATCCAAAAAATGGAGAGGAATGGGCTGATTTATGTTGTGGAACAGGAGATATGACATTTTTATTAAACGAATTAGTAACTCCATCTGGTAAGGTTTTTGGAATTGATATATCAGAAAAACTTCTGAGAATTGCGCAAAGAAAGTCAAATAATTTAGTTAGAACAGTTATTTATTGGGAAAAAAAAGATATTTTTGATTTGGATACACAAATTAGGAAATTCGACGGAATTTGTATGTCATATGGTTTACGAAATTTAAAAAATGTAGAGGATGGCATTCAAAAGGTTTTTTCCCTTTTAAAGGATAATGGTAGAGCAGGATTCTTAGACTTTAATCATTCTAAAAACAATTCTCTTCCCTCAATATTTCAAAAAATATATTTACGTTTTATTGTTGTACCAATATCGGGTTTATTTAACTTAAAAGAAGAATATAGTTACATTGAAAATAGCATAAAGGATTTTCCAAAAGGAACAAAATTAATGTACATAGCAAAGAAAATTGGATTTAAAGAAGTTAAGTATAAAACTTTATTTGGTGGCCAGATGGGTTTATTACTTTTAAAAAAATAATGATCTAAATTGTTTCTCTCCAGCAAAAGGTACATTTGCCCCATCTTTCAATTTCTCTTAGAGGAGTTGGTCGTTCACATATCTTACAATTTTGAATTTGTTGGTCTTTAATCCTACTTGGATGGTTATCCCAAATTAATTTAGTATTTGAAACTTTATTTTTATTCAATTTATATTGATAATTTTGAACTATACGAATATTATTTAAATTAATGCCTAATCTTAAAATTGATTCTTTAATTTTATGTTTGTTATAGATTAATGCTTGTCTCCATTGTGGATGGTTAGCAACAATAGTTAAAATATTATTTTCAATTTTTAAGGGCTGACATTCTTTAGCTAATTCTTTCCCAACAACTTTAGTCCAATCATTTGATAAATTTAACATTTTATCAAAATCAGACCAAGATTCCCTAAACTTTATTAGACATTTATTTAAAGCTTCTGGATTTCTTTGAATCAATTTCTTTAATAATAGAATATTTTTATTATGTATAATTACAGAAAACTGAAATTACTTATTTAATCATAAGTATTAAAAATTCAATTGATTATTAAAAGTTTGTGAAAGTTATTGGTTCTTCAGCAAAAACATCATTCTTTTATAAAAAAGGCTCGAATAATTCTCCAAATTGGAAATTGATTTATAAATATAATTGTTCTAGTACGGAAATCGAGCTTAATAAGTATCTTAAAAAAAATGTATTAAAAAATTTTAACCCCATTGGCATCTTCTCAAGAAAACAAGCTCAGGGTATTGGCCAGAACGGAAGAAGATGGATTTCGCCACATGGAGGGATATGGCTTAGTGCAGCATATCCAATATTTTCGAGAGATTTTTCAACTGATATTTTTTCAGTTTCAATAGCCTTTTTTTTATGTGAAATGTTCTATAGAAAATCTATAGAGGTAAATATAAAGTGGCCTAATGATATTTTTTATGGTTCTAAGAAATTAATAGGATTTTTGCCTAAATTAATAACGAGAGGTAATGAAGTACTTTATGCAAAAATTGGAATCGGCATGAATTTAAATAACACTACTCCAGAAGAGGGTATATCTCTTTCAAATATTCTAAATAAAAAAAATCTATCAGAATCCTATTGGTCTTCTGAAATTTTGAAAGTTTTTAATAAAGTAATGTTATACAATAAAAATAAAAAGCATATCATATATGGTTCTAATAAGTTTCTCAGTAAAGAATACTTACCAAGAGATTATGATAAAAATTGGAAAATTGATGAAATAGATGAAATGGGTTGTTTAAAAATATTTAATGGTAATCATCAAAAAAAATTAAAGTCGAATCTTTAAATTTTTAATTGATTTTTTATTTCAATAATCTTTCCATCTTTAAATTTAGCAATTTTTTTTGCGCGATTTGCTACTTCATCTTCATGAGTAACTAAGACTATAGTGATTCCAGATCGATGCAATTTATCAAATAAATCTAGAACATCCTCAGTTGTTTTAGAATCTAGCGCCCCAGTGGGTTCATCTGCTAATAAAAGTGAGGGTTTATTTATTATTGCTCTAGCGATTGCTACCCTTTGTTGTTGTCCTCCTGATAGTTGATTAGGTCGATTATTAATTCTCTCATTAAGGCCAACTTCATTTAAAGCTTGTTTAGCTTTTTTTTCTCTCTCTAAATTATTAATTCCTGCATAAATCATTGGAAGCATAACATTTTCTAATGCGGTTGCATCTGATAGTAAATGAAACTGTTGGAAAACAAATCCAAGATTTTTATTCCTTAAGTCTGCTAATTCATCATCAGACAAATTTTCAACAGCGGATCCATTAAGCATATAATTGCCCTGAGTAGGACGATCAAGACATCCTAAAATATTCATTGCGGTACTTTTACCAGAGCCACTCGCGCCCATAACGGCTAAATAATCACCTTTAAGGATCTCCAGACTTATATTGTCTAAAGCTTTTACCTTTAAATTACCCTTGCCATAAGTTTTGGATACTTTGTCAAGAGAAGCGACTACATTCATATTTAATAAATAATATTTATAAAAGCCATAGATAAAATTTTATTGAGAGAAGGGGTTTCAGTTACTGCTGTATTTGCAAGTTTAAAAAGTGGATTAGACAATATTCCACCCAATGCTGTTACCGCTACACAAGTATATAAAGCAACTCTTAAAGGAGGCAAACCAACAATATTCCAGTTGGTCTCAGGATAAGTTTTAACAATTTCAGAAGCTTCCTGAGGCTCCTTTACTACCATCATTTTTATAACTGAAATATAGTAATAAATAGAAATAACAGAAGTTACAAGCCCAATAATTACTAAAGCGTATTGATGATTAGCCCATCCAGCAAAGAATAAATAAATTTTGCCAAAAAAACCTAACATTGGAGGTAAACCTCCCAAGGAGAGTAAGCAAATACTTAATCCAAGAGTTATCAGAGGATCTTTTTGGTATAGGCCTGAATAATCAGAAATTTTATCAGACCCTGTTTTTAATGAAAATAGTATTACGCATGAGAATGCTCCAAGATTCATAAATAGGTATGCCGCTAAATATAATACTGCTGCTGAAAGTCCATCTTGAGTTCCAGAAACTATACCAATCATCACAAAGCCTGCTTGCCCAATGGAACTATACGCTAGCATTCGCTTCATTGACGTTTGTGCTAGTGCTACAACGTTGCCAAGTGCCATACTTAAGATTGCTAGGATAGTAAATAATAATTTCCATTGATCATCAAAAGAAGTAAAAGTTGTTGTTAATATTCTTATCGCGAAAGCAAATCCTGCAGTTTTGGAGCCTACAGATAAAAAGGCAACTACTGGAGTTGGAGACCCCTCATAAACATCAGGAGTCCATTGATGAAAAGGGACTGCTGCAATTTTGAAAGCAACTGTAGACAATACAAAGACTAGAGCAAGAGATGTTATGAAAGAAGGTTTATTAATTAATTCTAATCCTATTGTGGTCAGATTTGTAGAGCCGCTAAGTCCATACAATAGTGATGAACCATATAAATATACTGCTGCCGCAGCAGAACCTACTAAAAGATACTTTAAGGCTGCCTCTGAACTTCTAGGATCTCTTTTTAAATAACCCGAAAGTAAGTAGCTTGCTACCGAGAGGGTCTCTAAGGAAATAAAGACACTTATTAAATCTGTAGAACCGCACAAAAGCATTGCTCCCAGAGTGGCTGATAAAACTATTGCAGCAAATTCACCAATTGGACTTCCACTTTGTTCCGTATATCTCCAACTTATTAATAAAGAAACTAAAGTTGAAAGTGCAATAATTGCTCTAAATGCTAAAGAAAGATTATCCGAATAAAAAGAGCCAAAGAAAGCTTTTCCTCCAGGATTGTTCCATTGTAAAGATATAGTTAGAAGAGCTGAACTTATAGATCCGTAACATATTATTGGGGCTAATCGAGAAGCAGTCTTTTCTCCAGCAAGATCTACGATAAGAGTACCTACTATTCCTAGCAAAATGAAAGCTTCAGGAATTATTGCTTGAGCGTTTAAATTAAAAGTAAGGATTTCGTTAGGCACTTTATTTTAAGAAATAATAGATTTAGTTGGTAAAAGTTAATACTATCTTGATTATAATTTGTGGGCGGGTTAATTGTAATTCTCAAGAAGTTTTGCTTGAAAAACATTCAATTAATCATATTATGCCCTAAGGAATAAAAAAACTATTTTATTGAAATTCCCTTGGAACACACACTTGTTATTGTAGAAAGTCCCACTAAAGCAAAAACTATAAGAAAATTTTTGCCATCTAATTATGAAGTATTAGCTTCAATGGGACATGTAAGAGATCTGCCTAAAGGAGCAGGTGAAATACCAGCATCTTTAAAAAAAGAAAAATGGTCAAGAATTGGTGTAAACACAACTGAGGATTTTGAACCTCTATATGTTATTCCGAAAGATAAAAAGAAAGTTGTAAAAGATTTAAAAAATGCATTAAAAGGGGCAACCAAATTACTTCTTGCAACTGATGAAGATAGAGAGGGTGAAAGTATTAGTTGGCATTTAATGCAAATTCTAAAACCGAAAATACCAACTAGAAGGATGGTTTTTCATGAAATAACAAAAAAGGCTATCAATAAAGCTCTTGATCAAACAAGAGATATAGATATGGAATTAGTTCAAGCTCAAGAAACGAGAAGAATACTCGATAGACTCTTTGGCTATGAATTATCACCTCTATTGTGGAAGAAAGTTGCTCCTAGATTATCTGCAGGAAGAGTACAGTCTGTTTCTGTACGTTTGTTAGTAAGAAGAGAAAGAGAAAGAAGATCATTTGAAAAATCTTATTACTGGGATTTGAAAGCTAAATTGATATATGAAGGTAAATCTTTTGAAGCTAAGTTATTTAGCTTGGGTGGAAAAAAGGTCGCTAATGGTTCAGATTTTGATGAAAAGACTGGGCAATTAAAAAAAGGTAATAAATCAGTAATTTTAAATGAACTGAAATCATCTAACTTAGTTGAATCCTTATCAAAAGTTAATTGGAGATTGGAAAAGTTGGAGAAAAAACCATCAGTTAGAAGACCAGTACCTCCATTTACAACAAGTACCTTACAACAAGAAGCTAATAGGAAATTGAGACTTTCTGCTAGAGAGACAATGAGATGTGCTCAAGGCCTATACGAAAGAGGCTTTATAACTTATATGAGAACTGATTCCGTTCATTTATCTGAGCAAGCGATTAAAGCAGCAAGAGATTGTGTTCAATTAAATTATGGAGAAAACTATCTCTCTGATAAGCCTCGTCAATTTAGTTCTAAAGCCATTAATGCACAAGAAGCACATGAAGCGATAAGACCTGCTGGAGAAAACTTTAAAATACCCAAAGAAACAGAATTATCAGGAAGAGATTTATCTTTATATGATCTTATTTGGAAAAGAACAGTAGCCAGCCAAATGGCTGAAGCTAAGCTTACAATGATTAATGCGGAAATTTCTGCAGGCGAAGCTATTTTTAAATCAAGTGGTAAAAGTATTGATTTCCCTGGCTTTTTTAGGGCTTATGTAGAGGGTAGTGATGATCCAGGAGCTGCTCTTGAGCAAAAGGAAGTTGTACTCCCAAATTTAGTTCCTGGATCTGACTTAGATTTGATTACTAATGATGCAATCTCACATGAAACGAAACCTCCTGCAAGATATACTGAAGCCGCCCTTGTAAAAATTTTAGAGAAAGAAGGAATTGGTAGGCCTTCAACTTATGCAAGTATTATAGGAACTATTGTCGATAGAGGTTATGCGCAGATCTCTAATAATTCTTTAGCACCAACTTTTACTGCTTTTGCTGTCACTGCGCTTCTTGAAGAGCATTTCCCTGATTTAGTAGATACTACATTCACTGCAAAAATGGAGTCATCTCTCGATGAAATATCTGCAGGAAATTTAGAGTGGTTACCTTATTTAGAAACATTTTATAAAGGTAAGGATGGGCTTGAAATTAAAGTTCAAAAAACAGAGGGGGATATTGATGGGAAAGCCTACAGACAAGTTGATTTTGATGATTTACCCTGTGTTGTAAGAATAGGATCAAACGGGCCTTGGCTTGAAGGGACAAAACTAGATGCTTCTGGAAATGAAATTCAGGCAAAAGGTAATTTGCCTATGGATATTGTTCCTGGTGATTTAGATGAAAAAAAGGTTAATCAGATCTTAAGTGGACCTTCAGATCTAGGAAGAGATCCAAAGACTGGTGAAAAAGTTTTCTTAAGATTTGGACCTTATGGACCTTATGTTCAATTAGGTAATAATGAAGATAATAATGAAAAACCTAGAAGAGCTTCATTGCCCAAAGAATTAAAGACAGATGATTTAACATTAGCTCAAGCTCTTGAATTGCTTAGCTTACCAAGACTATTGGGTGAACATCCCGAAGGAGGAATAGTGGAAGCTGATAGAGGCAGATTTGGGCCTTATTTAAGGTGGATTAAAAATGAAAATGATTCTGAGAATAGATCCTTAAAAAAGGAAGATGATGTTTTTAAAGTTGATTTACAAAGAGCAATAGAAGTTTTAGCTATGCCAAAACTAGGCAGAGGAGGTAGAGCTGTTTTAAAAGATTATGGCAAGCCTGAAGGCTATAGCGAAAATATTCAAATTTTGAATGGACCATATGGAATGTATGCTAAATATGGAAAATTAAATATCTCTTTACCTAAAGAAACAGATTTAGAAAAATTATCAATTGAGGAATTATTAAAATTAATAAATGAAAAATTAAAAGATGGAGGATATTCTAAAAAAAAGAAGAATTCAAAGTCACCGAGAAAAAACTCCTCTAATGTAAAAAACTCAAAGAAAGTATAGAATTAAATATGGCAAACAAAATCACTAATTTTGTTTTTTTGACTTTATTATTTCTATTACAATCCTGTTCTGGTGGAGGCATTGGCAATTTCTTAGAATCTAGTTTTAATAATAATAATAATAATAATAATAATCTTAATAAACTATCCCAAAACGATAGTAATAAAAAATTAAAAAGCGATATACTCCTAAAAGATAATAATGTACTAAAGAAAAAAGATATAACTAAAAAAATAAAACCTAACAATGAGAATACAACACCAAATATTGCTGACAAAATTTCGATTAGGAAAAGTGATTTAAATAAAATAAAAAAGACAAATCAGAATTTTCAACCTAAGTCATATAGAGTTTTTGTAATTTTAAAGAAAGTTGATCCTTCTTTCCCTACGGAAAATTTTTCTAAAGTTTTGAAGAATGGAGATATTAATTTTGAGATAGAAAAAATAGAGTTAATCCCGAATTAAATCAAAATGAAAAATAAATGTAAAAGTTTTTTTTAAATAAATGTAAATGAAAATAACAAAAAAATCCCAAGCCTTAGATTTAATTGAACCTTCTTATCTGGCATCACTTGCTTCTTTATTATGGATTGCACTTTATTATTTGCCTGTAGGAGGAGCTCTTTTAAGGCTTATATTGCCTCTCCCAATATCTTTACTTCAATTAAGAAGAGGTACAAAAGTGGCTTTAGATGGTATTTCTATTCAAATTCTTTTATTAATAATCCTCATGGGGCCAATCAGAGGTCCTTTATTCTTATTCCCTTATGGAATACTGTCCCTCTGGTTAGGTTGGTGTTGGCTTAAAAGTAAAAGTTGGTGGTTTAGTTTATTTTCAGGAATTTTGATAGGGGCTTCTGGATTTCTAATAAGAGTATTTGCTCTTTCAATTTTGGTTGGAGAGAATCTTTGGATTTTAGTCACACGTGCTAGTTATAGTTTAATTCAAAAATTTGCTTCAATAATTGATATCTCTTGGTCACCTTCCATAACAATAATTCAGTTGGTTGCAATATTTTTAGTTATTTTTCAGGAATTTGTATATGTTTTAACTATTCACATAATTGCATATGCAGTTTTTCCAAGATTAAAAGCATCTATTCCACAACCTCCAAATAGAATAAGTGGTTTCGTAGATTTAAGTCTTTAATTTTTTAAGAAACAATGCCAAAATCATCACATAATATTAAATATTTCGGTAGTGATATAAGTAATATTGAAATTTTAAAAAAAATAAATATTATTAAAAATGATATTGATAGTTTTTTATTTTATTTAATTATTGCAGGAACAAATACTTCTCAAATATCAGGAATTTCTGCAGCAGGTATTGATTCGAATTCTAGAAAAATAACTGCATTAGCTGATGCAGAATTTTGCTTACTAGGAACAATTAAGGACTATAAATATAAGTTGCCAAAACTAAAAGCAGGAGTGACTCCAGCTCTCATAAGTAATGTATGCAAAGTACTTTTAGGAGCAAATTTAATTGTTATTCCTATTGGTGTTTATAAGCGACCTTACTTTCAACATATTTTAGTTGAGAAAACATATGGCCATCCTTCAAATTGCTTAAGTACTGGAAAATCTATGGATAAATCAAGGGCTTGTAATCTTTATGAAAAAGGACTTTCTATTGGACAAATGACAAATAAACCAATAGTAATATCTGAATCAGTTCCAGGAGGGACAACTACTGCTCAAGCGATTATGGAGGCTTTTGGTTTAGATGTCGCTGATTTGGTTGGGAGCAGCCTTTTAAGACCTCCAAGAAAATTAAAAACAGAAATTATAAAAACTGGTCTTTTAAATGCAAATCTAGGCAGTAACTTTAGTTCTATTGATGTTATATCTGCCTTAGGCGATCCATTCCAAGCTTTCTCAATGGGACTTCTAATAGGTGCCAGAAAGTCAAATAAAACAGTTATATTGGCAGGAGGGAGTCAAATGATTGCAATATTGTTACTTGCTTTAGAATTTATGTCGATAGCTGAAAAGCAGTTTTTTTCAGAGAAAGTATTTGTTATCACAACAGGATGGTTGGCTTACGATGAATCTATAAAAAAACTTTTAAATAAAGTGGCAAATAAGCATAAAGTAAAGTTATTTGGTTTTGCTAGTGGTTTAAATTTTCATTCATCAATGATAAAAGAATTAAGAGATTATGAAAAAGGTTATGTTAAAGAAGGAGTTGGAGCTGGAGCACTTTCACTCTTAGTACATCTAAAAGGGTTTAAATATGAAGAGATAGTTTCAGAATGCGAATCTACTATTAAAAAAATGAAAGACGTTGGACAAATTTCCCTCTAAAAAATAATAATGATAAAAAACAAGTTGACCAGAAAAGAGTTTTTAAACATTGCAAAATTATCTGTTTTGTTTCTTTTAACTTCCTGCAAAGGATTATCTAAAAAAATTTCAATAGGTTTATATAAGAATTTCCTTCCAGTAAGTTTTATAAATTTATTACCAAAAATTTGGAAAAAGAATAATTTAAATTATAGAGAAGATAATTTAAATGTAAATTTTAGAGATAAAGATATAATTTTAATTAATGATGGTTGGATAAATAGAGTAGAACTTAATTATTTTTGTGATATTAGTGATCCTTTATTGAATTATTTAGATGATAGATCTAAAAATTATTTAAGAACTTGGGATCCTATTGAACGAAAAAAACTTTATCCATTTGGTGTTATTCCATATGGAGTAATTATAAAAAATAATGAACGTTATAAAATAACAAATAAGAATAATTGGGATTTTCTTTTATCTAAAGATTTGATTGGAAAAATGATTTTACCCAATAGTCCAAGAATTTTGATTTCTATAGCTGAAAGAATCAATAACAAAAATGCAATTAAGGAAATTATTAATCAAAGAAATATTTACGATGATATAAATGCGATTGATTGGTTAATAAATACAGATGCTGTTTTAGCTATTTTACCTTTAACAATTTGTGAAAAATATCTAAAAATTGATTCTAGGCTTTCAATAGTGTTTCCAAATCAAGGTGTTCCTTTAATGTGGAATTTTCTTCTGATTAGAAATAATTTTAAGCAAACACTATTATTGAATTTAATAGATAAATTATTAGAAAGAAATTCATCAAATAAATTAATAAAAGATGGATTATATCTACCTTTCAATAATGAATATATTCAGAGTAACTATAATTATTCAAGCAAATCAGCAAGATTATTAAATAGACCATCAGAAGAATGCTGGAGGAATAGTTGGTCTTTTAGTTCTCTAAAAGAATTTGAAAAAGTAGAATTAGAAAAAATATGGAAAAATTATTAGCCCCATAATCGTTTTTTAGGTTTGTCAAGAAGTAAATGATGAGTTTCCTTTAATAGGCTTGGTATATCTAATTTATTAGGACATTTAGGAACACAAAAATTACAGCTCATACAATTATTTCCATTCTTTGTCTCCCACCAGTGTCCTGCTCTCCCAATTAAGTTATACCTCTCTTTTGCGAATTCTTTTTGTCCATTTCCTATATATATATTTCTTAGTCTCAATATTTCAGGTATTGGGACTTCATTTGGACAAGGGAGACAAGCTCTGCATTGTTCACATTTTGTGATCCCTAATCTTTTATTCGATTCAGCTTCAATATTTTTGATTGTGTTAATTTCTAATTTTGATAGCTTTTGGGTGGCATTAGCTAACTTAATTGGTAAATCAAAATCATTAGGTTTACTAGCACCCAATGACAAGGTTGTTATTCCCTCTGATAAAAGAAATCTATAGGCAATCTCAAGAGGATGATATGGTAATGATGCCTCTTTTAAAATATCGCTTGGTAAATGAAGTTTACCCCCTTTATCAGCTGGGGAAATAGCCATTACTCCCATATTTTTATTTAAAGCTTTCCTCGCTAATGGGATTTTTGATTGATCAAATAAATGTAAATGTAAACTACAAAAATTAAAAATATCAGAATTAATTGCAGAATTAATTAATTGGAAGTCTCCATGGGAACTAAAACCAATCTGATCAATCAAATTTTTACTTAAAAGCCAATTAATAAATTTTCTTCCTTCCCCTTCAAGAACCCATTCAAGATGTTCAAAAAGATTAAGGCCATGAAAAGCTAAGTTATTAATTTTTTTGACATTCAAATTTATTAATGAATTAAAAAATTTTTCTTTTAATTCGTTAAAGCTTCCTTTGGGCAAAATTTTGGTTGTTATTACCCAATTTTCTTTTGATATTTTTTCGAATTTATTTAATTTGTTAAGTGCTTCACCAATAAATATCTCAGCTTTACCGTAGGATGGAGCTGTTTCAAGGTGATTTATTCCTGCACAATGGGCTAATTTAATAATATCGTGCATCTTTATTGCACTCTCAATGGCACGCATTGTACCTAGAGTAAATACACTTACTTTGGGACCAATTCCAAAAGATCTTTTTTGTGAATTAATAATCACTTCTTATTCATTCTAATTTTGAAATTATCTCTTAATATATATATAGTCATTTATATTTTTATGTAAATAGTAAATGATTTTTTATAAGTTTTATCTCTATATTTATGTTTACTGGAATAATACAGGCTACTGGCAAATTAAAAAAAGAAAATAATTCATATTTAATTCAGATCTGCGATAATTTATTCGATATAAACATAGGTGATAGTATTGCTGTTGATGGTATCTGTTTGACAGTAAAGCAGTATTTTAATAAAAGCTTTACTGTTGATATTAGTGAAGAGACCATGAAAAAAACTTCCTTAGGAGAGAAATATTCATTAAATTCAATTGTTAATTTAGAACCTGCTTTGAGAATTTCTGACAGATTAGGGGGGCATATTGTTAGCGGACATATTGATGGACTTGGGGAAGTTGTTGATATCGAAAAATTGAGTAAATCATGGCTTCTTTCTCTAAAGTGGAAAGATAAAAAATTTTCTAAATATATTGTAGAGAAAGGTAGTATTTGCGTTAATGGTATAAGTCTTACCATTGCCGAAGAGAAAAATAATGGAGAGATATTTACAATTGCTGTAATTCCTCACACTTGGAATAATACTAATCTTAAACTTTTATCAAAAGGACAAGATGTAAATCTTGAGGCTGATGCTTTAGTGAAATATGTTGAAAAACTTCTATTATCAAATAATAAAGAATCTGCAAGTGAGAAAATTAATCTTCTATGGCTCAAGGAAAATGGGTGGGCTAATTAAATTTATTTAATAGGTATGAGGTGTATGATTTTTGATTCTTTTTTGATAAGAATTTGAAATTCTTGCCCTGGAATTAAACCTAACCTTTTTGTATAAGAATTTCCTATTAAAATATTTCCGTTCCCATGAACCTTGGTTTTAAATTCTGCTTGCCTACCCCTTAAGGATCTATTACCAGATTTTTTTGTTCCAATTTTTTTCGATAATTTACCATATTTTGCTTCAATATAAGCTCTGTAAAAACTCTTCCTTAAAACTCTTCCACTTGGTCCAATATATCCACATTCTCTAGCGATATCCTCTTCTGATTTTTTACTTAATAATTTTGATTTTTCTAGTAGCTCTTTTCCTACAAGCATTATTTAATCAATTTGATATTCATGTTAATAATCATAATTGTGGTATTTAAATTATATAAAAAATATATTGATAAATTAATAATAATTATCAGTAAAGATAAAGAATAATGAACAAAATAACCCAAATACCATCAACAAAATGCCAATATAACTCAACTGCTTCTAAGGGAAACATATTCTTATAAGTAATTCTTCCCCCGTTAATTCTTGTTTGCCATGAAATTATAAGTATCATTAATGTTCCAAGAGTAACGTGTAAACCATGAAAACCAGTTAAAGCGTAGAAAGTGCTAGCAAATAAATTATCGGTGAGGCCAAATGGCAGGTTAAAGTACTCAAAAAGTTGACATACTAAAAAAATAATTCCTAATAAAGCAGTTATTAATAGCCACTTTTGTGAGACAACGTTTTTTTTATTAAAAAGAGCTTTCCCTGCCTTATGAAAGGTTGCGCTGCTAATAAGTAAAAGAAAAGTATTTAAGGTTGGAATTGCGAGTTCAAGTTCATACACTGATCCTTCTGGTAATGGATTTACAGCTTTATATGTAAGGTAAGCTGCAAAAAATCCCGCAAAGGTCATTCCATCTGCGATTAAGAAAATTATTAGACCAAAAATTCTAAAGTCCTCGTGATGATTAATTAGATCATCACCTTCTTTTTTAATCTCATTAGAACTATTTAGTATTGTCATATTATTTAAAGTTTTTTGTCATGAGTGATAATCTTTTCCATATCCATAAGGTTCATTTACCAACGGGGCCTCTCCTTCCCAATTTTCTACAGGAGGAGGGGAAGTAGTTAACCATTCTGGGGTAAGACCATTCCATGGATTATTTCCTGCGATTTTACCTTTTTTGATGCTTATGAATACATTAATTAGAAAAGGTATAGTGCTAATTGCCATAAATAAGGCTCCAAGACTACTGATTTGATTTACGAATTGAAATTGTGGATCATATTCGGCAACCCTTCTTGGCATTCCATTTAATCCAAGCCAGTGTTGTGGGGCGAAACATAAATTAAATCCAATGAAGGTCAGAGCAAAATGTAAATAACCTAAAGTCTCATTTAACAATTTGCCTACTACTTTTGGATACCAGTGATAAATTGATGAAAATATAACAAATACTGAGCCTCCATAAACAATGTAATGAAAATGTGCAACTACAAAATAAGTATCATGTACATGGATATCAAAAGGAACTTGTGCAAGAGCAACACCAGTTATACCTCCAAATACAAAATTTATTATGAATCCACATGAAAATAACATTGCACTATTTAGAGAGATTTTCCCTCCCCACATTGTGGCAACCCAGTTAAAAAATTTTATTCCAGTAGGAACGGCAATAAACGCTGTGGCTATTGTAAAAAATAATCTCATCCAAGGAGGTGTCCCACTTGTAAACATGTGATGAGCCCAAACAACTAAACCAAGGATAACTATGCCCATAATTGAAAAGACCATAGTTGTGTATCCAAAAAGTGGTTTTCTGCAATGTATGGGAAGTATTTCACTCACCAATCCAAACGCGGGAAGAACCATTATGTAAACAGCAGGATGAGAATAAAACCAAAATAAATGCTGGTAAACAACAACATTACCTCCAAGAGCAGGATTGAAGAATCCAGTGTGTGCAACAATATCAAAACTAAGTAATATTAAAGTTCCTGCTAAAACAGGAGTTGATAAAACGACTAAAATACTTGTCCCTAGCATTGCCCAGCAATACATGGGTAAATTCATAAGTTTTAATCCTGGTCTTCTTAATTTTAAAATTGTAACTATGAAGTTTATGCCACCAAAAATAGAACTACCACCAAGAAGTAAAACGCTCAATATCCAAATTATTTGTCCAGATTGAGGTGTCGTTATGCTTAAAGGAGGGTATGCCGTCCAGCCTGATTGAGAGGCACCTTCAATAAAATAACTTGCTATTAGCATTAAACCTGATGGTGGAATTAACCAAAAAGCAACTGCATTTAACCTTGGGAAAGCCATATCTCTGGCGCCTACGTAAAAAGGTATTAAATAATTCCCAAAGGCACCATTTACTACAGGCACAATCCATAGGAAAATCATAATTGTCCCATGGAGAGTTAGGATCTGATTATAAACATCCCTTGGTAAAAAGTCTGATAGAGGGCTTATTAGCTCTATTCTTATTGCACTTGCAAGAGTTCCTCCAACTAAATAAAAGAGAAAACCACAAACCAAATATTGAATACCAATTACCTTGTGGTCTAGGCTAAAACTGAAATATCTTAGAAAACCTTTCGGTTGGAAACTTTCTTTTACCTTAGCTTGTTTATCAATTAAAATTGTCATTTTTATAAGTTTGTTTTGTTATTTTGGTTAAACCATCTCTCATAGTCAGATTTGTCTTCAACAATTATTGAAGCTCTCATTCCTCCATGGTAAGGACCACAAAGTTCGGCACAAATAATTGGATATTTGCCTATCTTTGTTGGCGTAAAATTTAAAATAGTAGGCTGACCAGGAATTATATCTTGTTTAATTCTGAATTCAGGAATCCAAAAAGCATGAATTACATCTTTGGATTCCATTTTTATTGAAATTTGTTGATCAACTGGTACGTGTAATTCTCCCGAGATAAATTCTCCTTGCGGGTAATTAAATAAGAATGCGAATTGCATTGCTGATACTTCTATAGCAGTTTCACCTAAACCGGAATTGCTATTATTACCTTGACTTATTCCTGCCCATATTTTTTCAGAATTTGTATTTAGGTTATGATGGTTATGATTTAACTCATTCATTCCTCCCATTCGGTCATAAATGTTATAACTATAAATACCTACAAATAAAACAATAATTGATGGAATTACAGTCCATATTATTTCTAAGCTTAAATTTCCCTCTAATGCAATTCCATCTCCAAATTCCCCTTCTTTTTTTCTAAATTTAAATAAGCTATATATTACTAAAGCTGTCATACCTATAAATAATATTAATCCAATAATGAAAAGTATTTTAAATAATTCATCATATATAGGGGCATTAATACTAGCTTCTTCAGGAAGTAAATTTACATTAAAACCGATCCAAAATGATATACCAATTATGATCGAAATAATAAGAATTAAATAATAAGATTTATTTAACAATTTTTATTAATTAATTTATATTTTCACAATATTACCTTTTAAAATTTTTGCATTATTTGTTTAAGGAATATTCTATAAATTCATAACTTCTTAATAATTAGAAGAAAAATATGTAAGTAAAGTTACTTTTATCGAATTTTTGTTAGGAAAGTACAATTTTTTATTAAAAAATAAAGTAAATAACAAACATTCAGTTTTTATTAATGTTTGTCTTTAAAAATTAAATTAGTATTCAAAATAATATGTTTAATTTCTTGAATCAATTCGAAATTAATCAAAAAAAATGTAAATGTTCATTGCTTAAGCTGGGCAATCATACTGTACTTGCAATAATAGCTCTAATTGCAATCGGAAGCGCAACAAGGGTTATGGAGGCAGGACTTGCTTGTCCTGACTGGCCCTTATGTTATGGAACTTTTTTACCTCTTACCCATATGAATTTGAGAGTATTTCTCGAATGGTTTCATAGATTAGATGCCTTTTTAGTTGGTGTTTTAATTGTTACTCAATTCACATTATCTTTTCTCTGGAGAAAATTCTTGCCCAATTGGTTACCAACGATATATTCTTTTTTAGTTTTTTTAATTATTTTGCAAGGGACATTAGGAGCACTAACAGTTATCAATATGCTTTCCTCTATCTCTGTAATGAGTCATCTTTTAATTGCATTTATTATTTTAATTACAGCTATTTATGTGAATCAAGCTTTAATAAATAATGCAATGGCTAAAAACATTCTTTGGTGGAAATTTCTTTTATCAATACCTCTTTTTCTTACCTTAGTTCAATCAGTTATTGGAGTAAGACTTTCTTCAACATGGTCAGCGCACCTATGTTTATCCTTGAATCAAAACTGTATCGTATTAAATTCTCATAAATTATTCGCAATTCCTGTTTTTATTTCAATAATGTCAATATTATTGGTTTCATTTTTAAAATTTGATTTATTTAAAAATAATTGGAAAGCTCTAATTTCAGCTTTCTTACTTTTATTATCTCAAATAACTTTGGGTGTACTAAGTTTAAAAACAAACTTGAATGAACCTCTCATAATTATTAGTCATCAAATTGTGGCTTCCTTACTAGTTGCAACGCTATCGACTTTAATATTTAAAAATTCTTCAGAAAATATACTATTTAATTCAACTAAAAATAATGTAATTTTAAGTTTCAACTAATGAAAAGTAATTTTAAAAATATAAGTGTTCAACCTTCAATAAGAGAAGATGTTGTCCCTTCAAGGAAAAAAATAAAACTTCCACCATGGCTAGAGGTTGCTAAACCTAGGCTAATACCTCTTCTTTTAGCAACAACTTTGGGTGGTATGGCTTTAAGCGAAGAGTGGCCTTTGTCTTCTCCTAAGTTGGTTTGTACTCTTGGAGGAGGAGCACTAGCCGCTGCAGCTGCTGGCGCTCTAAATTGTCTATGGGAAATGGATCTAGATAAGAATATGAAACGAACTAGCGGTAGAGCCTTACCAGCAGGTAAATTATCATTTAATACTGTTTTCTTTGGAGCTATTTCATGTACATTGGCAGCAGCAATGCTTTTAGTAAGCGGTGTCAATTATCTTGCTGCAGGATTAACACTTTTAGGTTTATGTAGTTATGTTCTGCTTTATACCATTATCCTTAAACCAAGAACTACTCAGAATATTGTTATTGGTGGAGTAGCAGGCGCAATACCTCCGTTAGTTGGGGCATCTGCAGCTACAGGACATATAGGGTTAAGTGGATGGTGGCTTTTCGGCTTGGTTATGCTATGGACTCCTGCACATTTCTGGGCTTTAGCTATTCTTCTCAAAGATGATTATGCATCAGTGGGAATACCTATGCTTCCTTCTGTAAAAGGCTCCGCGTTTACTGTTAATGCAATTTCTAAATATGGATTAGCAACTGTTGTTATGAGTATCTTTGGTATTTTTGCACTTCCTGAAGGTGGCCTCTTATATGAAATTATGGTCATACCATTTAACGCTAGATTATTGCAATTGATTTATAGATTGAAAAACTCACCAGATGATTTAATACTAGCCAAAGGTTTATTTAGATGGTCTATCCTTTATATGTTTGGAATTTGCCTTTTGCTTTTATTAGCAAGAACTAATCTTTCTGTTGAATTTGAAGAACAAACATTAAAAATTGCCTCATCAATTTTTTCACAATTATATTATTTAATAAATTTCTAATTTAATAAAAATTCAACTTTGATGAATCAAATTCAAATTCAAAATCTATCAAAAGATTATTTAGATGTTAAAGCCCTCAAGAAAATAAATATTAACATCACAGAAGGTAGTTTATTTGGAATCTTAGGCCCTAATGGAGCTGGTAAAACAACTTTATTAAGGACTTTAGCAACTTTGATTTCTCCAGATGAGGGAACCATAAAAATAAATAATATAGATGTAATTAAAGAACCAAGGAAAATTAGAGAATTAATTGGATATGTGGCTCAAGAAATAGCCCTTGATAAGATACTCACTGGAAGAGAGCTGTTAGATTTTCAAGCGGATTTATACCATATAGACCAATCTAATAAATTAAAAAGAATTGAATTATTAATTAATCAATTAGATATGCAAAATTGGATTGATAGAAAATGCGGAACTTATTCTGGAGGGATGAAAAGAAGAATTGATTTAGCAGCTGGACTTTTACATTTGCCAAAAGTTTTAATACTTGATGAACCAACGGTTGGTCTAGATATTGAAAGTAGAAATATTATATGGGGATTATTAAATGATTTAAAGAAAGATGGGATGACAATAATTTTAAGTAGCCATTATCTTGATGAGATTGATAAATTAGCTGATAATGTTGTAATAATAAATGATGGGAAAATAATTGATCAAGGCAACCCCACTCAATTAAAAAATAAGTTTGGAGGAGACAGAATAATATTAAAAGTTCGTGAATTTAGTGATTCTCTTGAATCCGAAAAAGTAAGAAAAATATTAGAAAAAATTGATGGGATAAGCCAAATTGTAATTAATGCCTCACAAGGTTATTCTTTAAACTTTATTGCAGATAGAGATAAAGATTTAATTTCAAAATTAAAAGTAGAATTAGCATTTTCAAAATTTAAAATATTTTCTTTATCTCAAAGCCAACCTAGTCTTGATGATGTATATCTTCAAGCTACAGGAAAAACTCTTCAAGATGCAGAATTGTATATGACAGGTAAAAGAGATCTCAAAAAAGAATCAAAACAATCTATGAGGTAATTTAATATTTTAGGTATATCATTTACTTATAATAAATTTATAAAATTAACTATTCATGGAAATACAACAATATAATTTTATATTCCTTTATCAGGAGACGGCTGCTTTAACTAAGAGATTATTTATTCAATTAAAAAGAAGACCTTCAACATTTTTTGCAGGAATATTACAGCCAATTATTTGGCTATTCTTGTTTGGAGCTTTATTTGCAAACGCCCCAAAAGATTTCTTACCTGGTGTAGATTCCTATGGGAATTTCTTAGGAGCTGGATTGATAGTTTTTACAGCTTTTAGTGGAGCATTAAATTCTGGATTACCTCTTATGTTTGATAGAGAATTTGGATTCCTAAATAGATTATTAGTAGCCCCTCTTACTAGTCGTTTATCCATAGTACTATCTTCTTTTTTTTATATCACAATACTTAGTTTTGTTCAAAGCTTGGCAATTATGTTTATTTCCTTTTTATTAGGTTATGGATTTCCTAACTTTTTAGGATTAGGTATCGTTTTCGCTACTTTAATTTTATTGGTTTTATTCGTAACTTCAATTAGTTTATGTTTAGCTTTTGTTCTCCCAGGTCATATAGAACTAATTGCGCTCATTTTTGTTGTTAATTTACCTCTCCTATTCGCAAGTACAGCATTAGCTCCAATATCCTTCATGCCTTCTTGGTTAGGATGGATTGCATCATTTAATCCGTTAACTTTTGCAATTGAGCCAATAAGAATTGCATATTCTTCAAATTTTAATTTAGATTTGGTAGCTTTAAATGCACCTTATGGTGATTTAACCTGTAGAAATTGTATTAGTTTATTATTTCTTTTAACAATTTTATCTTTAGTGATTATCAGGCCATTATTAAATAAAAAATTAACTTAGAAAAAAAGTTTATTTAAGAATTTTTAATATCGAATAAACAAAGCGATCTACATCATTCCAGGCATTCCCATTCCGCCCATTCCGCCCATAGGATCTCCTGCAGGAGCTGGTGTCTCTGGTTCGGGAATATCTGCGACTGACACTTCTGTTGTTAAGAGCATAGAGGCAATTGAGACAGCATCTTCAAGAGATAAACGAAGTACTTTTGAAGGATCTATAATTCCTGACTCATTAAGATCTTCGTACTTTCCAGTAACTACATTGAATCCTTTTTTTAACCTCTTAATATCGGCTACAACGACTTCTCCATTGAACCCCGCATTTTTTGCGATCTGTTTGGCAGGCTCTTGAAGTGCTTTTGCAACTATATCAAGACCTGTTTTCTGGTCTGATTCTAAATTTTCATTTAGACTTTCAAGATGCTCTGAAAGTTCAATTAATGTTTGTCCTCCTCCAGAGACTACACCTTCTTCAATGGCTGCCCTTGTAGCATTTAATGAATCCTCTATTCTTAATTTTTTATACTTCATTTCAGTCTCTGTAGCAGCTCCAACTTTTATTAAGGCGACCCCTCCAGAGAGTTTTGCTATCCTTTCATTAATTTTGTCTTTATCATAATCAGAATCAGTTATTTCTACTTCATTTTTTAACTTCTCAACCCTTGCTTTCACAAGATCTTTTGTATCTTCAAAAGCAACAATTGTAGTTTTATCTTTAGTTATGGTGACTTTTCTAGCTTTCCCAAGATCATTTAAAGTTACTTTTTCGAGAGACATAGACTTATCTTCACTAATTAAATTGCCGCCAGTAAGTATTGCAATATCTTCAAGTGCTGCTTTTCTTCTCTCTCCAAAGGAAGGTGCTCTGACTGCAGATACATTTAAAACTCCTGCATTTTTATTTAATACAAGAGTTGTAAGAGCTTCGCCTTCAATATCCTCTGCAAGAATTAGAAATGGTTCACCTGATTTTTGAATCTCTTCAAGAATAGGAACAAGATTATTTAAGTTCGATATTTTCTGATCAGTAATTAATATTTTTGGATTTACGAGCTCACATATCTGTCTTTCTTGATCGGTTACTAAGTAAGGTGAACTATAACCTCTGTCAAAAGACATGCCTTCAGTAATATCTAATTCAGTTTCTAATGATTGAGATTCTTCTACAGTAATAACTCCGTCTGAAGTAACAATATCCATTGCTTTAGTAATGATTAATCCTATTTCCTCATCTCCACCAGCACTAACAGTAGCTACTTTTGCAATATCAGCACCACCTATTTGAATGCTCTTATCTTTTAGTATCTTTAGGACATGATTTAAGGCAATTTTCATTCCTTTCTTAATTTCAATGGGGTTTGCACCAGCAGCAATATTTTTTAACCCTTCTTGTACCATCTTTTGAGTTAAAACTGTTGCAGTTGTTGTACCATCTCCTGCTTTCTCTTTAGTTTTAGATGCAACTTGTTCTATTAATTTCGCTCCTAAATTAGCGAAAGAATTTTCAATATCGATCTCTTTAGCAACCGTAGAACCATCTCTTACTACATCTGGAGCACCAAATTTTCTCTCAATCACAACATTTTTTGCTTTAGGTCCAAGTGTTACTTTTACAGCATTTGCAACTATGTTTACTCCTTTTTCTAAAGATTCGCGCGATTCATCTGAAAAACTTAATTGCTTTGGCATTTTTTACTAATTATATTTTCTTATTCTAATTTCCCACAGAAAATATGCTTTAAAATAGTGAGATAAGTGGGGAAAGCCGAATTTGTTTTTTATTTATATCCACATTTAGTCAAAAAAATTGTATCTTAAAAATATGGAAGATACTAGTAATTTTATTTTTACATTAACTGCAACTCTCGCAGCTGCGATGACCTTAGTATATTTTCCACTTAGAGTTTTTCTAACATTAACAGCAAGAAGTAGAAGATTAAAGCTTTTACAAAAGATCAGAAGATTAAGAGATGAATTAGGCCAACCTTATGAAAGTAATTAATTGTTAATTCTTAACTTCCTTTAATATTTACATATTCATACCTCCATCTATACTTATTGTCTGCCCTGTAATATATTCACTTGCATCGCTTGAAACTAGAAAATTAACCAAGCTTGCAATTTGATCCGCTGATCCAAGTTTTCCTAAAGGTATCATTTTTAAAAGATCATCAGTTTTCAGGTTTTCTGTCATTTCTGTTTCAATAAAACCTGGGGCTATAGCATTTACTTTTATTCCTCTAGAGGCAAATTCTTTAGCGCAGGTTTTTGTAAAGCCAATAACGCCTGCTTTTGAAGCTGCATAATTAGCTTGTCCAGGATTTCCTATCAAACCAACAATGGAAGTGATATTAATTATTTTTCCACTTCGTTGTTTTAACATAAATCTAGATACATTTTTTGTGCATAAAAAAACACCTTTTAAGTTTGTATTTAATACTTCATCCCATTGAGATTCTTTCATACGCATCAAAAGTCCATCTCTTGTAATGCCAGCATTATTTATAAGAATATCAATCTTTCCACTATTTTTAATTATTTGATTTATCCCATTATTAACAGACTCTTCATCAGATACATCAAATTTTAATTTATAAGAGCTACCCCCACTTTTATTAATTGATTTGGCAACTTCTTCCGCTGAAGTGTCTGAAGCGGAATAATTCACAACAACTTCTGCACCTAGTGCCCCCAGAGACAACGCAATGGATTTACCAATGCCTCTGCTCGCTCCTGTGACTAGAGCGACTTTACCTGATAAGATTTTATTTTGAGTCATTTTGAATGTATTACCCATTTAGATCGTAGTACTATTTGTGTAAAGATTAATGTTTTATTTATAATTATCTAGAAAGTAGAGAGGCTTGATTATTTTGCATTTACTAATTCCAGCAGCAGGTAGTGGTAGTAGAATGAAGGCTGGAAAAAATAAATTACTTCTCAACCTAAATGGTGAGTCAATTTTATATTGGACCCTTAAAGCTGTATTTTTATCTGAAAAAGTAAGTTGGGTTGGTATTATTGGGCAACCACACGATAGATCTGAGATTATTAATTCAATTAAAGAATTCGCAGGCAAAATAAATTGGATTAATGGAGGGAATACAAGGCAAGAATCAGTAAGAAATGGTGTAAATAATCTACCTAGTAATGCAGTGAAAGTTTTAATTCATGATGGTGCAAGATGTTTAATTAAATCTAAATTAATAGATAAATGTTTTACTGAACTAGAAGAAAATGATGCAGTTATATTAGCTGTGAAAGTTACAGATACAATAAAAGTCGTTAATGAGAATCGAATTATTAAGGAGACTCCAAATCGGAACTTTTTATGGGCAGCTCAGACACCTCAGGGATTTTTAGTATCTCAGTTAAAAAAAGCTCATCAAATAGCTAAAGATAATAGTTGGAATGTCACAGATGATGCTTCATTATTTGAACGTTTGAAATGGCCAGTAAAAATTATTGAAGGTAATTCGACTAATATTAAAATCACAAGTCCAATTGATTTAAAAATTGCAAGTTTATTTTTAGGTAATAGTTAGGTATAAATTAATTAATGGATAATTTACCAATATTTCCATTTAATATCCCTCTATAGCCATAAGGGAGGCAAGCGTTACCTTTTAAGTGTCCTACTGGAAGATTAGAAATTATTGGTATCTTAAATTCTGCAAATCTATCAAAAATTAGTTTCTCTAGTAATTCAATTTTTTCTGTTTCTCTATGAACAAAGAAATTACCAAAACCTATCCCGACAATATTTTTTAGTACGTTTGACATTCTTATATATGTAAACATTCGGTCTATTTTATAAATTTCCTCATTAACATCCTCAAATATAATAATTTTCCCATCACAATTAGGCATTTCATTTGTACCAATTAAAAAACAAAAAATTGTCAAATTAGAAATTAAAATTTCTCCTCTAGCTATTCCTTTTTTTAAAGGGGAACCACTAATATCATCTAAATAACCTTCAAAAAGAAAATTCCTTAATCTATTAACGCTCCAATTAGGTTCTTTTGATAAAGTTGAAATAGTAGGGCCATGAATTGATCCAAATGAACCCTTTGAATATTTTGATAGCAATAATGAACAATTATCAGAGAAACCTAATAACCATTTGTTTTTCCATTTTGGGGCTTTTTCTAATATCCTAGACGCCCCCCATCCCCCTTTTGCACAAATAATAAGTTCACTATCTTGTGCTTTATCAATTTCGGCAAATCTTATATTGTCATTGCCCGCAAAGTATCCATATTTTCTATCAGTTAAATTATTAAACTTAACATTGAGACCCCAATTTTTAATGATTTCGATTCCATTAAAGAATTCTTTTTCATCCTCTATATATGAACTTGGAGCTATGACTTTTACAATATTTCCTTCCTTTAATTGATAATTCATTTAACTTAAACTTTATCCAATTATTATTCCGATTAAGATAAGAGTCCCATAAATAACTTGATTCTTAAAATGTCTGCTGATCTTAGTTAGTGATAAATCTTCGCTTTTAAATATTTTCTTTACATCTTTTTGCATAAGGATTGAAGTAATGATCCAAATTGGCCAAAAAACTATACCTAATTTACTTAAAATTGAACAAATAGCTAAAGAGATTGAAGCTGTTAAGTAACAAATTTGAATTGTTGTTTTGGCATGCGATCCTAAATTAATAGCAGAACTATTGACACCGATTTTTTGATCATATTCTTTGTCTGCTAAGGCATATACGGTATCAAAACCAAATGTCCAGAAAACTGTTCCTAGCCAACAAAAAAATAATACAGGATTATTTAAATTTCCTTCATGTGCTGCCCATGGTATCAAAACCGAAAACCCCCAACAAATGGATAAAATTATCTGTGGAAATTTAAACCATCTTTTCGCAGATGGATAAATAAAGATAAATGGTAATGCAATTAAAGATAAAATGATTGAAAGAAGTCTTCCATTCTCTGGTAAAGAAAGGGTTATCAAAAAACTTCCTAATAAAAATAAAAAAAGAATAAGATAAGCATCTTTTATTTTTAGTTTATTAGCAGCTAGAGGTCTATCTTTTGTCCTCAAAACTTTTTTATCAATATCTTTATCCCAAATATCATTGGCAACGCAACCAAAACCACTTACAAATAATCCTCCAAATAAAATTTTTATAATTAAATAAAAATCGGGACTATTATCTGGAGCTAACCATAGACTCCAGCCTGCTGGAATAAGTAAGATTAATCTACCAGTTGGTTTATTCCAGCGTAATATTGAAAAAATTGGCTGTAAATATGTTTTAAGATTTTGAAAAAACACGTACTTTTATTTCATAAGTTTAAATAATTTGCCTATGTAAGGTTAATTAAAAAATAAATAAACAACCTTAAGTATATTATTTATTGTGTTTATTATCTTTAGGGATTAAAAATTATAAGATAATGCCAAATAATTCAATTAATATCAATGATAAAAATCTCTGTGTAGCCTCAATCGATATAGGAACAAATTCAACACATCTTTTGGTAGCTCAAATTAATCCAGATTTAAAATCTTTCAGTATTAAATTTACTGAAAAATCAACGACTAGACTTGGAGAAAGAGATGATGATGGGAATTTGACAGAGGAGGCAATAGAGAGGGTAATTGAGACCTTAAAAAGATTTAGGGAATATTGTGTTAGTTATGGAGTCTCAAAAATTTTAGCTGCAGCAACAAGTGCCGTAAGAGAGTCTCCAAATGGAAGAGACTTTATTAAAAGAGTTATGGAAAATATAGGAATTGAAATTGAGTTGATAAGTGGTGCCGAAGAAGCTCGTCTTATATATCTTGGTGTTTTATCTGGAATGTCTTTGGAAAACAAATCTCACATTATTTTAGATATTGGTGGAGGATCGACAGAATTAATACTTGCTAATAGTGAAGATACGCGTGCCTTAACAAGCGCAAGAATTGGTGCGGTCAGACTTAAAAATGATTTTTTTCGAGATGAGCCATTAACTAACTCTAGACTTGATTTTATAAAAACGTTTATACAAGGTTCACTAGAACCATCAATTGGCAAAATCAAAAGTAGGTTAGCGAAAAATGAGTCAACTTTGATGATAGCAACAAGTGGAACTGCAATAGCTTTGGGTAATTTAATCTCATCTGATTTGGGTGAACCAAAACAAAAAATGCATGGTTATAAATTTGAAAAGTCTAACTTGGAGGATTTGCTTTTAAAGTTAATTAAATTGACGCCTGCAGATCTTCGTAAAATCCCTTCTTTAAGTGAGAGAAGATCTGAAATTATCATTCCAGGAGGTTTGATTTTAAATACATCAATGGAGATGTTAAATGTTTCTGAATTAACAATAAGTGAGAGAGCCTTAAGAGAAGGCCTAGTTATTGATTGGATGATTAGGGAAGGAATGTTAACTAGCAAATTTAGTTTGCAAAGTAATATTCGTAAAACTACAGTAATGCATCAGGCGGATAAATTTTCGGTAGATAAAGAAAGAGCTGAAAGAGTTGCATCGTTTGCTCTACAAATTCATGACCAAACAAGACATGTTTTGCATAATGACTTAAAAAATAAAGGACGAAATCTTTTATGGGCAGCATGTTTTCTTTGTAATACTGGTAAACAAATTAATTTAACTGCTTACCATAAACATTCTTGGTATTTGATTAGAAATTGTGAATTATTAGGTTATTCTTTATCTGAAAAAAATATAATTGCAGCGATAGCCAGGTACCACAGAAAAACACTTCCAAAGAAGAGACATGAATCTTGGCAAATTCTAATTTCTAAAGAAGATAGAGAAATTGCTTTAGATATGGCTCTAATCTTAAGATTGGCTTCGTCTCTAGATAAAAGACCAAACTTTGAGATATTAAAAGTAAATATTAAATTTAATGATAATCAAATCATATTTAAGTTAATAACGGCTAATTCAAAAAATCAGCCTCTTTTGGAGAAGTGGAGTTTGAGGTCTTGCAGTCAAATTTTAAAAGAAAGCAAAGGTTTAGAATTAAAAGTTATTTAATATCTTTAATAAGATTTTTTGTATCAGATTCACTATTCGTATTCGAAAAGAAACTATAAATATACGAAGATGCTATTAAACCTATTAAACCAGAAATAAAAATATTAAAAACAAAAATAAAAGAGAATGAATTCTTTATTTTTACCTTTTTTGGTACATCTTCAACAATTTCTTCAATTTTAATTTTTTCTTTTTGATGATTGAAATCGTTCATCAGGTCATTTATATCGAGTTTAAGTTTCTCTGAGATTTTCTTTATCATGGCCTTTACGAAAACTTTTTCTGGTAATAAATCATCTCTTCCATCTTCAATCGCTTTCAGTTGTTGTGCACTAATTTTTAAATTTGAGGCTAATTCGTTAACTGATTGATTTTTACTTTCTCTAGCTTCTTTTATAATATTACCTATCTTTTTGAGAGACATATCTTTATAAGTAAGAATGTTTATTGTTTTCAAATAATATTAACTCAATTATAGTAGTTAATTTTTAACTATCAACTTAGCAAACTATTTAATCATCAAACGTATTAAATTCTTCTAAAAAGATGCTGATAATTGGGATTATATAAATTAGAAGTTTTATTTAACTGATCTAATGCGGGACTAATTATATAAATTGTTGTGCGAATAAGTTTTTTTTCCTTTGAGAATATTTCCATATCTTTTAAATTTATTATTTCTGTCCAACCATCATCCCAAGATACTCTATGACCAACTATAACCTTAGTAGAAGGATCATAAAACTCCAACAAAGTTTTTTGAGTTATACCAACATGTCTGGCACTTAGATAAAGGCATAATGATGATTTTAATTTAGCTAAGTTCTTAAGTGACTCTTTTTCTGGCATACCAGTTCGCCCTTTATATCTTGATAAAATAATTGTTTGAGTTACCTCTGGGACAGTAAGTTCGGCTTGATGGTAGGCAGCTGTTATTTGAAAAGCACTTATCCCAGGAATTACTTCAACTTTAATATTTTCTTTCTTCAGTATTATTATCTGTTCATTAATAGCTCCAAATAAACAAGGATCCCCATCATGTAATCTAATAACTTTTTTCCCTTCTCGATATTTATCTATCATTAGTTTCATTATCTGTTTTAAATTCATACCGCTTGTCTTAATCTTTTCAGAATTCTTGTTAGATAAACGTATAATCTTTTTAGGAATTAATGAATCGGTCCATAAAATGACTTCCGCAGACTTTATCTCTTTCGAAGCTTTTATAGTGAGTAAGTCTGGATCTCCAGGACCAACGCCAATAAATGATATTTTTCGTTCCATAATTTAATTATTTTTATTAAGTTTAAATTTTAAAAAATATAACCATATTAATCCAGAAGAAAATAAAAATATACTTATAAATTGTGCTATTCTCAAACCTCCTTCACAATATGGCGGATAACCACCTAGACACAATGAGTCAATACGCAAATCCTCAATCCAGAATCTCCCAAAACTATAAGTTATTAAATAGAGACAAGTTATTAATCCAGGGGTAGTAGAATTGTTTTTACTTTGTTGATTAAATACATAAATTAATAGTATAAATATTATTAAATTCCATAATGATTCATATAAAAATGTTGGGTGAAAAAATTGAGAGTTTGCAAAAATAATAGGTCTATTACTTAAAGGGATAAATACTTTCCAAGGTAAATTGGTTGGGATACCAAAAGCTTCATTATTAAAAAAATTACCCCATCTTCCAATTGATTGACCAAGAATAACTGAAGGCATTAATAAATCAAGAAATAATTTTAAAGGAATTTTTTTTGACTTACAAAATAAATAAATTGATAAAAATCCTCCCAATAAAGCACCATGTATAGCTATCCCTCCCTCCCAAATTGCTAAAAATGAAGGGATATTTAAATAAGCATTGAATATTTTTACAGGAGTAAAGAAATTATCTCCACTAAATTGTCGAAACTCAAAAATAACATAATAAATCCTAGCTCCAATTATTGAACTTAATACTAGAGAAGGTAAAATCTCACTAATAAATTGTGGGTCAATCCCTCTAGATCTTGCAAGTTTTTTTGATAAATTAAGGCCTATTAGAACTGATATTGCAATTAATAATCCATACCATTTGACACTAAAAAATCCTAAATTTAATATTTCCGATCCTGGAGATTTTAATAACGCAGGATGAAAATACATTATTTACTGTTTAAGTTAGATTCCCTCAGCAGCTTGTACCTTTTCAACCTGTTTCTTTTTAAGAACTAATAATATTTGTGTTAAACCCACACCGATAAAGAAAGCTATTAGACCAATTATTCTAATAGGACTTTGTAGTACAACTTCTTTGTCTAATTGTCCAAAACCTCCAACATTTGGATCTGAAGTAAGTGCTTCGCCTGATTTGATTTCATCATTCTCATTTACAATGATTTGGGAACCTATTGGTAAAACTTCAGTAGAAATTTCTCCATTTTCATCTTTAATATCTATATTAATAGTCCCATCATCATTAGTATTTATTTTACTGATTATTCCAGTGGAGCTTGAAGTAAATAGCGCATTATTACTTTTATCACCATTTGGGTAGACTTGTCCCCTTCCTCTATTTGCTCCAACATGTATTGAATATTTACCATAGTGATATTCTTTATTTATAGATGGATTTGGTGAGAGAACAGGAAATATAATTTCTTTATTAGAATCTCCAGGTAAAGGGCCCACTATTATAATATTTTCTTTCTCATCACTATAGTTTGAAAAATATACTCCCTCTGTTTCCTCTTTAATTTCTTTTGTCCACCTTTCTTGAGGCGCTAATTTAAATCCTTCTGGAAGCATTACAACTGCTCCAACTTGTAATGGGACATCAGACCCATCAGCCCCGATCTCTTTTAAATCATTCTTATAAGGAATTTTAACTATAGCTTTAAATACACTATCAGCTCCTACTGATTGAGGAACTTCTGCAATGGTAGGCATTTGAGCAAGATGACAATTGGCACATACAATTTTGCCTGTAGCCTCTCTAGGTGACTCATAATTTTGTTGTGCCCAAAATGGATATGCGTTTAATGGTGTTGAATAAAAAAATATATTTAATAAGAGGAAGAGAAAACAAAGGTAAGAAATGGTTTTTTTCATGATAGTTTTTTTTAGGTTATTCATTGTTTTTAAGCCCACCATGGGTTCTCATTTGTCCTGAAATCTGTCTCATTCCATTGTTTGACTAGAACAGCTTCATCGTCGATATCTACATGCGCTAAAGCAAGAGATAAAGGAGCTGGACCTCTAACAACCTTTCCATTAGTATCATATTGACTTCCATGACATGGACAAATAAATTTATTTGCACCACTATCCCAAGGAACTACGCAACCCAAATGTGTACAAATTGCATTTAAACCAAAATTACTAATCTCACCATCATTTTGAACAATTATATAAGTTGGATCACCTTTAAGTCCTTGAACTAAGCTTCTATCTCCAGGCTGATGACTCGCTAACCAACCAGTTTTGGTTATTGGATTACCTAATTCGTCCTTAGCCGAGGTGCCTCCTCCACTTCCACCAGCCCTTAAAGGCATAAAGTAATTAGCTACTGGATACAAAGCTCCTAGAGCGACTCCAGTGGCAGTACCAAATGTTAGAAGATTCATAAATTGCCTTCTGCCCATTGAAGGTACATCATTGGAACTTAGTTGAGTCATTCGATACTCAGGACTGTTATTTATTAGCTATTATGCTCTAGTTTGCAGAAAATTTCTTCATAATAAGTATTACTTTTAATATTTTGAGAATTAAGTTTACTTTTGAACATCTTTAGAAATTTATGAAACCATTGGAAATTGATGAAATAATTTATTATTTAGATAATAGGTGGGGTAGGAAATATGATTTTAGACTTTTTAAAAGGAAAGATTTTTTATATTTTCAAATGATGTGGAAATATTTAGAGCAAGAATCTTTTCCTATGTCGGAAGCTCAATATAGAGAATCATTGGCTGAAAAAATAGAAATTCTCAATAGAGGGGGATATTCAGATTTAGTTAGAGAATGGCTAAGAACTGTAAATTCCAAGCCTAGACTTGGTAGGGCAGTAACCCTGCAATTGAAAATTAATGAAAAGATGAAAGAGTTCTTGATTTAAAAGTTTCAGATAAAAATGTAAGCCCAGCCCCAATAAAATACAATAAAACTATAGATAATGACAAAAGTGACATTGTTAAAGGATCAGTCGATGGAGTTATAACAGCTGACAAGATCGCTGAAGAAATTACTACAATTCTCCAATTAGAAATCATTTTCTCTGTAGAAATAATACCTAGAGATCCTAGGATGAATTGTAATACTGGTAATTGAAAAGCTAAAGCGGTACTTGTCATTAACAATAAAATAAAATCAAAATATCTCTCAATAGACCACAAAGGCTCAACTATCTCAGAACCAAATCTTACGAAAAAACTTATGGCTGCAGGAACTAGTATCCACCAAGAGAATATCAATCCAATTAAAAATAAAAAACCAGAGCCAATGAAGGCGGGCAAGAGAAGACTTTTTTCCTTATTTGTTAATCCTGGTGATATAAATAAGATTATTTGATAAAAAATATAAGGTAATGAAACGATTAATCCACTATATCCAGCAACTTTAATTGCAACAAATAAAAATTCACCTGGGGCAAGTTGTAATAAACGAATATCTTTAGCAGGAATTTCTAGAAATCTTATAAGTGGCTTTATAACGAGTAAGCTAATAAAAATACAAATTAAAACTGAATAAATCGAATTAAGAATTCTGCTACGCAATTCCTCTAAATGATCACCAAAAGTCATTGATCCAACTTCATTTTGACTTGCTTTTATATTTTTATCGACGTTGCTCATATCAACTTGTAATTTTGATCTGATTTCGTAAAAATAATTAGATCAAGCATTATTTGTTATATTTCGGATTTGTTGGATCAGGTAATAGAAAAGGTGGACAATCATTTAAGGTGGATTCTCCATATGTTTCATATTCTCTATAACCACCCATTTTCCCATTCGTTTTCATTAGAGCACTTACAAAAGCAAGTAATAGAAATACTGTAGGCGCTCCAATTATTAATGCAGCTCCAAACAAATATCCTACTAGGAATTCAGGAATACTATGGTTACCTAAAAACTCATGAGTCCCTAAAAGAAAATCAACCATAACCTATAATTTTTTTACTAATTATATAACATATTTATTTTTGAGTATTTTTTTTAATATATTCTTTGCCTCTTGTTGGATTTCCCCAAATTATTTCACTGTTTTTAAATGAAACACATCCAGGACCTCCGTTTTTAATTTTTTGTAAGTCTTTAATTTTTACTAATGAAATTGGAACTTTATTATTACCTTTCGCTTTACAAAAAAATGCTGCAATATCAGCTGAGACTTGAATGTCCGCTTCTGTTGGAGTTTTAGTCGATGCTTTTAAAATTACATGACTCCCTGGGGTCTCCTGTGCATGAAACCATAAATCTTGTTTCTTAGAAAATTTAAAGCTAATTAAATCATTTTGTCTCATATTTCTACCTATTTGTATAACTATTCCTTCGGGGGAATTAATTTCTATAGGATTAGAATCTTTATTAATAGGTTTGAGTTTTGTATGATTTTTTTTGTTTGTATTTAAATTAAATTCACTACACAACTCCTCTTTTAATTCATTTAATAAATCTATCTTAATTTTTAAAGTACCAATATTAATTGAACTAAGATTTTCAAGTAATACACTAAATTCATCAAGCCTTCTCAGCTTTTCAGAATAGATAGAAAGCCTATCATAAATTAGATTTTTAGATCTTTTTAGTTTCTTAGATTTCTTATATAAATTTTGTGCTTCAATTACATCTTCTTTACTTATTTGTAAGTTTAAAAAAATATTATCTGCCTTTTGCTTATACTCTTCATGACTTTCAGAGTTTTTAAGAAGTTTGTTTTGAATATTAAAGTTCTTTTTTTCAATATTTGACTGTTTATAAATTAGAGAGTCAATTTTTTTTACTAGTTCTTCAATCTTTTTGAGTTTTAAAAAATGATCATAATAATAACTTAATTCTTTAGATAGATTAACTTTGGTATTGGCTTTATTGTCTTGGAACCAAACGCTATAAAAATAATTATCGAAAGATGAATAACTAAATTTATTATTGACAAAGCAATTTATCCATTTTTTCCAAGTAATGAAAATTTCTTTTAAATATTTATCATCAATTAAAAGTATATTTTTGCTCATCAAATCATATTTTTTTAATTTGGATATGTGATCTATTTGTTTTATTAAAATAGGGCTAACACCTTGATATGTATTTAGAAGTGAATTTTTAAGAGGTTCAGGAAATGATGATAAATTTTCTTTCCATTCTTCGAAAGTTTCATCCTCTTTGGGTTCCTTTTTGAAATCATTAGAAGGAGGAGGGGAATAATAATTACCTGTTGAAATCTTTCTATAACTTGATTGAGATGATTTAATTTGTTTCCCTAAAGCTATTATTTTTTGATTTTTATCTAAGTAGAAAATATTGCTGTGTTTACCCATTAATTCAAATATTAAAAACTTACTTACTTTATCTCCTGGTCTTTTTGCAAATTCTAGTTGAATAACTCTTTCGAATTTATCTTGTTTTATCGAGACTAATGCCATATATTTAAGACCGCAACTAAGTTGTCTTGCAAGGGTGCTAGTATTACCTTGCTTCTCAGGTCTATCAATTTTAATTATTCTTGCGCAATCTCCTTGCCAGCAAACTTCTATCCAATTGAAATTATTTATTCCTCTAAAACCAATTTGTATTGTGTTTGGCTCAGGTTGTTGTGCAGCTTCAAATTTGGAAGGTAAAATTTCATTTGATAGATTATTTAATATAGCTTTAATGGAAGTTATATCCATTGTTTGAGGAACACCTTTAAGCATTATTTATCTCTCGATAGATACTAATTTAACAGCAAAAATAAACATATGAAAAACTCTAAAAAACTAATTATTATTACGGGACCAAGTGGAGTAGGTAAAGGAACAGTTGTAAAAAATATCCTAAAAAAGAATAAAAATATATGGTTATCTATTTCTGCAACGACGAGGAAACCTAGAGAGGGTGAAGAAAATGGTAAAGATTATTATTTTTTAACTACAAAAAAATTTAAAGAAATGATTAAGAATGAAATGTTTCTTGAGTGGGCAGAATTTGCAGGTAATATATATGGAACACCTATTAACATTATTAAAGAAAAAATTAATAATGGATTTAAGGTGATTTTAGAAATTGAGGTTGAAGGAGCATGTCAAGTTAGAGAGAAATTTTCAGAAACAATTTCAATATTTTTATTACCTCCTAATAAAAAAGAGTTAGAAAAGAGAATACGTAATAGAGGAACTGATAGTGAAAAATCTATACTTCAAAGACTTGAAAGAGCAGATTTTGAAATCAGTTCCTCAAAGGATTTTGACTATGTATTAAAGAATTATGAAATAGATAAAACAGCTGATGAGATTTTAAAAATTATTTCTTAAGCAATTACTTTGTTAATTTAGCTCATTGGATGGAAAAGAAGATCAGGGAAAAATCTATTAAATTCAATAATGATTCCAGCTGTAATAGTAAGCCAAATAGCAGCTATTATTGGAGCTGATCTCATGAATTTTGTATTAAAAATTTTGAACATTGTTTTAATTAGATAGTGTTAATTGATTTAGCGTGGTCCATTTACAGTAATATTCTTATCTTTTTCTCTTAAATCTCCATTCCTTCCCTGTCTATTTGCAAGTAATGGCCATTGGGCACCTTTAACAAGACATTTTCTAGCTAGTTTTAGATCTATGATTATTTCCATGTCTGCAGGATCTTTAGTTTTCTTTGACTCTATAAGATATTCTCTGCCTGACCAACCTATTATTCCAGCAATATATATAAATAGAACTCCTGGGATAAGAAGATCACCTTCATGCCCTCTATTCAAGAGAGCTCCAAATGGTTCTAGTGGTGGGCCTATAATGAGATGAGGCAGTCCATCATCTCCGCATAATGCTTTACCATATCTATTGAAACGAGTTATGTCCTTTGGTGTTTTTGCCGCACTTGCCCTCTCCAAGAACTTTGCATTCTCAGAACATTTTTGAAGAGCGGAAGCAGTATATTCTGTACTTGCTCTATCAGCATTAAGCGCAGCACCTTTTGCAGCAAAAGCTGATGGGGCCATTCCAATAATTAGTAAAACCGAAGTTACAATTGAAAAAAAGAATTTCATAAGTTGCAATCTTTAATTCTCTTTAGGTAAGAAGGAAATTATTATTAAGTTAAAGTATTCTAAAACAATATATGGCTTTAGTCCTTGCGATTGAAACAAGTTGTGATGAGACATCAGTTTCTGTAGTATCAAATAAAGATGGAATTTATAGAATTCATTCAAATGTAATCGCTTCACAAGTTAAAGATCATTCTAAGTGGGGCGGAGTTGTTCCTGAATTAGCAGCTAGAAAGCATCTAGAGTTAATACCTTCTGTTTATGAGCAGGCACTTAAAGATGCGAATTTTAATATTAATCAGATTGATAGTATCGCCTCAACTGTTGCTCCTGGATTGATTGGATGTTTAAGAATTGGATCTATATTTGCAAGAACATTATGCCTGATTCATTCAAAACCATTTTTAGGTGTTCATCATCTCGATGGACATCTTTCTTCGGTATTCTTTTCGCAGAATTATCCCAAGCCACCTTACCTTGTCCTTTTGGTTAGTGGAGGTCACACCGAATTAATTAAGGTTGGAGAGAATAAAAAAATGTTAAGAATCGGACGAAGTTATGATGATGCTGCTGGCGAGGCCTTCGATAAAGTTGGAAGATTGTTAGGTCTTGGTTATCCTGGAGGGCCAGCCATTGAGAAAGCTGCAAAGAATGGTGATTCATCCAAGTATGACTTGCCAAAGTGTAAAATCTCAGATAAAAAAGGTGGTTTTTTGAAATATGATTTTTCTTTTAGTGGATTAAAAACTTCTGTTTTAAGGCTTGTAGAGAGATTAGAAGATAGCAATGTAAATATTCCTGTTAATGATATAGCTGCAAGTTTTCAAAGAGTTGTAGCTGAAGTACTTGTAGAAAGATCTCTTAATTGTGCCACAGATTATAAATTAAACAATCTTGTAGTTGTTGGAGGTGTAGCTGCAAATAATACGTTAAGAAATATGATGATTGAGAAAGCTTATGAAAAATCTATTAAAGTTCATTTAGCACCTATATCTCTTTGCACTGATAATGCCGCGATGATTGGTGCAGCAGCACTCTCAAGGCTAAATCTAGGGGATTTTCAAAGTCCTTTAAATCTTGGAGTCGCTGCAAGGCTTCCAATAGATCAAGCGATGTGTCTTTATGATCAAATTCCACCATTTTAATTTAATAACTAATGAATAAAAATGTTAACAACTTGGAGCAAGAAACAAGAAATCTTGTTGATAAAGCAGAATTAAATCTTTGGAAAAGAGGTTTTACACCTCAAGCCGAAATCTGGAATGGGAGGATGGCTACTGTTGGAATAGGCTTCCTTTTAATATTTATTACTCTGTTAAATAAATTTTCTTCTTGAAACATCCATCTAGCAATTCTCTTTAAGATTAATAAATATTTTTTGGAGTAGACTAATATTATATTTGTTGATTTAATCAAATAAATTGATATTAATTATTATCGGAAATCTATATGACGCCTGAGAGGCTTAGCTTGCTATGGGGTATAACTGTATTTGCAGGAGCGATAGCTCGTTTATTATCTTCTCTTACGGGATTCCCAAGCGTTGTAATTTTATTATTATCAGGTTTGTTGATTGGGCGTTCAGGTTTTGGATTAGTTGAACCTTTGGATCTTGGGCAAGGATTAGAGACAATTGTTGGTTTATTAGTTTGCTTAGTTTTATTCGAAGGGGGATTAAACCTTAAATTGCCTGAAGGCAATGTAAGAACAACTGTTTTAAGAATATCATTATTAAGATTAATTATTTCTTTAGCTGGAGGAGTTTTGATAGCGCATGTATTTGCAGGTTTGTCTTGGTCTGTAGCCGCCGTTTATAGTTCAATAGTTTTGGCTACGGGGCCAACTGTAATATCTCCACTGGTGGAGCAAATAAAGCTTGCTTCACCTTTATCAAGTGTATTGAAAGCTGAAGGTTTAGTTTTAGAACCTATAGGTGCTGTATTAGCGTTGTTAATACTTGAACTTTTATTAGGTGATTTACATGGAATAAAAGAAGTTTTTATAGCTTTAATGCAGCGATTAGGTGGAGGAGTATTAATTGGACTTTTAGCAGGCTGGATTTTATCTGAAATCTTAAAAAAAATTAAAAGTGATTCTTCACTGGGTATAGAACTTCAAGTCACTGTGGGCATAATATTTTTAGTGTATGGGATCTGTGAATATTTCCTTCCTGAATCAGGTCTGCCAGCTTCTGTTGCGGCAGGATTTATTGTAGGGAAACGGGAAGTGATTGATAAAGATAGGTTAGATAATCTTATAAGCGAGTTAGCTCAATTAGCGATTACAGTCCTTTTCCCTCTTTTAGCTTCAGATGTCTCTTGGGGTGAGTTGAGTCCTCTGGGTTTGGGAGGAGTGATCTGTGTCCTTATGATGATGGTTGTGGTAAGACCAATCTCTGTTTCCCTAGCAACTATTGGTCAAGAATTAGATATTAAAGAAAGAATATTTTTGGCCTGGCTAGCTCCAAGAGGAATAGTCACAGCAGCAGTGGCTTCATTATTTTCAATAAGATTAGAGCAAGCTGGGGTACTAGGTTCAGGAAGACTTCAAGGTTTAGTTTTTTTAACAATTTTAATGACTGTAGGTATACAAGGGCTTACAGCAAGGCCACTTGCAAATTACCTAAATCTTATAGATTCAGAAAAATTTAAATAATGTCTAAACATTTCTTAATCCTTAATATGTCTTCGCCTTTTTCTGATAAAAGTAACCAACTTCTTATTAGATCTGGACCGCTTAAACAACCGAAAAATGCTATTCTGAGTGATTTTAATAAAATACCTTTTTTGATTTTATATTTAACAGAAATGTGATCTATTATTTCTTTAGCATCATTGTGATCAATAGTTTGATTTTTTGTAATTAGTAAATTAATTACATCTTTCAAAATAGATTTTACGTGGTTGTTTTTTAAAAAATCTACACCTTTTTTATCAACTTCTGGTAGTTTAAAAAATGGTTCTGACTGATCGATTACCTCTTTGAGAACAACAATTGAATCCTGTATTAAAAGTGTTAAATTTAATCCCCATTTTTGAGAAGGTATTTCCCATCCTTTCTTTTCCCAAAATACTTTAATGATATTAAATAAATCATGAGAATCCATATTTTTAATATATTGTGAGTTGATCCAATTCAGTTTCTCCCAATTAAATTTTGCACCTGCTTTGTTGACGTCTTTCAGATCGAATGTCTTCGACAACTTTTCTAAAGATTGTATTTCATTCTCACAGGATTTAGGAGACCATCCTAATAGGGCCATATAGTTGGTAAGGGCATCAGGAAGGTAACCCATCTCTCTGAATTCATCAATAGATGTAACAGAGTCGCGTTTTGACAATTTTTTCCCTTCACTATTTAAAATCAAAGGTGTGTGAGAAAATTTAGGGAGTTCATACTTTAAGGCTTTATAAATTAAAATTTGTTTTGCCGTATTAGAAATATGATCTTCACCCCTAATAACGTTAGTAATATTCATAAAATTATCATCAATAACAACTGCTAAGTTATAAAGAGGTGAACCGATATCGTACCCATTCGCCCTTCTAGATAAGACCATATCTCCTCCAAGGTCTTTTCCAAACCATTTAATTTCGCCTCTTATCTGATCATTCCAGGTAATTTCGGCATCATCATCAATTTTGAACCTAATAACTGATGACTTGCCTTCATTTATAAAACTTTCAATTTTACTTTTAGATAGGTCTCTATATCTATTGTCATGTTTTGGAGGTAAACCATTATTTTTTTGTGATTCCCTTAATTGTTGCGATTCTTTTTCAGACATGAAGCATCTATATGCAACTCCTTGATCCAGAAGTTTCTTAATAACCTCCTTATGAACCTCAATCCGTTCACTTTGATTTATTGGAGCTTCATCCCAATTTAAACCTAACCAGGTTAGTCCTTCTAATATATTTTTAGTGAATTCGTGTTTAGAACGAGATGTATCTGTATCTTCTATCCTCAGTAAAAATTTGCCTTTGTTTTTTTTAGCATATAGCCAGTTAAATAAAGCTGTTCTAGCGGTACCTATATGTAAGAGACCTGTAGGACTTGGCGCTAGTCTTAAACGGTTTTTCAAGAAATTCTTTTTGGGACGGGACCGACGGGATTCGAACCCGCAACTTCCGCCGTGACAGGGCGGTGCTCTAACCAGTTGAACTACGGTCCCATAAATCGAATGGGATATTACTTAACCAGTATAAATTAGAAGATGTTAAAACTAAAGATTTTTGTTGTAATAGTAAAATTTATTCTGTTAGTTAAAGAATTTAAATGTGGTTAAGTTGTAAATTAATTTCTTAAAAAGATTAAGGTCTAAAACCAGCTGGCTCAATAAGTCTTACTTGATTACCTCTAGCAGTAAATTCTCTGCCTTGATCACTTTGGACTACAACTCTACCTCCAGATTTAACTCTGATAACTCTCGCTCTCACCCATCCTAAGGCGGCTGATTCTAGGACTTTAACTACGTCCCCAGGTTGAAGGTCTAACTCCATCACAAAAAATAATAAAATTACAAAATGTTGATTCAAACGCGCCGTGGAGGACTTGAACCCCCGACATCAGGTTTTGGAGACCTGCGTTCTACCAACTGAACTAACGGCGCATAATTATAATTATAAGCGCCTTTTTGACCATTAGGGTGTATTTACTTTACAACTCTAACGGTCGAAGCGTTGTTTAACACGAGTAGCTTTACCTACTCTATCTCTTAAATAGAATAGCTTAGCTCTCCTTACTTTACCTCTACGTTCAACTTTTAGAGAGGCAACTTGTGGACTATGTAGCATAAATATTCTCTCAACTCCGATTCCTTGAAAAATTCTTCTGACTGTAATTGTTTGGTTCAATCCACCATGTCTTTTTGCAATTACGACACCTTCA
>CACNWH010000005.1 GCA_902624105.1 uncultured Prochlorococcus sp. | reverse complement strand
AGATTGACTTGCATAACTTTTTTAATTGAGATAGATCCATTATCACCAGCGACAACAGTAGGTTTTGAAGCGGCAATTGCCAAGATAGCTCCAGTCCCTGGAGGAAGTATTGCATCAAATCTATCTACGCCAAACATACCAAGATTTGAAAGAGTAAATGTACCTGTTGAATATTCTTCAGGCTCTAATTGTTTCGTACGCGATCTCTTGACCAAATCTTTCCACTCTCTAGATAGTTCAAATAAATCTGTTTTGTTAGGGTCCTTTAAAACTGGAGTAATTAAGCCACCATCTTCCATCGCAACAGCCACTGCAACGTTTATTTCTTCAGGATATGAGATTCCATCTACAGAATAACTGGAATTTACCTGAGGATGATTCTTAAGTGCATTAGCAACTGCCTTTACTAATATTGCAGTCATAGTTACACCATTTTGTTTTACTGTTTTATAAAAAGAATCTAATTTGTCTGTATTTATTGAATAACCAACTCTAAAACAAGGCACGCTCAAGCTAGATTCCATATTTTTATTAACAGCTTTTTGCAAAGTATTGAATTGAATCGTTTCTCCTGGGTTACCAAAGCTAATACCAGGATTGTTTGATTGGAGGCTCTCATTTGAGTTTAAATTAATATTTGATGCTGAGGTATTTCCTTCCCCAATCCATGGGACAGAGACTGGTTGACCTTTTGCTTTTAGTACATCATCTACCTGGATTCTTCCATGAGGTCCTGAGCCATTTACTTTTGACAAGTCAATTCCCATTTGAGAAGCAATTTTTTTTGCTTTTGGAGATGCAACTACCCTAGAAGAGCTATTAGAGATCGATGCATTAACCTCTATTTTTTTCTCTTGTATTTTTACTTTTTTTGCAGAAGGCTTAACTCTTTCAACTTCTTTTATATTTTGTATTTCTACCTCATCAGCAACCTCAATCTTTTCTGGTTTATCTTTAGCTGCACTAATATTTTTGTTCTCAGCTTGAACACTTGCTATCTCATTCTCACTTTCTACAATTATTCCAATGGTCTCTCCAACTGGAGCAGTACTTCCTGCGGGCATTAAAACTGCTGCTAAATATCCATCTTGAAATGATTCAACATCCATATCAGCTTTATCAGATTCAACTACCAATACTGATTCACCCCTTTCAACTTTATCTCCTGGATTTTTTAACCACTCAACTATTTTCCCCTCAGTCATAGTTGAGCTAAGAGCTGGCATAAATATTTCGTGAGACATAAATAATTTTTATAGCAATAGTTCTTAGAGATTATCGACTGAAGTGTCAACTATTCTTCAAGTTAAATAACCTTAAAAACTCTTAATCTTATTATACGAAAACCTGTAAATATGGGAACTATAAATAATTAAATTATTTAATTTAATAAAACAAATGAAATTTGAAAAAATTAAATTTTAATATCTTTTAAGAAATCTATTTATTATGAAGTTTCATAAATTAGTATTGCTTCTATTTGTAATTTATCACTTTCAGTTAATACATCAATCTTACTTTTCCATTCAACAAATTTGAAACAATTTTCAATTGAAGGTGATTCGTCTCTACTTTTAATCCATTCTCTTATCCACTCAGCTAGTTCATAGGTAATTTTGGTTGTAAGCATGGAAAAGAATCTATAAAAAAACTTTAGAAATTCATAATTAATCATATTTTTATCTAGAAGTTTTAAATTAAAAATTAAAGATTATCTATTGATTGTATTATTCCATCCTTAACTGTAATTGAAACTTGCATTTTTTTAATCAAGTTATCACCGACCATAACATCGCAAAAACTATCTATTTGTCCTTGGTCAACAATATCATCCATTTTTAAATCTCTTACTTGATTTTGTTGCTGTAATAAATTCCTTTTTTGCTCTTCCAATTCATTCCTTTTCGCAGCTATTTGTTGTTGTATTTGCCCAACTTGCTCTTGAACTCTTGGATCTAATGGATTAGCGGCCTGAGATCTAATATTACTTACTAACTGTTGACCTTCTTGTTCAAGTTGAGATAATTGTTGATCCATTGAGGAGATTGCTTTACTAATTTCATTCTCTGCATCTTGTTTCCATGTGGGAGTTACAATGGCTTTTATTGCAATTGATCTTTTAATTGAAATAGAGTCTTTAGTGGTCATAAAAAATAAATATATGTTTTTAATATATAGTTATCAGATTAAATTTTCTCGTTTAATTTGTTTTTTATACATTTCTTCTATTTGAGTTTCATATAATTTTTCAATTTCTTTTCTTTTTTGTTTTAAGGTTTGCGTGAGTAAAGAATTTTCGATAGTAAATGGAGGTATAAATAAACAATCTATTATCTGTTCCTCTGATCTAGCTCCTATTCTATTTTTGAGTAATTTATTTATTAAAGATTTATAAAAATTTCTGATCTCTTTACTTTGATTTATTTTTGTTAAATTATCCTCAGAAAATTTAGATTCAATTAAATCAATATTAGGAACAACAAGAGCGGATAAATTTTTCTTATCCTGACCAACTAGTTGTACTTGAGAAATAAATTCAGAACTTAAAATTTTTGCCTCTAGAGGATTTGGCTCTATATTCTCACCACTCGAAAGAACAATAGTGTCTTTTGATCTACCAGTAATTATTAATGAGCCATTTGGTATTAAGAATCCAAGATCACCAGTATCAAACCATCCATCAATTGATAAAACCTTCATAGAAGAAGAGGCATCATTAAGATAACCCCCCATAACTTGTGGACCTCTAGCAAATATTTTGCCAGTTTCTTTAAATCTTAAAATTGAATTATTTTCTCCAACTATTTTAATTTCCGTTGATGGCAATGGTTGCCCGGAACTGCCCCTAACATTACACCAAGTTCTCCTACAAGTTAAAACTGGGCTTGTTTCAGTTAATCCGTAACCAACTAAAACATCAATACCTAATGCCTCAAAAAACAAATCAACATGCTCAGGTAATGCACCTCCTCCATTAATTGGAAATTTCAAATTGTCTCCGCATAATTGCTTTTTGAGATTTGGCCAAAGAAATATTGAAGAAAATTTATGAACAGGGAAACAAGAAACAATAAAAAACAAGGCTTTAATTTTCTCAATAATGCTGGAATCAAACACTAGTAGGTTCCTAAATTTACGTAAGTTTTTTTTAAATTGAGAGCTATTTATTATTAATCGCTTAATTAACTTTTGTTTATTATTAGGCATCTTTTTTAAGGCGAGAAAGAAGCCATCATATATAGCTTCCCAAAGTCTAGGGACAGTTGCCATTATCATTGGCTTTATTAGTTTAATATCATCTTTCAAATATTTCGGTAAAGTATAAAATTGAGAACAGCCACAAGATAGAAAAAAATATTCGGCACTCCTTTCATAAGAATGCCAAATAGGCAAAACACTTAAGACATAAGATCCTGGTTTTGGATCGGCAATGCAAGCTAAATTTATTACTTGATGTAATAAATTTGAATGAGTTAAAGGTACCCCTTTGGGCTTACCAGTTGTTCCTGAAGTATAAAGTATTGTCGCAACATCATTAATACTACATTTATCAACTTCTGCTTTATAACTAACTGAGCTTGTTTTATTTCCTAATTTTAAAAATTCATCCCAAGATAAAATTCCATTATCTGAAAAATCCTCAAGGTTAATAATAAATTTTAAATCCTTCAATAGTTCTTTTTTATTCTCTAATTTTTCCCATATTGAATTTGATTGAATGATCAAACCTACAGATTTTGAATGCTTAATAATATAATCCAATTCAACAGATGGAGAATTAATTCCTCTTACCGCGTCAATAGCAGATAATCTCATAATTGCTTGGTCAGCAATTAACCACCTTGGCGAATTTTCTGAAATAATAGTTACTACGTCTCCTTTCCTTAATCCAATATTAAAGAAAGCATTAGAAGCTCTTGTTATCACTTCGTCTAATTCTGAATAAGAAAATTCCTCCTTATTTTTGCCCCTTAAATCTTTAACAGCTAATATTTTTCCATATCTATTTTTTAAACATTTCCATATTTGATCAAGATGATTTAATTTTTGCATAAAATCCCTCTCTTGTAATCTTTTTACTTCTTTAGAAGACAACTTCGGGGAAGTTAAATAAGCTAATTTTTTCATATCTTTTTAAGCAAATTAGTTAATTTATTCATCTTATTCTGATACAAATTTAAAATTAAATTCCTCCTTAATTATATTTTTAACAATATCCTTAACATCAATAATCCTTATATGAGGATTAAAATCACTAATTTTTGTCATTAAACAGCCTTTAATTCCGCAGGGAATAATACTTTCAAAATGATTTAAATTACAATTTACATTCAAAGAAAATCCATGAATAGTGATCCATCTTTTACATCCAATACCTATTGAAGCAATTTTTTTGTTACCACACCAAACTCCAGTGAAACCATTTTTTCTTGAACTATCGATATTAAAGTGATGGAGAATTTTTATAATAATTTCTTCTATTTTTCTTAGATACCAATTTAAATCCTTTTTATAGTTCTTAAGATCTAAGACCATATAAACTACCAATTGGCCTGGCATATGACAAGTTACTTCTCCACCTCTATTAATTTTGAATATATCAGTATTTTTGTTTAATGAAGGTAATAGATTTTTCTTGTCTCCACCTCTTCCAATGGTATAACAAAGATTATGTTCTCCAATCCATACCAATTGTTTTTTAGATGCACCAGTAATTAGTGCTTGTTGATATGTTTCTTGTAATTTAAGAACCTTTTCAAAATATAAAATTTTATTAGGTTCTTGCAGTATAGATGTCCTATGAAGCATATTTATGTAAATTAAAAAGGAGAGATAGCAAAATTTAAAATTTTATTATGAAAATCTTAATTCATGGAAAAAACATTGAACTTACTGGCGCACTTAAAGAATACACTGAGTCTAAGATTACTAAAGCTACCCATCACTATAAAGATATCGTCAAAGAAGCAGATATACATCTATCTATAGAAAAAAATCCTAGAGTATCTTTTCAAAGTGCAGAAGTAACTATATTTGCTAATGGAATAATAATAAGGGCAGAAGAAAAATCAGATAACTTGTATTCAAGTATAGATTTGGTTTCTAATAAACTTTGCAGAAAGCTTAGGAAATACAAGGAAAGAACAATTAATAGTAATCAAAAAGAAACAATTCAATTCAAAAATTCTAATTTAGATGATAATGCAAATATCGCTGCAGAAACTACTGATTTTTTAAAAAAAGGGTTAAAAGGAAAATTACCAGAACCATCTATTAAAAATAAATATTTTGAAATGGAACCAATATCAATATCTGAAGCTAGAAGACAACTTGATTTTATTGATCATGATTTTTATTTTTTCCGAAATAAAAAAAATAATGAACTTCAAGTTATATATAAAAGAAATCATGGAGGGTATGGACTAATTCAATCAAAATAATTAAATGAGCTCAAATAAAGATTATGAATTTAATGAAAAGATTCACTCAATTCTTTTAAATCCTTACTTAACAAAAAAATCTTTTGAAAATAATATAAATTTGATTAAAAAATATAATATTAAAAATATATCAACCTCATTAAATTTTCTATGTCATATAAAAGATAATTTTCCATCATCTAATATAAAAATCAATACATTAATCTCTTACCCATTTGGTGATTTACCAAATAATTTTGTGAAAGAATTAATTTATTATGCAAAGGATGCTGGATCAGAAGGTATAGAATATACACCAAAATTCTTCACCTTATCAAATAATAAAGATGAAGAATTCGCACGAGATATTGAGAATGTATCAAAATTAGATTTGCCGATAACTTTGATTTTTAATAAAAGGCAGTTAAGTCAAGAAATCTTCACTAAAGCAATAAATATTTCTCTCGAACTAGGAATAGAGAATTTTCAATTTGGAGATGGTTTTGGTCAATATTTAGGAGTTAATGAGATCAAAGAAATTATGAATTTGTTAGGTAAAAATAATTTTATTAAAGTTGTGGGAGGGATAAAAACAATCGCAAATGTAAAAGATACTTTAGAAGCAGGAGCTGATTGTATTGGAACATCTTACTACCATGATATTTTCCAAGAATTAAAAAATTAATAAATGTCAAATGAAAAAAGATTAAAAGGTTTATGCATTAAAGCTACACCTCTAGGTGAAAATGATCGTTTGATAACTGTATTATCTGAAGAACAAGGATTAAGCCGATTTGCTGTCCCAGGAGCGAGAAAACCTAAAAGTAGTTTAGCCTCAGCAACTCCTTTAACACTTTTGGAAGTTCAAATATTTGGTAAAAGAAGTCTGAAAACAGTACGTCAATTAAAAGTTATAAAAAGTTATAGCGGATTGGGAAGAAGTATTGAATGCCTAGCAGCTGCTCAAGCCATTACAGAATTAACTTTTATGTTAGTGGGAAATGAAGACACACAACATAATTATCTTTCTACAGTTATTGCTCATTTAGATCGTTTGTATGAATACAAAGCCTCATACGAATGTGATCTTAAAATACTGGCTATGAGTATTCAATCACTTACGCATCTTTTAGCAATTGGTGGAGTAAGCTTACCATTATACTATTGCTGCGAAACAGGTAAGCCAATACAGCCTCCAATTGGCAATTGGGATTGGACATGTTTTTTTATTCCTAGTGAAGGATTTTCAATTATCGAAGATACAAGAAGTTTAATAAATCTCAATGCATCCGAAGTTGCATTAATGCAAAGACTTCTTTTTCCAGATTTACCTATAAAAGCAAATGGAGAGTTATTGGGTCCCAAAGAAGTATGGGGAAAAATACTAAAAATATTTTGCCTTTGGATTCCCGCTCAATTAGGGAAAGAAATGTCATCATTAAAAATCTTGGGAGAATTTTATAAATAAATATTTATTTAATATAATTACTTGATTTTCTCTCAAACTGTATATTTAGTAAATAACTAAAAATATATTTGTGGTCAAAATAGCTTGGCTAGGAAAAAAATCTCCATTCTGTGGAAACGTAAGTTATGGAAATTTAATAACTGAACATTTAAAAAAAAGAGGTCATAACGTAAGTTTTATTCATTTTGATAATCATTTACCTAATAATAAATCTGAATCACTTTTTCTAGATAATGATCCTGAGGTAAGTCTTCCTTATTTAATAAAATCTCAATTCTATACAATACCTTCTCCGAGAGCAGAAAAAGAATTAAAAGATTCTTTGGAAAAACTAAAACCTGATATAGTACATGCCAGCCTTACATTATCACCATTAGATTTTAGATTACCTGATATTTGTCAACAAATGAATGTTCCTTTAGTTGCAACATTTCATCCAGCATTTGATTCAAAAATAAGAAATCTTACTGCGAGTGCCCAACAATTAACTTATCAATTGTATGCTCCTACTCTCGCTAAATTTAATAGAGTAATAGTTTTTTCTCAAGATCAAAAAGAGGTCCTAGAAAAACTTGGAGTTAGCACTGAGAAACAAATAATTATTCCAAATGGAGTTGATCAGAATATTTGGAGACCCTCAGATAATACCAATAAATACCATAATTTAATTAAGGAGAAAATCGGGGACAAAAGAATTTTTCTTTACATGGGAAGAATTGCTAACGAAAAAAACATCGAAGCACTTTTAAAAGCATGGCGCCAAACAAAAAGCAAAAATTGTTTGCTTTTAATAGTGGGAGATGGACCCATGAAACCATCTTTAGAGCATAATTTTTCAGATTTAGAAAAAAAGGATTTAATTTGGTGGGGAGAAGAATCTAATCTTGAAATAAGAGTAGCAATTATGCAACTTGCAGAGGTATTTTTTTTGCCTAGCTTAGTTGAGGGATTATCATTATCTCTACTAGAAGCAATGTCTTCTGGTACTGCTTGCGTCGCTACCGATGCAGGTGCTGATGGTGAAGTTTTAGATAGTGGAGCAGGGATAGTAATTTCTACTGACGATGTAACAACTCAATTAAAAACATTGATTCCAATATTAGAAAATCATCCAGATTTTACAAAAATTTTGGGTATTAAAGCTAGAAAAAGAGTTATTGAAAGATATACTATTGAAAAAAATATAAACCATCTTGAAAATGTTTATTCACAACTTAAAGAACAATAAATCTTTATCTAAATTCTTTACTCTTATTCATTGCACCGATTATTGATTCTATCAAAGTTGACCTAAAACCTTTTTCTTCAAGAATTCTTAATGCAGCAATTGTTGTGCCTGCTGGAGAAGTTACCATATTCTTCAATTCGTGAGGAGAAACCTTTAAATCTTTCATCATTAAAACAGTTCCAAAGATCATATCTAAAACCAATTCTTCTGATAATTTCTTTGTTAATCCACCGCTTAATCCACCATCTCCTAAGGCATCAATAATCAAAGCTATTATTGCTGGTGCAGATGAAGTTAGAGCTAAAAATATATCAAGATAATCTTCAGAAAATTCATAAACTTTGCCTGAATTTTCGAAGATATTTTTTATAAAATTTTTATTTTTATCATCAATATCATTATTCCAAGCGATTCCAGTAAGACCTTGTCCAATAGTTATAGGTATATTTGTTACTGCTCTAATACAATTATGTTTTGGGAAAATAGACTCTAAAGTTTTCAATGAAACACCCGCTAATATAGAGATCAGAATATATTTATTATTTTCATTAAAATTTACTTCTTTTATATTTTTTAATTGCTGTGGTTTAACAGCTAGGATTTTTATTGGACAATGCCAAACTAAATCTGATTCAGAAGAATTTGAATGATAAATATTTATTTTATATTTATAGTTTTTTTTTAAATTTTCAAAACTCTTCTTAGAGTTTACTAAACAAACTATTTCTTCAGGTCTTAATATTTCTTGATCTAATAAAGGAGTAATAATAGCTTTAGCAATATTCCCAAAACCTATTACACCAACCTTGAGAGTCACGACTTAAGAATAGGCAGATAATTTTGAATCGCCCCACGCTGGCTGAGGAGCAGAATTAGAATTTAGTCCAAAAGTTGAAATATCTTCATTAGTAATATTTGATGGAGAAGCTTCAACAGGGAAAGAACTTGTAACATTTACGCAGCTCGGAGTGAACAAAAATATACTTTCACCTATTCTTTCTTGATGGCCATCAATTGCATATGTTCCACCTGCAACAAAATCAACAGCTCTTTGAGCTTGATCAGGATCCATCATTGTCAAATTTAAAATTATTGTTTTTCTCTCTCTCAAAGCTTGTATTACTTGGGGCATTTCATCAAAACTTTTTGGCTCTAGTAGATTCACTTCTGAAGATGAATTTGAGATACCTGGCATTCCAATAACTTTTGATGATTTATTATTCATAAAATCAAAAGGATTAGAGCCTGAAAATGTATTAGACATTTTAGTGTTACCTCTATACTCATTCATAGAATTTAAGTCATGTTCCGATTCATAATCAATTTCATCAAAATCATCATCAATGTAATCATCTCCAGCGACAACAGCCTTTAATCGAGAAATAAGTGACACCTTTTCAAAACCCCGTAATGTAAATTGAGAAAACCAAGCAATTAATTCATAAAACTATGAAAACCACTTATACCTAGATAACGTTAGTTGTTAATAACTGCAAGCTTATTATTAAGATTTTGACTTATTATTATTAATTACTAACTATATCTTTTGCCAAAAATTAGTGAACCTATCCTTATCCATGTTGCTCCAGCTTTGACAGCTTCCTGCCAATCATTGGACATTCCCATTGAACAATGAGGTAAATTTAATTTATCAGCAATTAATCTACATTTATTAAATAACTCAAAATTTTTCTTTGCACTAAGCCCCTTTGGATTTATGGTCATTAATCCAATTATATGGATTCCCTTTATTTGTTTTATCTGATACCAATTTTCAATTAATTCTGAATAGTTTAAACCAGCTTTTGCTGGATCAAGCGCTAACTTTATTTGTATAAAAACATTTGGCATTTTTTGTAATTCAATTGCGACTTCAGAAATTTTCAATAAATTCTTATATGAATCAACTGAATGAATATAATCAAAATTCTCAACTATTTTACGGATTTTATTACTTTGTATTCTCCCTATAAAATGCCACTTAAGATTATTATTACCCCGAAAAACTGGCTTTCGGATAGCTTCTTGAACCTTACTCTCACCAAAATCTAATTGTCCTAATGATTGAAAATATTCAATATCACTTGAATGAAATCCCTTGCTTACTGCAAGTAAATTTACACCTTTAGGTAATATTTTTTTGATCTGAAGATAATCCAATTTTTAAATCATTCACAAAAAAGTTTGCTTAAACAAATTTTGCCATTTTGCATAATCACTAGATGATTCTCTTCTAACTTTTTGCAAATTTATTTCAGCCTGATTTCTTGCATCTAGATAGGGTATTACTTCAAATAAGATTTCTCTTGGCTTTATAGAAACTAAAAAAAACATTTTTTGTGCATACAAAGTTGCATAAATATCCTTCCCATCATTAGCGGGAGATACTTGGTATAACATTCCAAATGTTGGATGATTTAGATAACGCTCTGAGCTCAATTTAAATCAAATATTATTCATAATGCACCATACTGTTTTCTGAGGAAAATTGCCAGGCATATGAAAAATATAGATATTGCATTAATTATAAAGGATGATATTTTAGGCTTCTCTACGGGTTTAAACCTTTGGATATTGATTTGCAAAAAACCTTTAGATAAAAGTGACTCAGAACCTTGATCAATTCTTAAAAAAATATTCAAAAAAATTCTTTCTATCAAACTAAACAAAACATTAAATGTTTTTTTAAAACCCAGATTTCGATAATTTAAAGATCTTACGGAAACTGACTTAAGTATATTTTGTAATTCTTCCTGAACTAAAGGAATAAATCGCATTGAGAGTAACAACTGAAATAACAATCTATCAACTGGAATATTAAATTTCCTTAATGGATACATAAACCAACTAAGTGCCCATACAATTTCTTCTTTTAGAGTTGTAAGTAGAACTAAATTGACACTATGAACAACAGTAAAAATTAATGTTGATGTTTTTATTCCTAACTCAAATGCTTTTCGTGAAATATTGTATGGACCAATATTTAAAAAACCTACTTTAAAGATAGGAATTTCAACAATATTCCAACTTATATTGTTTGATAATAATAACCCTAACTCATTTGGATCCCTGAAAGGTATTTCAAGAGGAGATAAATTAGAAGTTGCGAATATAGACAGTAATCCAATTAATAAAGATAAACACATTAAAAATGAAACAGATCTCCACCAAACCCTTATTGGAAGAAAGCTAATAAAAGTTATAAATATTAGAAATAAAACCAAACTAATCCTCCACAAAGGACCAGCCCATATTGGAGTTATTAAAAATATTAATAGAATAATAAACTTTAATCTACTATCGATAATTCTTAACCAGCTTTTATTTCCATCTACGTATTGCCCAAGTGGAAACCTTGTGAGTATATTCATTAATCATTTTGTATTAAGTTAATGTTATTTCTAGATATATCTCTTTCTAATGATCTCTTTTGTTTACCTCTCCATAAGAAAATTAAAGGAGTTCCCTCAAATCCTAAATTCACTCTAAATTGTTTTTCTATATATCTTCTATAAGTACTTCCAAATAATTTAGGATCATTTACAAAAAGTGAAAAAGTTGGCGGTTGATTTTTTACTTGAGTTCCATAATATATTCTTCCTTGTTTACCACTTCTTTTTGTAGGTGGACTCCTCCACGTTATTGCCTCTTTAATAACCTCATTTACTACGGATGTAGTTACTCTTCTACGGTGCTGATCAATTGCAGATTTAGCATTATCAAAAATATTATTCACTCTTTTACCCGTTAATGCTGAAATGAAAATCATCTTAGACCAACTCAAAAAGTATAACTTTGATCTAAATTTCTTTTCGGCTGAATATATTGTTGAACTATTTTTCTCAATTAAATCCCATTTATTAATTACAATTAAACATGACCTACCTTGTTCTTCAATACGTCCAGCTAATTTCTGATCTTGCTCTGTAACACCATCTTCCGCGTCTAAAACTAAAAGGCATATATCACTTCTATCAATTGATTTAAAAGACCTATTAATTCCAAAAAATTCTGTACCGTACTTTACATTTTTTTTTCTTCTTATTCCAGCGGTATCAATTATTTTCCAGAATTTATCATCTTTTTTTATGTAGGTATCTATGGAATCAGTGGTTGTACCACTAATATCACTTACAATTGCTCTCTTATTGCCGCAAATTGAATTAAGCAAACTTGATTTACCTACATTTGGTCTACCTATAATTGACATGCAATATTGTTCTTCTTGATCTGTTTTATCTTTTTCAGGAAGTTCTGCAATTACTAAATCTAATAGATCACCTGTGCCTGTTCCATGAATTGCTGAAACTGGGAATGGTTCACCTAGACCAAGTTTCCAAAAATCCGATGCAAGAGATGATCCAAGTATTGTTGATTCGCATTTGTTTACAGCAATTATTACTTTACATTTTGAACTTCTTAGCCACCTAGCTATAGAAAGATCGCCATCTGTAACACCTTGCATACCATCTACTATAAATATTGCTAAGGAGGCCTCTTCTAATGCTAAAAACGTTTGAGTTCGTATTTCTGGTAGAAACTCTGAATCATCTTCGAAGACTAATCCACCAGTATCAACAACAATAAATTCTTTCCCACACCATTCAGCATTTTGATAAGTTCTATCTCTCGTAACTCCAGGTATGTCATAAACGATTGCATTATTAGTTTGGCAAAATCGATTAACTAAAGTAGATTTACCCACATTAGGTCTTCCTATAACAGCTATTGAGGGAAGGTTCAAAATACCCTTTTAATTAAGTTTCTTATATAACTATACATTTTTATATATTTTTTAACTTCAAGTTTGAAATGAATCAATTAAATTAATAGAGAAATTCTTTATTCAGGACCTATTCTCAGCAAAATTAAGGAAAAATAGGGCAATTCTCTTGCATAGTATTCCGAGGCATCTCCAATATACTGATTTTCCATACCTAGATTTACAGCTAATATAGCTTTTCTTAATATCTTTTTTTCCTCTAAAACATTTTTAACCCATTCCCATCTTTTCCCAACTTTCATAATTGCTAAGACTGTTTTGGTCTGTTTAGTAAATAAATTAAGAAATTGATTTTTATCATCAGGACATTCAATTATATTCAAATTTTCTCCTTTTTTAACTAGTTGAAAATCTCCTAATGCCGCTGCTAAAGATAAAGAGGAGATTCCTGGTAATGTTGTTATTTTAATTTGAGGATAATTCTTTTTAATTTCTTTTTTTAAATAAAAAGAACTTGCATATATGGAAGTATCACCTAGACAAAGCAATGCAACTGGTAGATTTTTATTAATATAATCAACAATTGTTTTCGCACCATTTCCCCAAATGAATTCAGAATCATAATCCTTTTGACCCATGGGAAATATTAAAGGTATTTGCTTCTTATTTTTTATAAATTTATTTACTATTTGAGCAGAATAACTATCTTTACCTTCTCCAGAGGTTGGATAAAATATTACTTTAGATTTTTTGAGGGCTTTAGTAGCTTCAATAGTTAAAAGTGAAGAATCTCCTGGGCCTACAGCAATTATTGTCAGAGAACCTAATGCCCTTTTAGGAAAAATTAATTGCTTTATAAATATAAATATTTTTAACATATTTTTAATTAACTATGAATACGAGGCTTCATAAAAGTATTGGAGAGAATTTCCTCCTCTTTCTTTACCAATTCGTTCAGCCTTTTAATTGTTTTATCTTTATCAAATTTACTTTGCGCTAATTTCCAATAGATTCCAAAATGCCTTGCCTCACTCTCTAAAAGAGAATTATAAAGCTCTCTTGAGGAATTATCTTTTGCATTTAAAGCAAGAATACTTAAACGTTCATGACTTCTTGCTTCAATAATTCCAGCCACTAAAAAACTATCAAGCATTCTTAATGGTTCATCTTTTCTTATATTCTTTGCGAGTTGAGATCCATATGGAGGCGGCTGTAAAGCTTTCAATTCTATACCTTTAGCTTTTAGAAAATATAATATTTTTTCAAAATGCTCTAATTCTTCTCTTGCTATGGGACTTAAAACTTCAGCTAAATTTGGTTCTGAAGGATATCTAAACATTAACTGAATAGCAACTCCGGCTGCTTTTCTTTCGCAATGAGCATGATCTATTAATATTTCTATTGGATTTGACAAAGCTAATTGAATCCATTGCTCTGAAGACAACTTCGTCAAATGTTTTATATGAAAGGTAGGTCTTTTAATTTCTCTCATTCAAAAAAACTATTTTTTTAAAAAATTTATTATTGCATCTAAAGAAAGAAAATAACTATCGAGTCCAAAACCACTAATTATTCCAATTGCTTTATCAGTAAGAAATGATTCTTTTCGAAAGTCTTCTCTATTAAAAATATTTGAGATATGAAGCTCTATGAAAGGAATATTTGAACCTACTAATGCATCCCTAAGTGATACTGAAGTATGAGTTAAGGCTCCTGCATTTATTAAAATGCCATTTATATTTCCTATGGAAGCCTGAATTTTATCTACAATTTTACCTTCATGATTACTTTGGTAACACTCTAACTTAAACCCATTCTGTTTCGCTATATGAATTAATTCGTTTTCTATTTGATCTAGTGTTTGATTTCCATAAATTTCAGGTTCTCTAGTGCCCAGTAGATTAAGATTTGGACCATTTATCAATAAAATATTCATTAAATAAATTCTCTTCTATTCAAATCGTATCTTGATCAATAAAAAAAACCAAAATATTTCTACACAAAGTGACCATTAACTGATAAATTTTTAATGTAGGGGTCGGTGCCCGAGTGGTTAAAGGGGGCGGACTGTAAATCCGCTGGCTCTGCCTACGTTGGTTCAAATCCAACCCGGCCCACTTTAATAATGCCCTTGTAGCTCAGCGGTAGAGCACACCCTTGGTAAGGGTGAGGTCTCGGGTTCAAGTCCCGACGAGGGCATACCCAGATTGACTGCAGCACAGTGAATCATAAATAATTAGGTAGAATTATAAAATAAGTGGATATGTCTAGATATATCGAAAATATAGCTATTCTGCACTAATATTTGCACTAATTATATTTTTATAATGACAAGTGTTAACTGCACTTCTTGGGAAAAAGAGTTAAGAAAAAATATCTGCACTAATTTTGGTCGTGGATTTAGGGTGAATGGCGAAAATAGTGGCAGAACCAAACTTTTGTATGTTTATAACGAAGGATTAGGTTCTGCCAATAAAAGAACTTCTCAAACCTTACCAATAGAATGGAAGAAAACCTCAGGGATAGAAATTCTTAAAGCTATCGAATTTATAAAACCATTAATAGTTGAAAAAAATCTAACTCTTAAAGAGGCCACTAGAAGATGGAAGGCTCAATTCATTGGAGAATCAAGGAAACAACCAAATAAAAGTTGGAATGATTTCTTATTGATAAGGCCCATAAATAAAAAGGATGCAAACTATGAAAAGGATTTAAAAGCATATTTAAATGTAGTATCCAAGGTTGATCAATTCATGCAAACAAAACAAGGTCTTACCAGTAAAACTGAAAAAGATTGGGCTAGAAGGATTAGTAGGTTCTTAGAAGTAATGAACAATACTCCCGCACCTAATACAGGAGTTGAACTAATAAAGAAATTATCAGATAAATACCTTACTGAAATAGAACCTAACCAAAAGAAAAGATACATAAATGCTTGGTGTGAAATTTTAAGATATGGAATTGAAAGACATTCACAGAACGAAAAAAGGTGGCAACCACCAAGCGAAGACTATAGAAAAGAACTAATTGGAAAATCTAATAGAACCAAACAAGATAAATTAACTCCATATATTGAAGAAAATGATTTACTCAGATTATTAGATGATCTTGAATCAAGAGATTCTTCATTATTTCTGGCCGTAGGTTTGATTTCAATTTTTGGCCTGAGACTATCTGAACTTGCGGTTCTTAGAGTTGTTGATGGAAAATTATATGTAGGCAACATCAAAAATAATATCAATACAAAAGCTAAAAAAGAGGATAGAAGAGTTTTTCCTATGGATCTTATTGAGAAAAAGAATCTTGGCAAAAAACTTATTAAGCTTTTTGAATCAGAAAAAATTACATTGCCTATACCAGTCATAAATCAAATAAAAATGGTAAAAGATAAAAATAGATATGGTGATGTGGGACAAGCACTAAGGCAGTTAATCGAGAGGAATAAAGTATGGATAGAAATCATTAAAGCTAATCCTGATATAACTCCTTATAGTCTGAGACATAGATATGCGTATCAATGTCATAAGGGTTCCACTATCCCAATATCAGTAAAAGATGCTGCTGCTGCCATGGGTCATTCTGTAGAAACGCATAATTCTTTTTATGGTTCTTACACAACAGAACTTTGTTTAGAAAAAGCATTTGAAAGACATTTAAAAAATAGGATTGAGGTTTAGTTATGGCATACGCAAAAAAGATTGATAATTATGGCGATACAAATTGGTATCTGATAGACAGAAAACCTTATCGTTGTCCCTCTTGTAATTCAAGAAAAATTGGTAAAGCAATTCTGGGATATCCAACCGAAGAAGATTTTTACGATGAATCGCTATTCATAATTGGCTGCATACCAGACCCAACTCCTGTTCAATGCAAGTTTGGTTGTAGAGAGTGCGATAGTAAGTTTTGGAAAGATACTCCAAAAATGAGAGATTATGTAAAAGAAATGGAAGAATGGAGGAAAGAAAATGAATGATGGAACACCATACCATTCAAGAACTTTGGCAAAGATAATGAACCATAAGTGTTATTCAGTAGATCAAAGACACAGAATTCACATAGCTTTTTGTAAGGCTGAAGATTGGAAAGAATTTTTAAAATGGTTAGTAGTTTTTAAAAACAATTTAAAATAACTAATCCAAAATTCAATCAAAGACACTAAGAAAAATTATTAATATAAATGTTTTTAATAATTAAATAAAGTTAAAACTTAATTCTTAAATCTACTAGTTGTATAATTTACTAATTCACGACCTTCTAACTTATCTGTTGCAGGTCCTGTTCTAATATAAAAATCTTTATCCTTTATATAAACTGGTTCATCTGACTTCTTGCATGACACATGAATTATTTCTTTATCATTTATAGTTATTAATTCTAAATTAATGAAATTACTTGAACCTAAACCAATATTTTCTTTAATTAATGTTTTTAAATGGAGTTGAAATTTATCCTTTGAAGACTTGTGGAGTTTAATTAACTCATTTTCTATACCCAAGACTTTTGAGTCATCACTAACACCAATAAATAGTTCTCCTCCATCAGTATTTAGAAATCCAGCAATAGTTTTAAGCACTGCTAATTCTATATATGATTCTTTTTTAGGTTGATAGGATTTATTACTTTGGCTTTGGCGGATGTCTAAACTTAAAGACTCTTTAAACTCACAATTTTTTGATTCCCCATTTGAGATTTTTTTCAAAATAATATTTTCCTCACTTTTTGATTCATTAAGCTTTTTATACATGCCTGGTTTAGCCCATGATTGTTCTTTTTCAAAATTACTTATTTGATTTTCTATGAACTCATCAAATAACAATCTTTTAGCATTATCAAATTTTTTATTTATGACTTCTTTGTCATCATTTACAAGATTCCTAAACCAAGTTTCTTTCTTGGCTTTGTAGTATTCTTCCAATGGATAAAAGTTTGAGCCAATATCAAAAGAATTAAGGACTTCTTCTTTTCCTAAATCAGAACTAAAATTTTTTACCAGTTGAGATTCCATTACGCCTAAAGGTAATTCTTCATATTCTGTCCCACCTCGATGAGTTAATATTGCCGAATCAATATTTTCTATTACCTGTTTAAAAGATAAAGTCTCTAGACTTTCATGATGCTTCATCTTATAAACATATTCCTCCTCATCAACCACTAATTTGTAATGATATTTTCCTTCAAAATAACAAGTGATTAGATGCGCAATAGTGGGGTTATAGGGACCGTCACCAAAATCAATACCTGCAATTACTACACCATTTTCTTGAAACTCTTCAATATCTTTAGGAGTCATTAAATCTTCTTTATTGATATTTTTTTCGTAATAATCTTTAGGTTTGAAGTCTAGATCAAAATTTTTCATTAAATTTACAAAGTTTAAATTATCAACATGAAATTCAAAATAATCCTAAGTAATCATTTTGTGTATTTTTTACTAGAAATGGAAACAAAATTAAAATAATAATTGATTTTATCTGAGAGAAATTTCAAGTTGACAAGCACTATAAAATTGGAAGAAATATCCTAAAGCAAAAGATATTATGTTATTCAAAATTTATTCAAACGAAAAAGTTAGATATAGACATGCCTAAAAATGTAAAAATAAAAAATACCAAGAGGTATGGAATATGGGCTTGGGTAGGAGCTTTATATGGACCTATTATTTTTTGGGTTCTTTTAATAAATCTCCCAAAAATTGAATGGAAATATGTCTTTGAATCTAATAAAACAAAAGTTGCACGGCACCATCAAAAAGCAAAAGAGATTGGATTACCAGGGATACCCTATTGGAGAAATAGTGGCACAGCAGCTGTACTTTATGTTAATGAAGAGGGAATAGCATACGGAATGTGCGGTCCGGATTTCTTTTGTTCAGAAAAATTAAATGCAAAAAAAGGTATACATTATTTGCCTGTTGCAGGAGGGGCTAGAAGAATCAAAAGCAATGTCATATTTGCTTTAAATAGCTATTGGTGCGATAGTTATGATATCAATAATCCTGGTAAGTGTAGATCATATGGTTGGGTAAATGGTTCAGAAAGATAGTTTCCGATCAAACAATTCTTTTCAGCAATTAATACTTGCTTTATTAATAATTTTTACGGTACCGCTTACAGCTAGATCAGGTATTCAAATACCTATTAGAAAGGACTGTTCATTAATAAAAAAGAAACAATATCATGATTACTACGATAGACAGGAAGCTCATGATTTTGGACGAAAAATTCAAGCGTTAATAGCCCAAAAAGATATTCGCGGAATTTATCAGCATGTCCTAATCGATGAACTTGTAAATGGTCCAAGAAGAGAATTTATAAAAAATAAAAGTTTTGATGAAATATTCCCTAAAGAATGGGTTAATGAAATTATTAGAAGTGAAATAGATTGCGATTCTGTTGGATGGAGAGGATTCATGATATCTCAGGGTTTAATCTGGTTTGACAGAATGGAAAATGGCAAATGGACTATCGTAACTATTAATGGAGTTAATCAAGAAACATTTGATAATAAAAATCTTGTGGGTTGGGTAACAAATAAAGGAATCGTTCCGCCTACATGTTTTCCTACATTCGGATATTTTGAGAAACCAAAATTAGATTTATTTACAGAAAAATTTAGGATTAAAAATAAAAGAAAATTTGAATATAGTCCCGGAAAATATATCGGGAAAACTATTCCTTTAAGTTATAAAATAAAATCAAAAACATCTAAAAATAGTGTTTACTCTATAGCTACTAATTTAGATGAATGTTTTAAGTGGAATTCAGAAAATGGTTTTTTAAAAAAGAAAAAGAGAAAAAATGATCTTGTAATAGTAGGAAATATAATATATCAAAAAGATAATTTAAAAGGTGAAGAAGATCACAATCCATTTAAACACCATTATCAAGTTCTTTCAAAATTAGATGTATTTAAATGCAATCAAATAGCAAATCAATTATCGAGATGTAAAGAATCTTATTTAATTAAGATTGGATATCATTCTGGAGGATCAATAGGTTGGTTAGGAAGATATTATATTTTTGGTATTTTTGAAGATATTGATAATAATGAATATTTAGTTCCTTTGGAGATTTTTAGTACTCAAAATCAAGCTCTTAATTTTATGAATTAGGGAAATAAATATTTATAGACTTATTTAAATACATCTATATAATTAAAGTAACAACACTAAGGCACGCCCCTGAATATTGGATTTAGGCTCACCTGAATGTAAGTTTTAAGGATTTACAAGTCGCATATTCTAACTCTCTGGAGGCGAAGCTATGCCAGTCAAAATTAATAATCGTAGATTTCGAGTACCCAAAGGAAAGCGTGAAGATTCTTTGATTCCTAGTGCTGAATTTGTAATGAGGAATAGAGCAAATGGTACCGCACCAAAAGCCAGCAAATTTAATCCTCAGGCGGAAAAGTTACCTTCGAGTGTTAAGGCTGCTATTAGTGAGCTTAAAGTAGCGAAAGAAAAGAAAGCTAAGAAATAAAAACTTAAAAATTAGGAGGAATTTTCAAATGGAAAATTATTCGCGTTGGTTACCAACGAGAGAAGCTACTGCTTACTTAGGGGTTAGCTCTCAATTCTTGAAGAAAAATCGTGATATAAAAAATGGTTTTTTAATCGAAGAAAAACATTACATCTTGGGAGCAAATATCAATTCCAGCATCCTTTGGAATGTTTCTGAAATCCTTAAAGAGTTCCATTACCGAGGTCGTCTAATTAGACAAGGTGAACAAATAATAAATGAATTAAAAAAGGAGGTTAAAAAATGACATTAGAAGACTTCGGCTACGTTGACATTGAAAAAAAACAAAAGCTACAAAATCAGAATCATGAAAAATTGATGCATCAGAAATTGAATTATGGGAAGACACCATCCAACAATGTACAAAAACCTATCTCCGCAAAAGATTTAAAAATTACTTCTAGAAAAGTAGGTTGGATAATTGACAAAATTATTGAAAGGAAAAATCTAATACTACTTGCGGGTGAATCCTCTAGCGGCATAACATCTTTAATGTATGCAATGGCATCTGCGATAGGAGAAGGTAGTAAATTCTTAAATACTTTTTCTTCAAATAAGGGAAAGGTTCTATTTATTCAAGCTGATGAATCAAGAAGTAATTGTGCCAATAAGATAAAAATAATTGGGGTCTCTGATAATGTTGATTTTTTATTTAAAGATGGAGGATTTGATAAATTAAATATCCAAAAGTTAAGTGAATTAATAGGAAATTATTATGACATAGTTTTTTTAGATTCCATTACAACTCTTCTTACCGGGGGTAAATATTCATATAAGGATGCTGAATTTGCATTACCTCTTTATAAACTAAATGATTTAGCATGCGAAAAAAATATTCCCATAATATTTTCTTCGCACTTAAAAAAACCAGAGCATGCCGAAAGAATAAATATAAATAAACATGATGTCATGGGTAATCAATCAATCTATGCTGCAGCAAGTGATATTTGGAGTATTCATAAATCTATTAAGCCTGATTTTGAAGATCACTTCCTTTTTACTTGCTTAAAGGGGAGAAATTGTGATGAAGATTATTTGCTGAATATTCAAGGGGATCAAGAAACTTTTAAATGGTATTATCACTCCTCTGGTAAAAATCAGTTATCACCAAAAGAAGAAAATTTATGCCGTTCTAAAATCTTAGAATTATTAAAAGAGAAAAACGATTATCTAGATATAAAAGATATTTCAAAAAATATTGGATTTAGTGAGCAACATACCCTGAGAATATTAAGACACTTATTTTCAGAAGAAATAATAATTAGACAAGATCAAAAAATAGAGAATGGGCGCCCTATCCATTTATATGGTTCCAAAAAATCTTGGTAAAGGTTTTTATACATGCGGATTGGTGTTTTATTTTTTTAATAAATTATTAACCTTATTAAGTTTCAAATTAAAATATAAATTAAATTAATACTAATATCCGAAAAAAAGGAAGTTGGACAAAAAAAATATTGGTTTTATTTATTTCATGACAGAAAGGGATTTATTTGGTTATCCCTGTGGCCCTTATGTAAAGATTGGACTTGTAAAAGGTAATGATTGTGGAAGATCATCTTTTGAAAGAAGGAAAGAACATCAAACCGGTAATCCAAGAGAAATAATTGTTGAAGCAGAAGTTAAAACCTATGCTCAAGTTTCAACTTTAGAATCTCTTGTTCATCAAAGATTGGCAAAGTATAGAATCCATGGAGAATGGTTCAATTATGGAGAAGATGGAATACATCCTTATGTAGAATTAACTAAAAAAATCAATGAAGATTTAGAAGGCCAAATAAAGGATAATTTATTAATAAACCAATATGCATTAATTGAAGATAATGGTGAAGAATTAAAACCATCAGCTGAAGCAAAAGATATCCATAATGAGTTACTAGAAACAAAAAAAGAAATCATAAAAATAAAAAATGTGAAAGATTTAGCAAAGTTAAAACTTCGATCTTTTGATAGAAATTTTTTCAAAGATGTAGAGGGAATTTGTTTTTATGAAAAAATAAAACCACAAGAAAAATTTGATAAGGTCAATTTTGAAAAAGATCATCCAGATATATTTAAAAAATTATCAGTAGATATTATCAACTCAAGCTTTAATATTAAAAAAGATTTAAAAAATAAAAAAAGTGAAGAATTTAAAAAATTAGAAGAACTAATTGAAGGACAAAAATTTACAAATAACTATTCATTTGATTCAATAAATAGAAATAAAGATTTAATAAAATTGCATTCCAGATGGCTTGATGCTCATGTTGAACTTCAACCATGTGAATTCAAGAAAAAGTTACTTGAAAATAAATTAAAAGTTTTAGTTGGAGAAAGACAAGGAATAAAAGATATATGTTCTTGGAAAAGAAAAAAAAAGAAACAAATCACAAAAAATGCTGTATTAAAATATGATTCGTCTTTAGCTAGTAAATATATATCTTTAGGAGAACCTCAAATTAGATTTATAGTGAACGACTATAGGCCTTATTATTTTTAATAAAATATTTTTTTACGCTTAAGTTAAAAATTTGATAGTTATTTTTATGAATTATAAAATTGCTTTTTAGTTTGATTTCTATAAGCACATATTTATACTATTTTTTTAATTTAAAATTATTATTATTTTGATTAACAATAAATAAAGTTTAAGATAATGAATAAAACTACTAAAGATCTAGATAAACGTTTACACAATATACTTTCACAACAGGATTTTCTTGAAATGAGTGGAATTGCAAAAGAATTACCTTTATTTATTCAGACCTATAACCCTTGTGATGAAGATGATATTCTTCGAATAGTTAGAGGAATTAAAAAAGTTTTAGAGAAGAAAGGAGTACGAGTTAAACATATTGACTTGTTTGAATTAGTAATTCAAATATTAGAACAAAAGGGTTATCTGGAAGACGTAATTAAAGATGAAATTACGTGGAGCAAAAGTGATCTTCTTGATGACCTCCGAAACATTGCCGATCCAAATGATGCACTTGTGCCTAAGCTAATTCAAGAAATTGGAGAAGAAAACCAGGTAAGTTTAATTACAGGATTAGGACGAATATATCCTTTTTTAAGAACTCATTCTATTCTTGAAGCATTGCAACCAGCTATGGTAAGACATCCATTCGTTATTTTCTTTCCTGGTGAATATAATCAAGAATCTGATGAAGGATCTTTCCTAAGATTATTTGGGAAAAAATCGACTTGCGAAATTGAGACAGCTCATTACAGAGCTATAAATCTTGATTCCTTCAGGACTTTAATCTCATGACTTTTTTAACTATACAAGAGCTTTTTGAAAAAGATATTGATCGTCCAATTGATGGAGTAATTAAAGCTGATGATGAGAGACATCTAGAAATAGAACTCGGCGAATATGTTGTGACTAGTGAAGTAAGTAAGGGGTTAAATACTTTTTGTGAAGCGTATCTGAATAATCCTACTGCAAATGGTATTTGGATTTCCGGTTTCTTTGGCTCTGGAAAGTCTCACTTACTAAAAATGCTCTCGCTTATACTCGATAGTTACAAAAAAGTTGATGGTAAGCGGCCAGCGGAATTTTTCTTACCAAAAGTAAAGGATGAAATCTTACGTGCTGATCTCAAAAAAGCGACTTCAATCCCTTCGCGAAGTTTATTATTTAATATTGCTCAAAAGTACGACGTTAGAGGAGGTGCGGAAGAAGCAGCAGTACTTGAAGTATTCATGAAGGTATTAAATGAATTACAAGGATATTACGGACGTTCAGGCTTTTTAGCTAAGTTCGAATACGATATGGACGCGCAAGGTGAATTCGACGGATTTAAGCAAACCTACTCAAGAATAAATAAAACAAATTGGGTCGATGACCGAGATGCAGTCTTAACAGCTAATAAGCAAAAATTTGCTAAGGCTTACGCCGAGCACTTTGGTGGAGAAAAAGTGGACGCTATCAGAGTAATTAATGATGCCAAAGATAGCTACCGACTTTCAATTGAAGTATTTACTGAACGAGTAAGTAAATACCTTGAGGAACAAGAAAAAGATTTTCGATTAAATTTCTTCGTAGATGAAGCAGGCCAATTTATTGGTCAGAAGATAAGTCGACTTTTAAATCTGCAAACTATTGTGGAAAGCTTAGCTACTGCGACCAATGGGAGAGCTTCAGTTTTTATAACCTCCCAAGCAGATCTAGAAAGTTTGCTTGGTACAGTTAAGTTCAAGCAGGCGGACAGCATTAGTAAAATACAGGGTCGCTTTACAACAAAACTCTCACTAGCAAGCGCTGATGTGGAAGAGGTTATCCAGCATCGCCTTCTAGCTAAAAATCCAGATGAACCACCTCAACTGATTGATATTTATGAGCGCGAAATAGAAAATTTTAAAACCCTTTTTCGCTTCAGCTCAGACTCACTTCAACTCAAAGGTTGGCAGGACTGTCAAAGTTTTTGTGGACTATACCCATTCCATCCTTATCAATTAGCTCTTTTTCAGGAATCAATGCAGACCCTTGCCTCTCACTATATTTTTGAAGGCCCAGACATGGCTGTTGGAGAACGTCCGATGCTTTCAGTTTTTCAGGAAGTTGCTAAGACAATTAAGAAACTTCCATTAGGCAACCTTGCAAGCTTTGATCAGCTCTACGACGGATTAAGTGAAGTTATTAGGGCAGATAAAAAACGAACAATGGCTAGTGCTCAAAAACAAGTAAGTGAGACAGAATTACGAATCTTGAAAGTACTTTTCTTACTCAAGTGGGTAACTCAATTCAAGAGTACTTCAAGGAACATCTCCATCCTACTAATCAACAAACCCAACTTCGATATTCAAGGCCATGAACAGACTGTTAAGGATGCTCTCATTAACTTAGAAAGTCAAAGTTACTTACAACGTAACGGGGAAGTTTATGAGTTTCTCACTGACAAAGAACAAGATGTGGAACAAGAAATTAAAAGGCAAGATATTGGTGACTCTGAGGTAATAAAACTAATGCATGAAGTTATATTTAAAGACGTCCTAAGGTGTAATGGAAAAGCTAGTTATGAAGCTAATAATTATGACTATAAGATAGCTCATAAGATTGATGATTTATTAATGAGCCGTGAGCAGTCTATTGCAGTAAATATAATAACTCCAGAAAACCAAAATTACGAAAGTGAAGAAACTCTATTAGGAAGAAATATGGGTGGTTCTGAGCTAATGGTGATTCTTCCAGATCATGACCGAATTCACGATCAGATTCGTAGTTTCTTAAAAACTGATCAATATATTAAAAAGCATAGTGGTAGTGAAGACGAGTTGCTTGAATCAATACTTAGATCAAGATCAAGTCAAAACTCAACTAGAAGAAAAGATATTCAACTGATTGCTGAAGAGCAATTAAAGAAGGCCAAGCTTGTGATAAACGGAAATAAATTACCAGCAGGTCAAAGTGAGCCAAAATCAAAATTAAACAAGGCTTATCAAGAACTTATCAGAACGGCCTATCCAAAACTCTCAATGATAAAAGGTATATATAACGAAGTAAGAATTTCCAAAATAGTGAATGAACAAGACGATCTCCTAACCGGTTCTTCAATTAAACTTTCAGAAGCTGAAACTGAAGTGTTTGTTGAAATAGATCGGCAGCAGAAAGGAGCCGATTTAATTACTGCTGACGGACTTGTTCGTTATTTTGATAATAGGCCATATGGCTGGAATCCTTGGGCTACACTTACATTCATTGCTCGTCTTTACAAACTTGGCAAAATTGAGTTACGTGAAAAAGAACTACTGAACGATGACAACATAGTAGACGCTCTCAGTAACAAGAGTCGTTTAACACGGATAGAAATCAGAAAGATAGAGACTTATGACTTTAGCAAGATCAATGCTCTTAAAAGATTTCACCAAGATTTATTTCCGAATGAAAGCAGTGGAACGGATGCTCGAAGTACTTGCAAATCATTCTGTAATGCAATGGCAAAAGAACATGAGCAACTTTCAGAGATTTTGGACCAGGCTAGTACTTACGAGTTTCTAACAGTAGTGAAGTCATGGGCAGAAGAAGCAAAGGTGCTTAGTCAAAAAAATAATAGTTACTTACTTAATAATCTCAATGACTTTAAAGATAAGTGGTTGGAAGCGGAGAAAAGTATACTCACTCCAGTCAAAAAATTTCTTAAGGGTCACCAAAAAACAATTTTTGATGAGGTGAAAGCTTTCTCAAATAGTTTCATAGATGAATTCAGCGACTCCTCAAGTGAATACATTCAGCCTATTAATGATCTTTTAGAAAGTTCTACGCCATACTTGGAAAATCAAATTGTTAAAGCTAAATCCGCGATGAAAGAACTTGAAAAGATATTAGAACAAGATCTTAAAGAAGCAAAGGAATCAGCAGAAAAAAAAATCGATGAGCAGGAAAGCCAACTAAAGTCAGACGAGAGCTTTCTTTCCCTTGATACAGATCAACAGAAAGAGGTGCTGAAAGCAACTGAATTAGCAAGGTCCGAACTTCAATCTGCGACTAAACCTAGTACTTTATTGGTACTTATAAATCGTTATAAAGAGAAGGGAAAACCATTGCAGCTTGCAATGATTGATAAGCTATTAAACCCTAAAGATTCCAGTGAAGGTGATGTAGTACCTTCATCTATGATCAAGACTACTTGCAAGTTAAGTCGAATCAAAGATCTTGTGGACTTAGATGAATGGATTAATGCACTGAGAGTAGCTGCAAAAAAAGAACTAGACAAAGGGAACAGTATTAGTCTTTGAAGATGCAAATAATTAGATTGATATCAACTGGCGTTCTTGGATAATCATGGCTGTAAATACTAGTGTTCTTAAAATCTTTGCTCCAGCCATGCGAAGGCAGCTTATGGAAGGAGTGAGCCGAAAACTAGATTTATTGATCAATACCAAAACCCCAGATACGCTAACTACCTATGCAAAGCAAATAGAAAATCTACGCGAACAACAAGATAAAAATAGAGATCAATTAATTGAGAAGGTCGCATACACGTGGTTCAATCGCCTATGCGCTTTACGTTATCTCGATGCAAAAGGCTGGCATCCTTTTGCATGCAAAGTTTTGATGCCTGCTGAACAAGGCGAAAACCAACCTGAACTGTTAAAGCTGATGCGTTCAGGAAGTTTACCCGCCGAGTTAAAGAAGTTCATCGACGAGCAGCGGCTTAACCAGATTCTAGATAATCAGATTCCAACCTCCTCGCAAGGAGGCGATCCTCAAGCGGAGGTTTATAGAGAATTAGTTCTTGCGGCTTGCCGCTCCTATCACCACCTATTACCAGATTTATTCGAAGCCCTTGACGATGCAACTGAACTCTTACTTCCAGATGATTTATTGACGGAGAACTCCATTGCTGGAAACTTTCGCAAAGAGATATTAGATGAAGACTGCGAAGACGTAGAAATAATTGGATGGTTATATCAGTTTTATATTTCTGAAAAAAAAGAAGAAATTAGAAACGCTCTAAATAAAAAAAATAAAAAGGTTGTATCAGAAGATATTCCTGCTTTTACTCAATTATTCACACCGAAATGGATTGTCAAATATTTAGTAGAAAATTCTCTTGGACGTCTTTGGATGTTAAATAATCCTAAATCAAATTTAATAAAAAAAATGGAACATTTCGTTCCACCAGAAATACCAGAAACTGATTTTTTAAAGATAAATACACCAGAAGAAATTCAGATTTGTGATCCTGCTTGTGGTTCAGGTCATATTCTCATATATTGCTTTGATCTCTTATTTTCAATATATGAAGAAGAAGGTTACCAAGAGGATATTATTCCTGAACTAATTCTTAAGAATAATTTATATGGCATAGAAATTGATAAAAGAGCAGCAGATTTATCTTACTTTTCATTGATAATAAAAGCACGAGAAAAACAAAGAAACTTTTTTAGTAAGCCTGTAGAACCAAGAATCTGTGCATTAGAAAATATTAAATTTAACAATAATCAAATTAAGCAGTACGTTGATGAAGTAGGAATAGATTTATTTACAAGTACTTTCCAAACTGCTCTTAGACAATTTGAAGAATGTGAAAATTTTGGTTCTCTTATAGAACCAGTTTTAAAAAATCCACATGAGATTCTTGAAATACTTATTAAAAAAAATATATCAAGCAATCTTTTCTTAAATACAACTCATAATTTGGTTTTAAAGTTAATTAATCAGTCAGATTTTCTTCAAAAAAAATATCATATCGTAATTACTAACCCTCCTTATATGGGAAATAATGGATTTAACAGCAATTTATCTGAATTTGCAAAGAAAGTTTACCCTCTTAGCAAATTAAATTTGTTTGCAATGTTTTTAGAGCGTTCAGCAAATTTAACTCTTAAATCTGGTTATTTTTCCATGATTAATATGCAAGTATGGATGTTTATTGCTAGATATGAAAAACTTCGTTCAAAACTATTGTCAAATTTTAAGTTCTTAACAATGGCACATATTGGTACAAGAGGGTTTGACTCTATAGGGGGCGAGATAGTTTCAACAACTGCATTTGTTTTCCAAAATTCTCATAATATTGAACATAAAGGTGAATTCTTACGTCTTGTGGATGGAATGTCAGAAAATGAAAAATCTGACATGACTAAAGAGGCAATTAAAAATAAAAATTGTGAGTGGTTTTATAAAATATCTTCTAATGATTTTCTAAAAATACCAGGTTATCCTATTGCATATTGGGTGAGCGATAAACTCTATAATAATTTTCAAACATATCCAAACTTAACTAAATTTATTGATACCAGAGAGGGATTAATAACTGGTAATAATGATCTTTTTATGAGATATTGGCATGAAGTCAATTTTGAAAAAATTGGATTTAACTACAAAAATATTGAAGATACATCAAATGGAACACACACCTGGTTCCCATACTTAAAGGGTGGATCGTTTAGACGCTGGTACGGAAATTTTGAATACATTGTAAATTGGCATAAAAATGGAGAATTGTTAAAAAATTTTAAAGACGCTGATACTGGAAGAATTAGATCTCATAACTATAATGGTGAATTTGCCTTTAAAAAAGGGTTCACATGGTCTGGTATCTCGGGTGGTTTTGCAGTTCGAAGTGTATCTTGTGGATTTAAATTTGACGCTAAAGGTCCAATGGGGTTTTCTAAAAATCCTGAACAACTTCTCCCTATTTTGGGACAACTTAATTCAAAAGTTTCAACAGCAATTTTAAAAATTCTTGCTCCAAATCTAGATTTTAAATTAGGTAATATATTAAATTTACCTTTTAAAAGAGATATATCTAAATTTGAAAATAGCACTATTGAAAGACTTATTAAAATTTCAAAGTCTGATTGGGATTCTTATGAAACATCTTGGGATTTTTGTGATTTGCCACTTTTAAAAATAAAAAAAGATTCTCAAAAATTAACTGAAACCTATGATAGTCTTAGAAAAATTTGGCAATTAAATACTGATGAAATGCTTGAGTTAGAAGAATCTAATAATAAAGTATTTATTGAAGCATATGGACTTCAAGATGAGCTATCACCAAATATCTCAATTAACGAAATTTCTTTGATCTCAAATCCAAGAAATAGGTATCGAGAAAAAATTATTCAAGAATTTCAAGAAGATAAATTAAAATCTGATACATTAAAAGAATTTATTTCTTATTCCGTTGGTTGTATGTTTGGTCGCTATTCATTAGAGGAACCTGGTTTAATCATTGCCAATCAAGGAGAGAATTTAGAAGATTTTTTAAAGAGATTTCCTAATCCATTATTTAAACCAGATGATGATAATATAATCCCTATTTTTAATTTAGATTGGTTCAAAGACGATATAACCGCAAGATTTAAAAAGTTTTTAAGAATCACATTCGGAGATGATAATTTTGAAGAGAATTTACGCTTTATAGAGACTTCAATAGGTAAGGATATTCGTAAATACTTCCTAAATGATTTTTATAAAGATCATATCCAAACTTATAAAAAACGCCCTATCTATTGGATGGTGCAAAGTCCCAAAGCTGGTTTTGCCTGTCTAATCTACCTACATCGTTATACGCCAGAGACCTTACTGCAAGTGCTCAATGATTACTTCCGACCTTATCTTCAGAAACTTGAAGCAAGATTAACTTCATTAGATCTTAATCAAGTCAAAGACTCTTTATCAAAGCGTGAGCAAATAGCAGCTCGTAAAGAGGCAGATAGGATCAATAAGGTAATCAAAGAATGTCAAGATTGGGAAAAAGAAGCATTGTTACCACTTGCCCAACAACGCATCAAACTAAATCTTAATGATGGTGTAAAGGTCAATTATTCCAAACTCCAAAAAGTGCTGGCAAAATTTCAGGCTTGACTATGATTACATGAGCACACAAAAACGGGAACTACTCCGAAAAGGAAACTCCGAGCTTGCAGGTTTGGGTATTTTTGTATGGACAATTCCCGCATTGGTGGCCAAAAGTGACAAGTTCGGTCGTATAAAAACCTGTCCCAATGCTGGGATTTGTGCAGCATTGTGTTACGCGAGGACTGGGCGATATACGTTTAGACCTGTCGTCAACGCGCATACAAAAAACTTGGAAGAATATATAAGTGACCCATTTGCCTGGAAGCAAAAACTCCAAAATGAACTCAACGCGAAAAAATTTAGACCAACAGGCGAGGCACATTCTTTTGACTGGGAAACTAGACAGGACTTTGACTGGTGGGTCACTTCAGGAGGAAAAGCTGTCAGAATTCATGACGCTGGCGACTTTTTCTCTTACCGATATCTTTTAGATTGGCTTGAGATTGCTGATAACAATCCAAACATTTTATTTTACACTTATTCTAAGCAGGTATCTGATTTTAAAAAAGCAAACAAAGAAGGCAAAATACCGAAAAACTTTATCGTAATTTTTTCAATGGGTGGCAAGGAAGATGAGCTTATTGATACAAGCCTAGATCGTCATGATGATATATTCCCAAACCTGCAAGCGCTCACCGCTGCAGGTTACGAAGATCAGGAGAAATCTGATCTCATGGCCGCCCTGCTCCCAACAAATAAAATAGGTATTGTGGCTAATAATATTCCGCGACTTCTAAGACTGCAGGGCATCAAATCCTTTTCTTTGGCACAAAAAAATGGCCTTAAAGCTTAAAGAACAAATCTATAACTATGACTCAAACGCCTAACTCAATTAAACGAATTCACGAAAGTATCAATAACGCTTTTAATAATCATAGGATAGTTTTTTGGTATGACTCGGAAAGTGAATGGACTGAAGAATTTGATAGTTACAAAGAATCAAATATCACAAAATATTCTATTGATAGGAACGAATTTTCTGTAAAAGTTAAAATCAGCCGAGCATCCTCAGACCAAAAATATCTTCTCTACTTTAGATCCTCCAAACCAACGGATGAAAATAATTGGTTACTTGATGTTTTACTTGCTGGCTATGAATTTAAAGCTGATCGTGCATCCTTAGATATTCAAATGGCTGGACTTCCTCTTGAGTTCAAAGAACTAGCGCAGAAACATAAATCCTTCTTTAGAGCACCAAGTCGCTGTAAAAAACTTAAAGAACTTTTTCACCCAAATGATGATGAAAAAGCTGTCCGATTAAAAATGCTAGCTGTAATTACAAATCAGTCACCATCGATTGATCATTTATTGCTACATGCCTTAAGTATCTATGATCCAACTGATTCGAATTCATCTGATCAAATTGATGAGTTATTTGGTGCTTTTGGACTCAAAGAATTTTTCTGGGAGGCCGTAAGTAATAAGTTTGGATATCAAAATAATGATCCATGTTTAAGTGATTTTGCAGTGCAATTATTCAATACTGTTAGTTGCTTAGGTAGTAATGGACACCTTGAAAGTCATGCTCAAGTTTTTTTAAGTGATTGGAAGGATAGCAGGCAAAATGATAACTCATTTATAAAATGGAGTAAATTCCTTTCGGAATTACTAAAGATTGAACATAATCTTTTAGATCAAAAAGATGAATTTAATCCTCTAGAAGACGATTGCTATGAACTAATAGAACTATTCTGTATTAGAAAATTAATTCAACAATTTAGTAATTTAAACGATAGTTCTGAACTCCTTGAAAGAATAAATCTAAGAAAAAATTCCTTTTGGTATAAGAAGCATAGTCACGCATATGATGCTATAAGATTGGCTGTTGAACTCCGTAATCTCATAATTGAAAATGATTTAAAAGTACAAAGTTTTGAAAATGGTCTTCAACAGTACTGTAATAATTGGTGGCGAATAGATAGAACATATCGATGTTGTGTCTTTCACACTCGAAGCTATGGCCAGCCAGGATTAATGAAGCCCTTGAAAGAATGGGTTGAGAATCAATATTTAAATAACGCATTGCGTCCACTTACAAATCAGTGGAGTGATCATGTCAAAGATCTAAGCCACTGGAGTTCAGTTAATTTACATTCACAAAAATCTTTTCATAAAACCTACATTCATACCCCTTTAAGTTCTTCCAAACTTAAGCGATTATTTGTTGTAATATCTGATGCTCTTCGCTACGAAGCGGCCCATGATTTTGTTGACCGATTAAACAGCCAATCAAGTAAGAGTTGGGACGCAAAGATAAATGCATTACTTGGTGTATTACCTTCATACACACAACTAGGGATGGCCTCTCTTCTGCCCGGGAATAAAATTAATATTAATATTTCAGATCCAAATGCACCCGCGATAGTAGATGGTAAGAGCGTTTCAGGTACTGAAAATCGTGATAAATTTTTTAAGGAATACCACAAGGGTCGATCAAAAGCGATTCAATCTGAAGAATTTCTCAACCTCTCCACAACCAAAGAAGCTGCACAGATTATTTTAGATAATGATCTTATAGTTGTTTATCACAATCGCATTGATCGTATTAGCGATAAGCTTGAGAGTGAGGCTGATACTTGCGAAGCAGTAGAGGATTCTTTCGAAGATCTTCAGAAGATACTAAAAAAGATAAGTAGCTTAAAAGGTAGCCAAGTGATCATAACAGCAGATCATGGATTCCTTTTTCAACAAGAACCTGTCTACGAAAACGATCGTTCTAACTTCCCTGCAGCCGATGATATGAGTATTAAGAAGAGAAGATTTGCTATGGGAAATAATATAAAGGCCGAGTCAGGAGTAAAGATTTTCTCTGCAAATCAACTGGGCTTAGAGGGAGAATGGGATGCAGCTTTCCCTCTCGGACTTAATCGATTTCCAAAATCAGGTTCTGGGAATCGCTTTGTTCATGGAGGGACTTCCCTTCAAGAAATTGTCATTCCAGTAATTAGATTAAAAAAGATTGTTAAAGTAGAAATACAACAAGTAAAAGCAGAATTGTTAAGAGTCCCGGTTAAAATAACTACTCCTCGCATAAAGTTTTTTCTATTTCAGGATGAACCCTGTAAGAAAGAAAGTCGCTTGCCTCTGAAGCTTAAAATAAGTGTAATAGCAAAAAAAGATAATGCTCATCTCTCTGTTCCAAAAATTGTATCTTTAGAGTCAGAGGCAATAGAACCTCGAGAAAGAGAAAAAGAAATTGAAATCAATTTAACAAATACTGCAGGAGGTTACAATAACGAGATATTGGAATTAAAATTTGAACAACTGAAAGAAGGTATACAAACACCAGTTCCCTATCAAACAAGGGAAATAAAATTACTTCAACCATTTGGCAATGACTTCGAGGACTTCTAATAAAAAATGACTACAAGTATTTCTTCTTCACAAAAGGTTCTGAATAATAAGATCTTAGAATATTTTCCTGGTTTAGTTGTAAGAAAGGATCTTACTGCTGAACTCAAACAGAATGCTGTAGTACCAACTTACGTACTTGAATACTTACTAGGACAACATTGCGCAACAGACGATCCACAACAAATTCAAGAAGGATTAGAAACAGTTAGACGTATATTGTCAAAACATTATGTACATAGGAACCAATCCGAGTTAATCAAATCCACTATAAAAGACCGCGGTAATCACAAGGTAATTGATAAATTAATAGTCTCATTTAACGACAAGGAGGGTTTCCATCAAGCAGAATTTACTAACCTCGGAATCAAGAAAGTTCCAATAGATGATTCTTATGTTAAAAGATTTCCAAAGCTTCTTGTCGGTGGGATTTGGGCCATATCAGATGTTGAATATGATTTACCAATAGAACCGAAAGCAAGTCCTTGGCAAATAGCAAGTCTTAAACCAATACAAGTTGCTAACGTTAACTACGATGAATTTTTAGTAGCAAGATCTAATTTTAATACCGATGAATGGATTGATGTATTAATGCAAAGCATTGGTTTTAATCCTGAGCAATTTACGCGTAGAGCTAAGCTACTTTCTCTGATAAGATTAATACCTTTTTGTGAGCGCAATTATAACTTTATAGAACTTGGCCCAAAAGGGACTGGCAAATCTCACGTTTATGCAGAGTTCTCCCCTCACGGGATGTTAATTTCAGGTTCAGAAGTAACTAGTCCTAAGCTATTTGTAAGTAACTCCAATGGGAAAATAGGATTAGTAGGCTATTGGGACTGCATTTGCTTTGATGAATTTGCAGGTAAAGATAAGAAGGTCGATAAAGCACTTGTTGACATAATGAAAAATTATATGGCGAATAGAACTTTCTCAAGAGGTATTGAACAATTATCTGCTGAAGCATCTATGGTCTTTATGGGTAATACACAAAAGTCTGTTGCCTATATGCTTAAACATTCGCATTTTTATGAACCATTACCTGATAAATATATAGATTCTGCTTTTTTAGATCGTATTCATGCTTTTAGCCCAGGATGGGAAGTTCAACCTGTTCGTCATGACCTATTTACTTCAAGTTATGGCTTCGTTGTTGACTATATCGCCGAGGTTTTAAAGCATCTTAGAACTGAAGACTATACATCACTTTATAAAAAAGAATTTGAAATTATATCAGAAGTTTCTACAAGGGACCAAACTGGTTTTGAGAAAACCTTTTCTGGTTTAATGAAAATTATTCATCCTGATCAAAAAGCGACAAAGGAAGAGATAGAAGAATTACTCGAATTTTCAATGGAATGTCGCAAACGCGTAAGAGATCAAATTCTTCGAATTGATTCAACCTTCAACTCAAATGAATTCATATATAAACCACTAAATAGTGAAGTTTCAAAACAAGTGCGTACTCCCGAAGAAATACAATACCCACAATTTTCAAAATTCAAACAAAGCTCTGAAGAATCCGAGTTTCCTGAAAAAACTCTAGAAACTGATGAAAAAACTAATTCCAAAGGGGATGCCAAAAATCAATTTGAAAATCTCGATTTATCTCAAATATCAAAAACTCCAAAAGAGTGTCATATTGTCATCCCGGAAAATAGTAAAAACTGGAGTTATAAAAAAATTTTTGGAGAATATATATTAGGTAGTAAAGAAATAATTATAAGAGATCCTTATATTCGTGCTTTCTATCAGATGCGTAATTTGGTTGAATTTCTTCGCATAGTTAATGAATTAACTCCAGATGGTGATGAAGTAAAAATCCATTTAATTACAAGTGCCGAAAACGAAAATAAAGAAAAATTTGAAAAGCAAATGGATAATCTTAATCAAATTAAGGATTCATTCTCCCAAACTGCTACACCTTTTACATTTGAGTTTGATGCCAGTAATAATTTCCATGCTCGCAGCATAACTACTGATCATGGGTGGAAAATTAGTCTGGATCGTGGCCTTGATATTTTTCAATATTTCGAAAGCTCAGTTTTAAATGCAGAAACTAATTTACAAGAAGCAAGACTAACTAAGGGCTCAGAAATAACTTTTATTCGTACATAGACAACTAAAATTCAAAAAAATAAAAGTTTTAATTAGTGAAAACCATGTAATAAAGGATATATGTTCTTGGAAAAGAAAAAAAAAGAGACAAATTACAAAAAATGCTTTATTGAAATTTGATCCCGAATTAGCAAATAAATATACATCGATTGGTGAATCACAAATAAGATTTAAGGTTAATGACCATAGGCCTTATCATTTTTGAATAAATAAATTCAAAATTTCTAGTAGCTTATATTTTGTTTTTATATTTGTTTCTATGTATATTAATTAAAAAGTTTTGAAGAAATGCTTTCTGCAAGATCAGTACAAGATATTGATATTTTTAAAAAGCATGAAACAAAAGAATTGGTGCTTTCATCTCATAATTGGGATGAATTTTCGGCTCAGATTAGTAAACTTGGATCTGATCCTGTAAACAATAAAAAGAAGGGTGATGTATTTGAATTATTAACTTCCCTATATTTCATAAATAATCCAATTTTTTCTAGCAAATTAACTAATTTATGGCATCACTCTAATGTCCCTCATAAAGTTTTTGATTCATTAGATTTACAAAGGCCTGAAATTGGCGTTGATTTTATAGCAGAATCAAATGAAGGTAATATTTGGGCAATTCAATGCAAGTATCATGATGATGTCCATAAGAATATTTCTTATGACGAAGTAAGTACTTTTTTTAGTATTACTGAAAGAGATGTAACTTACCAAAAAATCAGACACAGGATAATAAGTTCATCTGCTTTAGAAGTAAGTAAAAAAATTTCTACTGTTCATAAAGAAAAATTAGGCTTTATAACTTATTCCGATTTTTCACAATTAGACAATGAAGAATTTAAAAATTTTCATTCAATTTTAGATAATCAGAAAGTAAACCTTAAGAAATACGAACCTAGAGAACATCAAAAAATAGCTCTTGAGAACTGTAATTCTTATTTTAAAAATAAATCAAGAGGTAAATTAATTCATCCCTGTGGCTCAGGAAAAAGTTTAACTGGATATTGGTTCTTTAGAAACATGAAAGGGAATAATGCTCTAATAGTTGTTCCAAGTCTTCAGCTCGTAAAGCAAACTTTAAAAACTTGGGCCAGAGAATTTATGTGTGAAGGTATAGAAATTGATTGGATAGCTGTTTGTAGTGATGATGATGTAAAAAATTTAGATGATCCTGCAATAAATAAATTTGATTTAGGAATTGAAGTAAACACTGATAAAGAATTAATTTCTGATTTTCTTCAAAAAAATTCCCAAAAAATTAAAATTGTCATTACTACTTATCAAAGTGGTAAAAAATTAATTGAGTCAGTAGAAAATTCAAATATTATTTTTGATATTGGTATTTTTGATGAAGCACATAAAACAGTTGGGAATAAAAATAAACCTTTTGCTCAACTTCTTTATGATTCAAATATTTCAGTAAAAAAAAGATTATTTATGACAGCGACAGAAAGAGTTTTTAAAGGCGATTCTGAGAATATTGTTTCTATGGATGATGAAGAAATTTATGGGAAAGTTGTTGATCAATTTTCATTTAAATCCGCCCTAGAACAAAATCCCCCTATACTTTCTGATTATCGAATCTATTCAGCCCTAATTTCTAAAAAACAGATACAAGAACTCATAGATAATAATGAAATAGTATCTTCGGATAATAGATTATTTTCTTTCGAGGCAGATGCTTCAACATTTGCAGCATTAATAACCTTAAGAAAGATAATAAAAGAAAAAAATATAAAGCATATTATTTCTTTTCATAGGAATATCAAAAGGGCAAAAGATTTTTGCAAATTAAATGAAGAAGTTAATAAATTAGGCGAAAAATATGGTTATTTGCATTCTTTTCATATCTCGGGGAAATTTAGCACTGGCATAAGGTCAGAAGTAATAAATAGATTCACATATGAAGAACCAAGCTTAATTACAAATGCAAGATGTTTAACCGAAGGAGTTGATATTCCAGAAGTAGATGCTGTTCTTTTTGCTGATCCTAAACATAGCAAAGTTGATATTGTTCAAGCAGCAGGGAGAGCGATGAGATTATCAAAAAATAAGAATTTTGGATATATAATTTTGCCTGTTGTACTAGATGAAGAAGATAAAAGTTCTCTTCAAGAAAATGCATTCAAGCAAATTGTTACTGTTTTATCAGCTTTAGGAATGAGTGATGAAAGAATAATTGCAGAATTTCAAGAAATTGCACAAGGCAAAGTTCCTACTGAAAGAATTTTTAAATTTATTAATGAAGAAGTTTTTAGTTCAATTAATTTGAGTGACTTTTATGCAAATATCGATATAAAAATTTGGAATAGATTGAGTTTCGCAAAAACTTTTATGTATGATGCACCATTTTCTGAATGGATGAGAAAAGAAACAGAACTAAGTGAAAATAGTATTGGCAAATATACGAGTGCGGTTTATAAAATAACAAATGAATTATTAAAGATGAAACCTAACTATTCATCAGTTGATGAATTAGTAAGGAATGAGGATTTAAATGAACTTAAGGATCATTGGTTATCGGTCCCCGAAAATAAGGAGCTAGATGAAAGGGGTAAAAATATGTATAGCTCAGGATTCAAAAAGCTTATAGAATTTTTTAAAAGTATAAAAAATAATATAGATTAATTTTTAATTACGCTAATAAAAATCAAAGAGTTAATAATACAAATTTACTTCTTGCAAAGAAGAATTTGTTTTGGCAATATTAGTAACCGACTCCAAAATTGGCACATCAAAAATAGATGTTTCCCTTAATGGCCAAAAAGAGCTGAAAGATTATAAGTCAGGGATTTTCTAATATTTGTCTTTCGGTTCAGCTGTTAAAAAGTTCCTACCCACGTACCAAAATAAAATGAAAATTTTAAAAAATATCAGGTCTCTACCTGGAGATTCTCTGAGAGTTATTCGTCGTACTCCACCTCTTGTTTTTGCGATGGCTGTATTATCACTTGGTGGTTTTATCGGAGCATCAACAGTTCTCGTAAGAGGTTTTCGGATGGTTGAAAATTCCATCACTGTTACGGGTGCAAGTACGGAAAGTTTTGAAAGTGATATTGCCAAATGGTCCGTTCAGGTCAGGGCTACTGGTAAAACTCAAATTGACTCTTTTAACAAGCACAAAGAGTCAATGAAAAAGACTATGAATTTCCTTAAAGCCAATGGAATTGAAGATGGCATTAAACAAGAAGTTTATCTTGGACCAGCAAGCATCAAGGAATATGAAACCAAGCATCCGAAGACAAATGAAATTATAAGAACGGAATGGATTACCTATCAGAGTATTGAAATCCAAAGCAATGACGTTTATCGCATTCAAAAGACCCATAGCAAGATAACTCAACTTCTTGGAGAAGGTGTTTTAGTAAGACCAAGTTCTCCAGAATTTACATATTCAAAGCTTGCTGATAAGAGAGTAGACATGCTCGCCAAGGCTGCAAAAGATGCACGTATCAGAGCTGAAGCTATTGCTCTTCAGGCAGGATCTGAAGTAGGAGGTTTGAAGAAAGTAAATACTGGTGTTTTTCAGATCACAGTTCCAAATTCCACTAGAGTAAGCAGTTGGGGATCTTATGATACTTCAACAATTAAGAAAGATATTACTGCTGTAATGGGAGTAACTTTCGCTGTTAAATAATTGAATTAGGGAGTCTTCTTTTTGCCTTTGAGGATCATCAATAGAGGTAATCCAATAAGCATTAGGCTCCCATCAAATAACAAAAAAGTGTTCAAAGTCATTTATCCTTACCTTCATTAATTTCAAAAGATAGAGGGATACCTTTTTTTACTGGATCTTTCTTCATATCTTCCATTTCTTTCTTTAATTTCTTGTAGTATGCAACTTCCTCAGGATCATCAGAACCAAGACCATATCCCATTGTCGCTGCTAGATAAATCCTATGCATTCTGTAAGAAATTAAAGTCATACTGAGATCATAAACAACTAAATGTTAAATCAGGAAAAAAGTTATTTTTAAATCTTCTACCAAAATGAAAAAATTATTTCTTCTATCACTATTAATAAGTTTAATTTCTCCAATTAAAACTTTTGCTGGTTTTCCAGAAGGAGAAAAAGGATATGATCTTAAGAAAATTGAAGAGTCATTCAAGTTACCTTGTGATGAGATAGGTAATGATGAATGTATTGCAAGAGCTTTTGGAGTGGGAGCTTGCACCTGGGTATTTGGAATTGAAAAGGGTAAAGAATCAAAAGAAGCTTTAAGGATTGCAGATGAAGTTTTAATAGCTCTTATGAAGGGAAATAATCTAGATATAAATTCTATTTTTGAGAAAGATGGAACGATAAAGAAGACTATAGAAAAAGAGGCCGTTTATAGAATAAATTTTTGCAAAGACATAACAAAATTAGCCATCCCAAAGTTGATAAAGAAGTTACCTGAAGGAGTTGAATTAGATGATGAAAGAATTGAAAATTTAGCAAGCGTTTTTCCTCTACAATATTTAAGTATGTTTGAGCAAATGAAAAAAGGTAATTAGGATTAAAGTATGAAAAACTTATGGACTAAAAGAAATATTTTGGACTATTTAAGATACCCAGAGGAAAGTTTGGATAAAAACTATCCTCCTATAAGGCAAAAGTATAGAAAAGAACTTAGAAGACAAGATGAAGAGACAAAAAAACAGGGTGGGGTTGTTGATTGGAATTATATTTTGAATGATTTAATGTAATTTTTAATAGATAAAGAATCGATCAAATTTTTATTCATCACCATTGAAGAAGTCCTGATCAATCTTTGCAACTCTAATCGTTTCCTTAACTTGAACTCCCACAGAATGCTCAATCATTAATTTCGCCAAATCAAAACCATCTATCAATACTAAACGAACATCATTTAAGCCTTCTGCAAATTTTTTTGCTTCTGAAGTGAAAGTACTACTTGTTACAAAAACTCCCTTTCTACAACCACCACCAGTCATTGCTCCAATAAAGCTTTGAACAGTTGGTCTTCCTACAGAATTTTCGCTATATCTTTTTGCTTGAATATATATTTGATCTAACCCAAGCTTATCTTCGTCAATAATCCCATCAATTCCTCCATCTGGTCCTCTAGGAACACCTTGAATCCTTTTTGCATCCCCGCCTCCATATCCCATTTTCGCAAGGACTTGCAAAATTAAGCTTTCGAAGGAAGCTGGGCTTATTGTTTTTATTTGTATAAGTATTTCATCAATTAATTGAGACTGCAAAATCTTCACGCCTTTATTTATAAGGTCCTGTGGGGTTTCATCTTCAAGTTCATTAGAAGAATCAATTTCATTATTTCCAGCTTGTATTTTGGCAGCTCTTAAAGCTTTCCACTCATTGGTTGATTTAACATCAGCTACTTTTATTGGTCTATTAAGGTCTAAAAATGCTTTAGCGTTTTTACCAGGTGCCATATATCCTCTTTTAGGTCTCTCCAAACATCCAGCTTGACTTAAATAAGAAGATGCCCAACCAACTCTTTCTTGAGCTATAAATTTTCCATTAGTCTCATGACATATAGACTTCTGTTCTTCTGTTAATCCAACTTTCTTTATCGTTGCAGCAACAGCATCATGCCTGTGCATCTCTCCATTCTCAATAAGTACTTCCAAAAGAGGTCTCATAAATTCATGGAACTTTGGTAATTCAGCCACAATATTTTTAGGGGATATCTTTAAAATACATCAAACAACTTTTAATTAATTTAATTTGAATGTTTATTGACCTAATTTTCTAATTTTGAATTAAAGTCAATCTAAATGGCAGAGGATAGGACCTCTAGTTTTTAATATTTTATTTTTTGATTAATGGGAAAAGAAACTTCTCAAATAACAGAAAAGGAAGCATTAAGTATCTATGCGAGGATGATGCACACTCTTGATTCATCTGAATTTGAATCGTTTTTGGCAGAAGACTTCTCATACTCCTCACAAAAAGTCCTAACCGATATGAACTCAAAAGATGAGTTCATTGAATATATCAGACCAAAACTTGAAGTAATAAAAAAAACTAAGAGCGCTGTTTATGCAGAATTAGGCGTCTGCCCAGCCTATGGACATACTGATTGCCTTATCATGGCTCAGGGCGATAAATCTAATCTACTTGGAGTCGCTTATGCTTCTATAAAAGAAGGCAAAATAAGTGGTCTTGCCTTGTGTATTGTTCCTACACCTGATTCGGCTGAGCGGAGTGGAATTTATCCAGGTCTTAATGAGGTGGATTCAGGTCTTAATAAGGTGGATCCAGGTCTTAATGTAAAAAAAGATCAAGTTATAATAAGTGAAGAAGAATTTCAACGTAAAAAGGAACAGTTATTAAATTTAGGAAAAAAAGAAACTTATCAAATAAAAATATCTGGGTATGACGAGGTGCAGGCTTTTGGTATGGCATTCGGTATTTTGGGTGAGAGAGAAACACCAAAAGAAGATTTTTATGAATCAACTAACTTTAATAATCTAGAGAGTTCCTTACCTTCAGATACTATTAAAGTCGCAACTTATGTGAACAAAAAATACTCCACAAAAAAAATATATTTTTATGTGTGCTCATTTACTGAATCAACTCAGAGAGCAAATCATCAAGAAGTATATTCACTCTTTTCTATTATGTGGAGTAGAGATAGTCTCTGGGAATTAAACCCTTGGTACTGTTGTTCTGTACTATCTGAAGAACCTCAAGCACCTTTGCATAAAGAAGCAGCAAATTGGATGTTTGAAGGAGTTGCTACCACAGGTTGTTTAATTGCATCAGTAGATGACTTCAAAAAAGGAACACTAGAACTTTTAATTTAAATATCACTCTCCATCCCTTTGAACTAAAAACGATTACAAAATGACTTATCTGAAATCTTGGATTACTTTCGGAGAAAAAATGAAAATCGGGAATTGCGAAGAAGTTTACTATTGGGAAGATGCTATTTACCCAGGTTACACCGATGATATTTGTTTATTGCTACGTAAAATTGATAAGGACACTTTTTCTCTCTCTTTAGGAACACCTCGCCGCCTTGGCGAAATAGGGGACATTCAAGTAGAAGATGATGAAGATGACTACATGGATGAGATAGATGGAGAATATGTAAGAGGGCAATTAGGGGAATATTATATCGGTTATGACTATAACTCCTTCCCAGATCAAGATGTTGAGAATAAAGTTATTTTCAATAAATTTGATGACGCAAAAATCAATTTATGGTTAAAAAAAAATAAGGCACGTTTTTTATTAGAAGATATAGAACCCGGGATAATGACTATCTTCAATAATAGTCATTGAGGATTCGAACCTGCGACCTAGTGCTCCCAAAGCACCGCACGCCCCATTAGCATCACTAGGTTTTTAAGCTATAACTTATTTCTTGCTAGGTACTGCACGTTTTGTCTTATCAAATAAAGCAATATTTGACCGCAATTTGACCGCAATTTTATATTAAGTATTAAATTCATGAGGAACTTAATACTTGATAATTCTCTTCAGGAATTTTTTCAAGTGCAGAAAATATAAGTTTCCCGTACTTACTCTCTCTTGAAGTTATTTGAATTACTGTAGTGGAAACTGCTCTTGTTAGTGGTATCAATGCCCAACGCGCAATTAATTTCCTAACGGTTGTCTCTTCATCGTCTATATCAGCCGCATCAAAAATATTCAACTTTAACTGCTTTGTAGAATTTCTGTAATCGTCATAAGATCTTGGTGTAACTATTTCCTCCAACCACCTGTCATATTCTAAGCAGACAAATGTCCATGATTCTATCCCTCGACAAGATTCATAAAACATCATTCGATGTAAATCATTTCCAATAGGTGCTAATTGTCTAACATCTGTTTTACAAGCATCCCAAAGTGGAATGCCTTCTTTATGAAAATCTTTAGACTTATAAAATCCATTTGTGTTATTCCCCAATTTTGCATGACAGGCAAAAGAAAAGTCATATTTCTTTTCTGAACCTTTTGCATGAATTTCTGAAATGAAATCATGCATTTTCGAAGTGTATATTCCTTCACATAAGATTATTTTTCCTCCTCCCATGTCAGGTTCTTCTTCAAGAGATGCAGATTGATATTGCAAATCACTCATAAAAACCTTATTAAAGTTTACAAGTACCTTTCTTTGTCTTAAAGATTTTCTTCTTGGTAACTTATTAAAATCTTCTCTTTTTGGAAGATATTTTGTCCAATCTGTAAAGTCTATAGAGCCTCTTGTTAATTGTTCAGGACTTTGAGCAATAATAATTTTTTTTGAAGTCCAAAGACTGATAATTATATCTCTCTCTAGACTGAACCAGTCTTGCGATTCATCAATCATTATGTAGTCATAATTAATAAGATGAGAGATCTTATCAAGGATCTTTTTATTTTCGTTGGTTGATTTCTTTTTTACTAAATTAAATAGTTTTTCTAATGCTTCATCATAGGGAGACATATTGGTTTTAGGATCTTTATTTAAGAAATTCTCCCCAAATTCACCCGGATTAACAAGAGATATTTCTCTAAAAATGTCAGTAAAAAATTTAGTTGAGCTTTGTGGGTGGACACCGTTATTTTCCATAATTCCCATCTCTGCATACTCTAATAATCGTTTTAAATCGCATCTGAGAACGTGGTTGTATGTTAGGAGTAAAATTTTATTTCCCTCATCACATAATTTTTTTGAGCAATATAAAAGAGATGCTGTTTTACCTGTACCAGGGCCTCCATCAAAAATGATCATTCTATTTCCGATCTGAGAATAGTATTGGCTCTTATCAACTTTACTTTTAGTAATTCTCTCTACATGACTTCTCGTTAAACCACCAAGATCATTTTTTAAATATGAGGGAGATAATGACCTTGCATAAAAAAGTAATTTATTTCCTAGATTTGTGGTGAATTTATTTTTAGTTGCCCTATAAATTATCCCAAGAGGATGGTTAGTAACACATTTTTCTGTACCAATCTTGCAATTTTTTGCATCTAATATGATTTTCTTAAAAAATTTTTTCGGTAAGAATTTTGAACCGAAAATATTTTCATTATTATTAAATTCATCATTTAAGTTATAAAGCCATAAGAAATCATTTATGTAAGTATTTATTTGAATCCTAATTCCAATTTCTTTTTTAATACCTCTGGCACAATCTGCGACCTGATCAGAGGCGCTCGACCAGTAATAACCGCCTGTTCTTCTATCTCGATATCTAACCTCAACATTATTACCTGTAATAGAAATATCCTTATCATCACCAAAAGATGTGACATGCCCCTTACATTCGATAACTGAGGCAAAAGTGCCAATTAGAAAATTTTCTGAACTTTCTTTATATTTTCCATTCAAGTCTCCAAAAATAACAATATCATTATCTGATCTTCTACTATATTGAGTTTTAAAACCGAGGTAAATTCTTATCCAGCCAGAAGAATTATTGCATTCAATATTTAGAGAGTCTCTAATTTGTTCTCCTAGAGACACTAATTGCTGATTTTCTTGATCGGACGATTTTAAATTTTCTAAAATAACTTCTGCCAAATAGTTTTCTCCTTTGATCACTTATCACAAATATAGCTAGCTTCAACTAGATGAATTCATTCTTTATGTCTAGATTTAGTATTGAATTATTTATTTTAGTAATTTGACCGCTATTTGACCGCTTTCGCTGCGGTCATTTTTATGCAATATCTGACTTCCATTGCTATGACTGATCGGGGCGACAGGATTCGAACCTGCGACCTAGTGCTCCCAAAGCACCCGCTCTAACTTTTTACTTTTGCTTCTAATCCAACTAATTTCATAAGAACTTTTGCATTACTTGCAACTGCTGAATATTGTTTTTCTTGCATTGCTCTAAACATTGCAGTTTCTAGAGTGCATACTAATTTTGCTGTCATTTCAGGACGATTTAAGTCCCCCTCCTCAATATCATCTTTCAGCAAAAGATAAGCATTAGAAGTGATCTGCCTTGCTCTTCTTCTTGAGATTCCATATTTTTCGGAAACAAGGGAAGTAATAGATGAGTAGGCTTGTCCTTCAGCAACTAATCCAGCAGCATGTGCAACTCTTAAGTCAGTTTCTTGTTTGGTTGCTCTTTTATGCATATATCAAACTAATTAACCTTATTATGCACTAATTTTTGCACTAATTAAGTAATATATAAGATATCTTGCTCTTTAAACTACTGCAAAAACTTGCTTTAATAAAGTAGATTCTTCCCTTGGTAAGGGTGAGGTCTCGGGTTCAAGTCCCGACGAGGGCACTTGACTTTTGAGAAAGTGAACCGCCAAAAGGAATCAGGAGACTTCATAAAGTCTCTTTTTTTTATGCTTAATACTCTTGAATACTAATTTCTAGAGAAAGTGAACCTCCTTTACTAAAAAAGGAACTTTTGCTAACTTTCGATGAAGCGAAATCTGATTGGAACTATTATTTAAGGGATGATTGGCTGCCAACTAATAAAAAGTGGTATTAATGAAACATTTTTTTTTATTGTTGTTATTTGTCAGTCCTGTATTTGCTGAAAAATATACGATTTATACAACTGAAAAACCTCCTTTCTCTCTATCAGGGATAATTGATGCTGATAAAACTTTTTATTATTTCACTAATGCTTATGAACCTAAATGTGATATTTATGGAGGTGAATCTGGTAAGTGGTGTTTTATGAAGACAAGTACAAAAGCAAAAATAATTAATAAAGATATTATCAAAGTTGGAGAAAGTTACTACTGTTCAGAGGAACATATACAAGCTGTAAATAAAGCTAACCCTAAGCCTTCATCACTTCGATATAGTTCAATAGATTTTGGATATGGAAAATGTACTAAAGATGGTTGGGTAAGATAGCGACAATAGTGGGAGAATAGCGAAATGAAACGCTTATTAATTTTAACTCTTTTATTTGGATTAATCCTATCAGTTCAAGCAAGATTTGTTTACATCATAAATTTCAGAAGAATTAATATCGTTTTTGCTAATATTTTTTAATTTCTCATAGATTCTCCACAAATTTTAAAATCTAATCGTTAGTTAGACTGCTTACCTTAAAATTTCTAATTTAGTTCTAATAGTTAATAATTACTAAAAATATTTTTTATATAAAGTTAAATTGACTTGCTCAAAAAGTGTTGTTCTAATTCAGTAGTGAAATATCACTCATATATGAATTTAAATAAATTTTATAGAAAAAATATGTCAATTTATTACTTATTTTTATTTTGCATATTATCTGTATCAGGTTACAATTTTTCAAAAAAAGATATTAAAGAATCAGAATTAAAATTATCATATAAGCAAAAAGCTTATGAATTAAAAAACTTTAATTATCAAAAAAATAAGTCTTCTCAAAATAAAAATGAAACTACCTATAAAGATCAAGTAAGTTTATCTACAACTTTTAAAAAGCAAGGAATACAAAATAAAAATTTCTCAAGAGAAATATCAAATAAAGATAAAGCTAAAAATAAATTTTATATAAATCTTTCTGGTGGCTATTCAGATCTTAAGAATTATGATGTGTTTGATGTTTCAACAAATAAAGCCATATGGGATGATCGTTATACAAATAATGGTAGTTCTATTGAATTTGGTTTAGGTAGAAACCTTGGTAGATTTAGAATAGAAATTTCTTATGCTAGAGAGAATGGGAGATTGGATCAATATCTCACATACTTTGATGGAAGCATTATTAACTTTGATCCTAATAGAGGTAAATTACATAAAGATTTTTATTTTTTAAACACTTATTTTGATTTCTTGAAGAATAAAAAATTAACTCCATTTATTGGTATTGGAATTGGTTTAGTAAATAGTAGCCAAGATTCAGCTCCTTTTATTCCAGCCTATTGTCGACAAGTATTTGCAAATCAATTGAAAGCTGGTATGGGTATTAATGCATCTGAATCAACTATTGTATTTTTAGAGGGCTTTATAAGAAATGCAAATTCGCACATCACAAGTGATGGAATCGGTACTCCTTATACATATGAAGCAAAAAAAGGTTTTGATTCAGAGGGTATACAAATCGGATTAAGAAAATATTTTTGATTGATTTGTATTATTTTTGAGAAACCATACAATAAAATGGAGGCCTTGTGCTCCAACGTAAACACTTTGGTTTTACTTCTTCAGCGAGTCTTTCTTCCTCGGCTAGTCTTGCTTCCTCAGCGAGTCTTGCTTCCTCAGCGAGTCTTTCTTCTTCGGCTAGTCTTGCGTCTTCAGCGAGTCTTTCTTCTTCGGCTAGTCTTGCTTCTTCAGCGAGTCTTTCTTCTTCGGCAGTAAGACAAGAATTAAAAGGTTGAGCTCCTGTATTGAATACAGAATATTCTTTTATGAAAGAGATTCCGCTTAAAGGATTAAAGCAACCAACCACGCTACTGCCTTGGTTCTTAAAAATATCACCAATTGGGATCGCTCTGGCTTGAAATGTTTTATGAAATTTGGAAGAATTTGAATTTCTAAATTCAATTTTAAATTCTCCAGAAGATGAGTAAAAATTATTATCACTATTATTTGCATAGCACATTGAATTTTTATTCAAATCGTTTTCATTATTTTTACATTGCTTTATAGATACAAATTTGCTTATATCTTTAATATCTTCAGGCAAATAAGCATTAATAGCATAATTAGCTTTTGCGGCTTTAATTAGTGAATTAATTATTAAAGTTGCTTCTTTTTGTTTCACCTTATTCTTACTTAAATTAAAAAATGGAAAAGAAATTTTTGTAATTATTGAAATAACCATTATGACTAAAATAATTTCAATAAAAGAGAATCCTTCCTCTTTTATTTTTACAAAAAAATATTTCTTAAAAAATCTTTTAATACTCATAAAAGTTTATTTTTTTTTAATTTTCTCGTAAAGAGCATATTTGTCTAGTTTGAGAAAATATTTCTTCAACATGGAAAAATTCTATGAAAAAAATAATAACTTTTTTGTTCCAGATTTATTCTCGATTTGTTCCCGATTTTTTATTCCTAAATGCATAAATACAATCAAGAGCAGACATTGAGTGGTCATATACAGTCAGTTCAATATATAAAGAGGGCATAGCCAGAAATTGACTGCTAAAAGCTTTTAAAGAATTTAGAAAGTCATCTTAATATTTAAACTTTTGGACATTACCCTATAAGGGTATTTCTTCACCTCTTTTATTTATTTCAATTGGTGTCCAGATTTGATTATCTTCAAATAACTTTCTTGTAGAGGTAAAGATCTATTAACCTAAAATTGCTTTTCTTTTTCGTTTTTAAATCCTAATTATTATCATTTCCAAATGGCTTTAAGTTCATACAGAATTCATAGGATTTATCTTGCTGCGACAATGGGATATGGTCTTGGTTCTAATAATCCTGAAGAGTTAGCTCTCTATAATAAAATTAGAAAAGAGATGGATGATATGAAAAAAGACGACGTAAAAAAAGGGATACCCCTAAATTGGGATAACCCAGGAGGAATGTATAAATGAATCTCAATACTTTTTTGTTAATTGATGGAAGTCTTATGCTTATTGGTTTGCCTTTATTAATGATTCTTAAGGGCAAAAAGAAGACTTTCTAGCACATCACTTAACTGCAAAAGTTACTCCCATAACAGCTGTTATATCTTTCTTTATAGTTGTGGTATCGTAAGAACCCCAGCTGCTAACTCTAGTTGAGTTTGGAACTGTGATCTGGAAAACCCCGGTGTTAACTTTCTTAACACCACCTACTTCAGATCCTGCCTGAAAAGCAATAGCTTCGGCTCTTACTCGAGCATCCTTCGCAGCTTTTGCGAGCATATCAACTCTCTTATCTGCAAGTCGCGAATAAGTAAATTGTGGTGAGCTCGGACTAACTCTTACCCCTTTACCTAAAAGCTCCGTTATCTTGCTATGGGTCTCCTGAATCCTATAGACATCATTGCTTTGAATCTCAATATTCTGGTAGGTGATCCATTCAGTTCTTATGATTTCATTTGTTTTTGGATTCTTTGTTGTACGTTCATTTATACTCGCAGGTCCAATGTAAACTTCCTGCTTAAAATCATCCACAATTCCATTTGCTTTCAAAAAGTCCATTGTGGTTTTCATGGACTGTTTATGTTTGTTGAATGAATCAATCTGTGTCTTCCCTGAAGCCCTAACCTGGACAGACCATTTTGCCATATCACTTTCAAAACTTTCAGTACTTGCACCCGTAACAGTTATCGTATTTTCAACCATCCTGAACCCTCTCACAAGGACAGTGGAAGCACCTATAAATCCTCCAAGAGATAAAACTGCCATTGCGAAGACAAGTGGCGGGGTACGGCGAATAACTTTCAGAGAATCGCCAGGAAGCGACCTGAGATTTTTAATGATTTTCATTGTCTAAAAATATGTGTGTAAGAATTTTTTAACAGCTGAACCGAAAGAAAATTATTTTAAAAAATCCCAGATCTCAAATCCTTCAGTTCTATCTGGCCATTAATGGATACATCTTTTTGATGCTCCAAAATTTATAGAGTCGGTTACCTATATTGCCAAATAAAATAAAGGTCTGCAAGAAGTATTTTTGTATTATTCAATCAATCAAAATTTCTAATAAAAAAGTTTACAGCTGATTAATCACAACACTTATCCTTCATTTAATGAGGAAGTCCAGGAAGTTTCATTCATCGTTGAGAGGTCGACCCTATGAGTTGCCATCCAGTCACCATTTGCTTCAACAAACTTCTGTACATTACCTTCGGGAGCCTGATGAATAACTATAACTTTTTGAGAATCTTCCTTACTTACTCCTCTGTAAAGTGGCTTGATATCATATTCAGCATGTCTTTTTTCAGCCTCTTCACTATCAAATATTGCGACCCATTCATCGAAGGAACTTTCAATTTTAAAAGTGAAAACTGAGGTAACAGAACAAGACATAAAAAAGGAGCTATTTGCTCCTAATTCTAGATCAACTGTCAATCAACCAAATCAGCTCATTGCTGCTTCTGCATCAGCAACCTGCTTATTTCTTTGGATAACTTCATCATCATTTAAAACTGCTGTAATCTTCCATTCGACACCGAATTTCTCTCTCCAGATACCGAAGTGTTCTGATATTGCTAAATGATTATCGGCCTTGAGAATAACAAAAACCTCTCCCGTTTCAGGGGCATGAAATCTACCTACCAGTTCAAATCCATCAAAATTATCCTTGGGTGCACCAGAAGAAATATATTGTTCAAATGCTTTATAGCCCTCAGACTGAGAGATCTCATTAGGAATCAAACCATGCACGTGATAAAAAGCCATATAAAAAATAATTATGTAATAATTAATCTAAAAAGAAACTTCTGAAAGAGTTTAATTTATCTCTGGATTAAGATTTTTTATATGTGGGGATGAAATAACAAAATAGAACTCATAAAACAACTTATTTTCTCCTCTTATTTCCAAAATTTTAGTGAATAGAGAGTCAAATATTAGATACATACAAGGTAATGTCTTAATCTATTCTTCATTAGCTGATCTAAAAATACATAAGGTAAGAAAAGGAGAATCGGAATGATTATCAGGAAATACTATTAATGAAGACGATATTAATGTTTGAGTTTTAACTTATTGCTACGTTTGAAATAAGAACTCAATCCTATTGATTAAATTATGTTTTTTAACTACCTACCTAGTGGTATGTCTGAAGTAGTAGGAATTACAATGGTTTTTGCTTTTTTAGTTGGAGTAATATTAGCAGCAATGTTTACAGCAGATAAGGGCAATACTAAGAATTTATATACGAAAACTTCAAGATGATTAACTACATAGTTGTTGAAGATGTAGTGATACTGTTTGAAAACTGATCTATTACAGGAGGATATTCATCCCTTATTAAGAGGACAAATCCAGATCAAAAAACAACACTACTTGAGCAGGCCTATGAGGAGATTAAATAAATTTGTACTAATTTCCAAGAAGACTCTGGAGCTTCAGATATAGAAGTAAAAACTTTACTAAGAGAAATTGCTAGAATTTGGGAAAAAGAAAATCAAATAAAATTATAACTATTTGCATTTCTTATAAATAGTTATTGATAGTTAATCTAAAATAATAAGAATAAGCAGATCAAAAGGAAATAAAATATTATGAGTACTTACTTAGAAGAACGAATTGAATGGTATGAATATAATTATAGGATGGGGGCTCCATTAATCAGTAATGCTCAATTTGATAAATTAGAGGCAAATTTATATAGAGTCAAGCCGAGAGCTAACTACTTTACTAAAAAATCATTCTTACAATTACCTTCACTTCCTAAAGATCGCATTGAAGAATTTATTGAAGGATTACTTCCAAATACAAGATTAATTATTGAACCCAAAATTGATGGTTGCGCAATCGCTATTCAATACATTGATGGTGCATTAGTTAAGGCTATAAGTCGAAAGGGTAGAGACATAACAAATAAAATAAAAAAGATTTCTGATGTACCAAAACAAATTGCAATTAAAGGTTTATTCCAAGTTAGGGGAGAACTCTTTGCTGCTTCAGAATATGAAATACCAACTTTTTCACAACGTCAGGCAGCAGCTTACATGACAGCTACTGATTCTAAAAGCGATCATCTAAGTTTTTGTTCTTTTCAGATAATTAATGGAAGATTAAATCAACATGAATCTCTAATTTATTTAAAAAAATTAGGCTTTACTATTACAGAATATAAAAGTCTCAACTTTACATCTCAAGTCGAAATGTTTAGGAAGCAATGGGCTGATAAAAAACTATTTACTAACTATCCAACTGATGGAATAGTCGTCAAAATAAATTCTAGAAAATTACAATTATTGCGAGAAAAATCAAGTAAGAATTATCCTTTCTGGCAGATGGCTATAAAAAAATAATGACAATTATTGAGAGAATTGCAGAAGAGATAAAAGAAAAAATCGAAAAAGTTTCGGCTGGTAAGATTATTAGACCTTCTATTTTATTTTGTGGCTGTAATCCTGAAGTAAAAAAAGATATGCACAAGCGAGCAAAACGAGTGGGATTAAACCCTGCTTACAAGATAAAACATCCAACTTTAAAAGTTGAATTAAAAAATAATGGAACAATTGAAACTGATAAATTCAAAACTATTAGCATGAAATATGAACACTTTGATTTTCTTTGTAGATACTTTGAGCGTTAATAATAGAACGAGAGGAAATTGGCTTATTAATTTCAATAGATCAGAAGTTAGAGGACTTACTGAAAATAATGCTAGTGAGGATCAAGCAATAAATATTTTTTATTGATAATAGAAAGATTATTGGTTTATTGGGTAAAGAACCATCGCTATTAAAATAAAGAAGAATTTTAAATATATGAAGCTAAAGAGATATGAAGATTCATAATTACAAAAGGAGAGGAAAGAACTAACCTTTACGATTTAAAGAGCAAAATAATTGATTTTAATTAGAAAGGATAAAGTCCTTATAAAAAGTAATCGTTGATAGCTGATCTAAATTAGAGGGATAAAAACTTTCTATTTAAGTGGATTATTTCTAGTTATGGGCTTACCATTAGTTTTATTATTTGGATTAAGCCTGCATTTTATTTCAGATGACTTTCCAAGTTGGTTTCAACAAATAAATAAAATAATTCAACTCTTAGTAACTTCGGTATCTTTGAAATAAAAACTATGACAACAATTATTTACCTAACAAGAAGTTAACAACAGATGAAATTAATAATTACTTTAATAATAATTTTGAGTTTGATCTCATTATTTTATTATCTTAAAAACTTAAAGACAGTATTAGCTAATCTTTTTCCATGGTTAGTAAAGAATAAGAAATGAAATTAACTGAAGAATTATTCCTAATGAATAAACAAAGAAATCGATTAAAAAGATTTCGTAAATATGAAAATATCGCATATAAAGAAAATGACTATATGGAAATAGATTTTGGTTATATTTTTAGAACTTCAACAAAACCAGTTTGGAAAGGAAGCAAGATTGAAACCATTGAAGATGGTTATAAAGAATATAAAGATATGCTCAAAGAAGGTTGGAAAAAAACTAATTTATATAAGAGGAATTTTTAAAATTAAATTTAATATTAATTTATTATTCTCTTCATTATAAAATAATCCAATCCTGAAGTTGCAAAGCATAACTATTAATCACAACCTATTTTTAAAATATATTTTAACTAATATAGACTTGTGAATAGATAAGTTTAACTTATAGATATATCAGGATAAGTAATTATACTCACGCTGATCTCTCCTTGTCGTTAAAGTGGTTTCAAGATTGCATTAGAAAGCGTCTTAGCTAAACAAAAAAACGATTAAATGAAAGAATCAAAAACAATTGAAAAGGAAAAGATTGTAGCTGAAAAGCTCAACGGAAGATTTGCGATGATGGGCTTTATCGCTCTTGTTGGTGCTTATCTAACAACAGGTCAGATTATTCCTGGTTTTGTATAAATGGATTTCATCTCTAATAATCAGCGATATGTCCCTCTAAGGGCAATTCCTTATATTTTCTTTGTTGCAGTAATTTTAAGTATGACTTCAACGATGAACACACTTATCTAAATTTTTTCAACTAATATCGTAAAAAGCCAGCTAGTAGGGATACAGGCTGGCTTTTTTATTTCAAATAAATATTTTTAAACAAAGCCTTTATTATCTGTACCTCTTTAAGTGATTATGGTTAACAACTAATCTCATCTTAATAATTAAATCCCCTGTTTTTTTTGTCTCCTCATAAAGAAGCATATATTCTTAAAAATTGTGTAAAAACTCCTAGAGCAAACATTACTTTAATTGCAGTCAATTTAATTTTAATTTCGCAAGAATCAGCTAAAAAAATAATATTTTAATGATGAAGAAAAAAATCTATTAAATAATTTAAATTCTCTAAAAAAGAAATTTGAAAATATATCGATTAATTTAGTTCCTTCAAAAAGGTAATCACAAAGGTAGAGTAAATGTTTAAAAAACAAAGCCCATTTGATTAACAAAAAGAAGAAAAATCTTGCTTTGCTGGTTAAAGCGACAAAAGATTCGCTAGCAGTTGCTGTTTGTAATAGAGCTGTTTACAAACCAACTCCAAAAAATAAAAGGAAAATCAAATACTTACTAATAAAATTACTGATAAATAATTATTTATGGCATAGCAATAACATATGCAGTCCCTAGTTTGTTATTACTATAGGTTTTGCACATACAACATTAAAGATCGCGCCTAAAAAATAAATAAAAATATAAAAGAATTTAAAAGATTAATTAAAGCAATTAAGTCTCGAAATAATTGAACAAGAATTAAAATTTAAAAAGATAATAAAAAACCATTAATGAAAAACCATAATATAGGGCTATTATTAATCGTAGTCTTTTTGGCTATTTTTCAAAGACTTATTCAATCAGTAAAACTTTAAAATGAAAAATTTTTTAGCTAATTCAAGATCAAAATATCTATTTTTTTTAGGTTTAATAGCGATAATTACTGCAGTTATATCAAGAAAAGTTATTAGTTATCCAACAGAATGTTCACCAATTAATAATCAAGAAATAACCTTTTTGTTAAAAATATAATTTTTAAAACTTAATAGTAAAGTTTTAAATAATGTTATTGTTGAAAAAATTTAAAATTAAAGTGAATTCAGCCTTATCAATATCATCAAATTTGAAGATTAATAAATCCTCTAAAATTGTTTTAATAATCATCTCTTCAAGCTTATATTTATATGCACTTGAACAAGCATCTATTTAAAAAATATTTTGGCAGCAGAATTTTTTTGCTCTGGATGATTTAGATTAGTATTGGTTGACAGCTGATCTAAATTAGAGGGGAAACTTCCCTCTTTTTTATGAAATATTCCAAGAAAGACTTATATATTATCCAAAAGAAAAGACCTGATTTAATTCGTAAACCTGATCCTTCAACAAATACAGCAATAATTGCATTTTTGAGAAAATATAATAAAGATTCCCAAATACCAAAAGATATGACATCAAAAGAATGGATTACTTTGAGACAAAAAACATTAGATAATAGAGATTTTCCTAAATTTCAAACTGATCACTTTAATGAGGTAATTGAACATAACCAAAAAATAGATAAGAAATTAAAAGATCCACAAATACAAAAAGAATTAGATTTTCTCATTAAAAAATATGCTATTGCCGAAAAGATAAGGTTATCTATTAATCCAATTTATTTTTATTCAAAATATCAAAAAAACAAAACACTAAAAATAGGAAAAAAAATACATAAAATAAATCTAGCTATCTGGATATGGATTATGTTTTGTGCATTATTAATTCCAATTATTATTAGTTTATTAATATAAAAAATAAATAATAATTCATATATTTAGATTATAGTTTATCTTCAGGGAGAATATGTTTTATTCACCATTCCCACCCTTAAGATAGATTTCAACACATCGAGTAATACATTCTTTATGTCCATTAATAATGCAACATTCGCTAATACATTCAAAGTAAGAATCTATATGATCAATATCATCTTTATTATTTGAAGAAATTAAATGCTTATTCATTAGAAAATTTTTTCGTTAGATTGATTTATATCATGATTCTTTTAATTAAATTATTTATGTAAAGAATTTAATTAAAAATAAGTACTAGTTACTATAAAATTTTTTAATAATTATCTTTAATAAATTGGTTTAGCTTTTTTAGATTTGCGAACTATATTTTTTTTCTGAGAATACTTTTTTGAAAAATAAGAAAGAGAAAAAAGAGCTACAATAAAAATTAATTTTGCCAAAAAAGGGATTCGCATATTAAAAGATTTTTATAGATACATTATAAATACTTAGAATTATTTAAATCTCCTCATTCTTTTTTAATAATTAAAATTCTTTCTTGGACAATTGTATTAATCTATTTCGATATCAGAATTAAACAGACATTTATAAGATTTAAACAAAAATATTAATTTGGAACAAACACAAGCAAATAATTAATTTTTTATCAATAAATTTGTTTAGCTCTGTTAGCTTTTCTAATAACTTTTCTTAAGATATTATTTTTAATTGAAAGATCAGAAATGCAATATAGAGCTAGAAAGAAAATTAATTTTGCAAACAATGAAATTCGCATGAAAATACCTTTTATTAAATAAAAGCAAATATCAGAAATTTGTCTACTATTTAACTGTATAGATATTTAAAAGTTGAGTAAATTTTAAGATTTTCTGAAAGCTCTTTATATTTACTATGTAAATCAAGAAAATTTATACTTCTTCAATTGGTGCCATTGTTAATCCTTTGCTTAGAAGTTGCTGATGATACAGCTCTGCCTGTTCAAGGGGGCCTCTCCATACTTCTGCCGAACCTTCACTATCTACTTTAACAGCAAGATTCCAAGATCTTTCTCTACTCATTTCTGGGATGATAGTCTCAAGACAATTTGCTACATGTTCAAAAGTATTGAAATCATCATCAAGTACGATTACCCTAGCCTCTGGATATTTTCTTTTTGCAGTATTTTGATCCAAAACTGTACTATCTAGATTAGAAACTGTATTGAAAATTTCCATATTTAATTTTTTTGTATTTAAAATTTATATTATTACTATTTAAAATAAGCTCATTTGACAGACAGAAGAATTATTTATTTTTTCCACTATCCAATCTTCTGGAGACCACCATTTTATAATATGAAGTAATCGGTTAAGTTCATCAGCATTTTGGAAATTTTTCGTCCATAGTTCTTCAAATCCATTTGGAATAACACAAGGCATTCTGTGGTGAAGAGGTCTTATTAATCTATTTGGATCTGTTGTTAAGACACAAAAACTTTCTAACTCTGCCCCATCAGCAGAAAACCATCTCGACCAAATTCCGCCTAGCCAAAAAGTTCCATAATTTTTCTTTCTTATTCGAAATCCTTTTTCAAAAAAACCAGTAGCAGGTATCAAACATCTTTTATACCTCCAACTAGACTGAAATAATTTTTTTTCTCCCACTGTCTCTAAACGAGCATTGAATGGTCTTGGAGTTGATTTGTTAAAAGGATCCTTTGCCCATGGAGATATAAAGCCCCAATACATAAATGTTGTTTTCATTTTACCTTCATTTTTTATAACTAAAACTGGATCAGTAGGCTTAATAAGATTTTGAGTCTCATATTTACTAGTAAATCCAGGTGGAATTTCCTCTTTTAAGATTTTTGGTAAGGAATCATATTTAGTTTTCAATTCAAATCTTCCACACATTATTTATAAAACCAATGCGAATATAAAAGTAAATTGCTTTCTCATTAATAAATTTTTGATTTATTCTTATTTTAATTTTTTTGCGGCATTACCTCTTGCTCTTAGTATAAGGACAAAAGAAAGTGCAGTAATAATTAAACCAATATCAATTAACAAATGAAAATTCATTATTAATTTACTAAAGAAGCCATTCTAAATTTAAATGCAAAAAAGTGCACAGAAGATATAAGGTAAGATAATAAATTTTTACTTGTTTTAAATATTTTTTATAGATATAAATAAACTAAGGAAATATCCTTTTTGCGAGGGCATTACCTAGCGGTTTCAAGGTTAACGCCGCACTCCTACACACGTGAGTAAAAAACCTTTTTTATTAATGAGATTTTCTTCTAAGACACTAAATCTATTACTTAATATCGCTTTTTTAATTTGTATTTTTATTATTTAGAAACGAATTATTAAAAATCCTATTTTAAAAATCATTTTCACCTAGATAGTTTCGTTTCGATCTAGCCTTGAGATCATACTCTTTTCAAGATTTATCTTACCTCTTGAATTTCTATAGAAATCTTCTTCTTTCTTAAAAGTGATTTATCACCATAAATTCTGACAATTAAGTCTGTATTAATAAACATATATTCAAAAAATTGATCTTCAACTTCTTAGCTTTTAAGTAATATTATTTCCTTAATTCTATTTGGTTTAGGGAACAAAAAATAATATTCTATAATTAAATAATATTTGAATCAATATTTGTTTAAATTAAATTCCATAAATTTTTTAGAAACACCTAATGAAAATATTTCCTTTTTAACTTTTTAAGATACCTTTTCATAGATTAAAATAAGATTATTAGTTGGCATTTCTATAAGTTCTTTTTGTCGGAAACCATTAATTATTGCTTCTTTATTTACTTCCTCCAAGTTTCTAACACCCCAATCATGATTTTGTATTTTTAAAGACTTATCAAATGCTTCATTACTTTTACTAACATGTTTATCTTCAATTTTAAAAGGTCCATATAAAATAATAAATTTTCCATAATTTAGTAATTTACTAGACTCTTTAAATAATGATTTCGTACATTCCCAATGTGCTATGTGTATCATATTTATAGAGATAATCGCTTGTAAGTTATCAACTAATTTAAAGGGGATTGGCCAAGGACTTTTTGTAACATCAATTTCTAGAGGTTCAGGCATTTTTGTATTTAAATTTTCATGTTCAATCCATGAAATAATACTTTTTCTATATTCCAATTTAGGATCGCTTGTTTGCCATATTATGTCTGGAAATCTTTTTTGGAATTCAACTCCATGTTGACCACTTCCGCTACCAATTTCTAAAACAAAACCTTTTTTAAGAGGAATTTTTGATAAAACATCTCCAATAAAAATTTTATTTCTTTGAGTCGCTGGAAAAAAAAGTCTATAGTCCAATAAAAATAAAGTCAATATAACTCTAAATTTATATCAATTATTAATCATTTTTTTAAAGGTTCAATATTTTCAACAATCTTTTTTAAATCCTCTAACATTTTAATTTTCCCAATATTAATCATTTTTAAAGTATCCTCGTACATTTTTAATTGAGCATCTGCGGTTCTAAGTCCATTAACTAATCCCTTACCTTCATCTGGTAGAGAATCAATATAATATTCGGCATTATCGATATTTAGTATGGGTCGATTTTTGTTTGAATCCATTTTCTTATTTTAACTAGCATAATTATAAATCTAAGCTTGACATGTAATTCGAAAAAAATCTGAATTTGTTTGCCTGAACATAAACCAATAATTATTAGAGAGAAGTAACCCCTATAGAAATTCCAACTATATAAGGGATTATTAAATTGATTATTACTATTTAAAATCAATCTATGACTTGGCCTAAACTTAGAGTTAACTCTTTAGAGATTTATCTTCACTCAATTGTTTATGTTACTCTTCTAGATCTTTTAATGAGATTATTTGATAACTAAACTTCAAATAATTCAGAGTGATATGATCTTTTGAAACTACCATACCATTTGAATAGAAATTCAATAAATCTAATTTTCTAAATTTGTTATTTCACAAAAGCCTATTCAAAATTAGATTCTATTCGTAAAGTGATTTTTATAAAAACTAATAAACTTCATTTTTTTTAAGTTTTGTTGGATGTTTTTAGACTTTTTTACTATTTAAATTTTAGTTTTCATTTCTTTCCACCCTTT
>CACNWH010000004.1 GCA_902624105.1 uncultured Prochlorococcus sp. | reverse complement strand
CATTTTCAGCTTCATTTATGTAATCCATTTCTTCAAATACCCTTTTACCTAGTTCATCAATTAAAGCAACAAGATCACTTCTAATAAGACCGATATTATTTTTAAGCCAAATAGCAATATTTCTAACAATATATAAATCTAAAGTTATTTGCTCTCTTAATCCAGGTCTCTGAACTTTAACTGCTACAACATCTCCATCTTTCAAGATAGCTTTATGAACTTGTCCTAATGAGGCAGCAGATATAGGTTCTTTATCTATATCTAAAAAAATATCTTTAATATTTTTATCTAAATCTTCTTCAATCAGTTCCATAGCTTTCTCACCACTAAAACCGGGAAGTTGATCTTGTAATTGTGATAATTCTTCTAATAATACAACTGGAATTATATCTGGTCTAGTAGATAATGCTTGTCCAGCTTTCACAAAAGCTGGACCTAGTTCGACTAGTAAATTTGTGAGTTGTTTAGCCCTGTATCTAGCTTGTGACTCATTTTTTAATTTACCTGTAATCTTATCTAAACCAACAAAAAAAATATACGTGAATATGGGAACTAAAGTTTGCCAAAGCCTTTTTAGTAATCTTTTTGGATTTTTACGATATATTTTAGAGATAGTTTCAGGATCATACTCTAGTAGACCAGATGCTTCAATAAAATCTTTAAAATCTTCTTTCATAACTTTATATTTTAAATACCTTTTAAATTCTTATAAAAGAGGTTATTTTTTTATTTAAGAGATAATTCACTGTGTTAAAAAAATTAAAATTACAAGATTTAGCTTTAATAGAAATTATAGAAATTAATTTCAAAAAAGGTTTGAATGTTTTTACTGGAGAATCGGGATCTGGCAAATCTTTAATTTTAGATTCTTTAAATTGCTTGTTCGGTGGAACTAATATACCCCTTAATCATTTAATTCGTCCAGGAAAAAATGAATGTTTAATCCAGGCAATATTTGAAATCACTCCTTTTGTTAGAAAATTTCTAATTAATAATAACCAATTTACCTCAAATAATGAATTAATAATATCCAGAACTACTTGTATAAAAGATTTTAAAATAATTTCTAAATTTACTATAAACGGCAAGGTTGTTAAGAAAAAATTCTTAGTAGAGTTGGGTTCTTTATTAATTGATTTTGCTGGACAAAATGATACTTTTTTATTTAATTCGCAAGATTACTTAAGGAATATTTTAGATGAGAGTGGTTCTAATAAATTAAAAGATTTAAAGACTAACATTCAGCAAACTTATAAAAAATTAAATGATTTAAAAAAGAATATAGAGGTTAAGTTGGCTTTTATAAAGAAAAATAAAGAGAATTATTTTGCAAATACAAAAATATTGCAAATACTTGAAGAAGCAAATCTTATTAATGAGGATGAAATAATCTTATTGAAGACAAAACAACTAAAATTAGCAAATAATTTTGAACTTAAAGATAAATTAAATCTGATTTCATCTCTTTTAAGTAATTTTAGAGATGATAATAATTGTGCAAATAGTTTTATATCTGAATCTATTAAACATTTGAATAGGCTTACAATATATGATCAATCAATCCAAAATTTATCTGATAAATTAATAAATTCGCAAACTCAAATTGATGAAGTAGTCTTATTCATAACAAGCTATCTTGAATCATTTGATAATGAAGAGGATAATTTAGAAGAAGTACAGGCTAGATTATTTAAATTACAAAATCTTGAAAAGACTTTTTCTCTCGAATTATCATCTCTTATTGAAAAAAGAGATGAATTAAGAAAATTGCCTACCTTTGAGAGCAGTAATGAAGAAATAGAAATTTTAAAAAATGAACTTAGTCATATAAATAGTAAGTTTCAAATATTATTAAGAGAACAATCTTTTGAAAGGCAAAAAGTTGCTGATAAATTAGAAAAATTAGTTGCTATTACTTTAAAAGATTTAGGATTAAGTAATGCTAATTTTGCTATTAAGTTAAATAAAATTGAGCCTACTCATAATGGTTCAGATTTTATACAATTTTTATTTTCTGCAAATCCTGATCAAAAATTATCTCCAATCTCAAGCGTTATTTCTGGAGGTGAAATGTCACGATTTTTATTAGCTTTAAAATTTAATTTATCAAAATTAAAAAACACAATGTTTTTTGATGAAATTGATAATGGACTTAGCGGTAAATCTCTTTTATCAACAATTAATTTAATTAAAAAGATTTCTCATAATCAGCAAATTCTATGTATTACACATCATCCTCTTTTGGCATCTTCTGCAGACATTCATTACAAAGTACAAAAAAAAATCAGTAATGGTTTAACTTCAACTACTTTAAAAAAGCTTTTAACTTTAGAAGAAAAACAGAATGAGTTGGCTGAGTTGATTGGTGGAGGTTTTAAGGAAGCAAGTAATTACGCTTTAACATTATTAAATAAATCAGCCGCTTAATATAATTATTTTTACTATAATAAAAAACTAATAGTTATTGATATAAATTTTAAATGGTACGTAAAAGTAATAAATTGTCAAATGAAAACTTAATTACTATTAGAGGAGCAAGACAACATAATTTAAAAAATTTAGATCTTTCTCTACCTAGAAACAAATTCATTGTTTTTACTGGAGTAAGTGGTAGCGGCAAAAGCTCATTAGCTTTTGATACAATATTCGCCGAAGGTCAAAGGAGATATGTAGAAAGTCTTTCGGCTTATGCAAGGCAGTTTTTGGGACAAGTAGACAAGCCTGATGTTGATAATATTGAAGGTCTTTCTCCCGCTATATCTATTGATCAAAAGTCCACTAGTCATAACCCTCGATCTACTGTTGGAACTGTTACTGAGATACAAGACTATTTAAGACTTTTGTTTGGTAGAGCTGGTGAGCCTCATTGTCATCACTGCAATAGAAAAATTAGCCCGCAGACAATTGATGAAATGGTTGATCAGATTCTTTTATTGCCAGAAGGTACAAGATACCAGATACTTTCGCCAGTTGTCCGTGGAAAGAAGGGTACTCATTCAAAATTAATAGCTGGTTTGGCTTCTGAAGGTTTTGCGAGAGTAAGAATTAATGGGGAAGTTAGAGAATTGTCAGATAGTATCGAATTAGATAAAAATCATTCACATAATATAGAAGTTGTTGTTGATAGACTTATTTCACGAGAAGGCATTCAAGAAAGACTGAATGACTCATTGAGAACTTCATTAAAACGAGGAGACGGATTATCTATTATCGAGGTTGTTCCAAAAAAAGGGGAACAATTACCAGCTGATTTAACAAGAGAAAGACTTTATTCAGAAAATTTTGCCTGTCCTGAACATGGTTCGATAGTTGAAGAGTTATCCCCTAGGTTATTCTCCTTTAATAGTCCTTATGGAGCTTGTCAAGACTGCCATGGTATTGGCTTTTTGAAGAAATTTACTTTTGAAAGAGTTATTCCTGAACCTTCTCTGCCTGTATACGCAGCAGTTGCTCCTTGGAGTGAGAAAGACAACACTTACTATTTCTCATTATTGTATTCAGTTGGTCAAGCTTATGGATTTGAATTAAAAACTCCTTGGAATAAACTTACTGAACTCCAACAAAAAGTTTTATTGCTTGGTTCTGATAAACCAATACTTATTCAAGCTGATAGTAGATTTAATACCTCTACAGGTTTCGAAAGACCATTCGAGGGGATTTTAAATATTCTAGAACGTCAATTAAATGAAACTAATGGTGAATCACTTAAACAAAAGTTAGAAAAATATTTAGAATTGGTTCCTTGTAAAACCTGTTCTGGCAAAAGATTACGGCCTGAAGCTTTGGCAGTTAAAGTTGGACCATATGCCATCACTGATTTAACATCTATAAGTGTTTTTGATACATTAAAACATGTTGAAAAAATTATGGGATTAAGTGATGATAAAGAAGTAATTTTATCTGAGAGACAAAAACAGATAGGAGAGTTAGTCCTAAAGGAAATAAGATTAAGATTAAAGTTCTTGATAGATGTAGGTTTAGATTATTTAACTCTTGATAGACCTGCTATGACCCTCTCTGGGGGTGAAGCGCAGAGAATAAGACTAGCAACTCAAATAGGTGCAGGATTAACTGGTGTTTTGTATGTTCTTGATGAACCAAGTATAGGTCTTCATCAAAGAGATAATGATAGGTTATTAGAAACTTTAAAGAAGCTTAGGGACTTAGGAAATACATTAGTAGTTGTCGAACATGATGAAGACACAATGAGAGCTGCTGACTATATCGTAGATATTGGTCCAGGAGCTGGTGTTTATGGAGGCGAGATAGTTGCAAAAGGTTCTTTTGAGGATGTTGTTAAATCCAAAAACTCTTTAACAGGGGCTTATTTAAGCGGAAGAAAAACTATTCCAACACCAAAGGAGAGACGTTCATCTGTTAAAAAAAGTTTAATCCTCAGTAATTGTAATAAAAATAATCTTAAAGATATTTCAGTAGAATTCCCCTTAGGAAGACTTGTCTCCATAACTGGTGTTAGTGGAAGTGGTAAAAGTACTTTAGTTAATGAATTATTACATCCAGCTTTAAGCCATTCACTTGGATTAAAAGTGCCCTTTCCAAAAGGCCTCAAAGAGCTTAAAGGCATAAAAGCTATAGATAAAGTTATTGTGATAGATCAGTCGCCTATTGGTAGAACACCTCGATCAAATCCTGCGACCTATACTGGTGCCTTTGATCCTATAAGGCAAGTATTTGCTGCTTCTGTTGAAGCAAAGGCTAGAGGCTATCAAGCAGGCCAGTTTAGTTTTAATGTTAAAGGAGGTAGGTGTGAGGCTTGTCGTGGACAAGGGGTAAATATTATTGAAATGAATTTTCTGCCAGATGTTTACGTTCAGTGCGATGTTTGTAAAGGAGCAAGGTTTAATAGGGAGACCCTGCAAGTTAAATATAAAGGTTTTACTATTTCAGATGTTTTAGAAATGACTGTTGAGCAAGCTGCTGACACTTTTTCTGCAATTCCTCAAGCCTCTGAAAGATTGTCAACATTGGTTGATGTAGGTCTTGGTTATGTCAAGTTAGGTCAACCAGCACCTACTTTGTCTGGTGGTGAAGCTCAGAGAGTTAAGTTGGCTACTGAATTATCTAAAAGAGCAACTGGTAAAACATTGTATTTAATAGATGAACCAACTACAGGACTAAGTTTTTATGATGTTCATAAACTAATGGATGTTATACAGAGACTCGTTGATAAAGGTAATTCAGTAATTGTTATTGAACATAATTTAGATGTCATACGTTGTTCTGATTGGATAATTGATTTAGGTCCAGATGGGGGAGATAAAGGTGGTGAAATAATTGCACAAGGAACTCCTGAAGAAGTATCCAAGCATCCTACAAGTTATACGGCTAAATATTTAAAAGAGGTATTACCTTAAAACAAAGGAAATTTTTGTTGTATTTCTTTGTATTAGTAATAATTTTATACTTTTTTTTTATATTTGAAAATAACAAGAACTATTTATATGACTTAGGTTTTAAGTATATTTCTTTATTTATCATTTCAAAACATAACCCTTTCTTAAGATTTCAATTAAATAAATAGCTTATTAATTAATACCAGACGTTGAGTTATGTAATTGGGCTTAAAAATTTTACATCTTCATCTGCATGGTTTGATACGTTCTAGCAATCTAGAGCTAGGTCGTGATCCAGATACTGGAGGACAAACACAATATGTTCTTGAATTAGTTAAAAGTTTAGCCAATACATCTGAAGTTGACCAGGTAGATTTAGTAACTAGATTAATAAAGGATAAAAGAGTAAATGATCAATATTCAAAGGAGAGAGAATTTATTGAATTAGGCGCTAGAATTTTAAGATTTGAATTCGGACCGCAAAAATATTTAAGAAAAGAATTATTGTGGCCTTTTTTAGAGGAACTTATTAATAAATTATCCAAATTTTATGAAAAACCTGAAAATAAGCCTGACTGGATTCATGCACATTACGCTGATGCAGGTTACGTAGGTGTTCGTTTGAGTAGGAATCTTAAAGTACCTTTAGTTTTTACGGCTCATTCGTTAGGGAGAGAAAAGAAAAGAAGACTATTAGACGCAGGCTTAACTCAAATTCAAATTGAAAAATCATACTGTATTTCTAAAAGAATATCCGCGGAAGAAGAAGCTTTAAAAGAGGCATCTATGATAGTAACTAGTACTAAACAAGAGTCTGTTTATCAATATTCTGCTTATAAATCTTTTGAATCTCAAAAAGCAAGAGTCATTTTTCCAGGTGTAGATTACAGAAAATTTCATCATATTCATTCAACAACGGAAACTAGTGATATTGATAATATGATGCACCCTTTTTTAACTGATTCCTTTAAGCCTCCACTTTTAGCTATATCTAGAGCAGTAAGACGAAAAAATGTTCCATCTCTTGTTGAGGCTTTTGGACGTTCAGATAAATTAAAAAAGAACAATAATTTAATTCTTGTTTTAGGTTGTAGGGATAACTTATCAAAAATGGATTCTCAGCAAAAAGATGTTTTTCAACAGATTTTTGAAATTATTGATAGATATAATTTATATGGTAAAGTTGCTTATCCTAAAAAACATACACCAGATCAAATAGCCTCAATTTATAGGTGGGCAGCAAGTAGACGAGGTATTTTTGTTAATCCTGCATTAACTGAGCCTTTTGGATTAACTTTGTTAGAGGCGGCCTCTTGCGGTTTGCCAATGGTTGCGACTAATGATGGAGGTCCACAAGAAATTAATTTAAAATGTGAAAATGGCTTATTAGCTGATGTAACTGATTTAAATAGATTTAAACTTACACTTGAAAAAGCAATATCAAGCAAAAGTCAATGGAAACTTTGGAGTAGAAATGGAATAGAGGCAGTAAGTAGGCACTTTAGTTGGAATAACCATGTGCGAAATTATCTATTTAATATATGTCAGCAACATCAAAAGTTAAGTTTGCTTTCATCTTCTGGAATTAAACTAAGTTGTTTAAATGGTCGTTCTTCACTTATAAAACCCCATTCATCAAATACATCTGGATCTGAGTGGATGATAAGTTGATTTTTTTTATATTTTTTTAGTTTAAAACCTTTTTTTGAAAGTTTTTTCATTAAATTAGCGGTCTCCTCAAATCTTGAGGCCATTGCGTCAAGGCTCGCACAATCACTTGTTAAACCTTTATCTTTCCACGTAAAAAAGCTCATTGATTGAACATCTGTTTACATGACTATACTAAAAATTAATAGAATAATGTTAATCAACCAAAATATTTCTACTATTTTTTCTTCCTTAATACCTTTTAATTCAAAATGATGATGAATAGGTGTCATTAAAAAAAGCCTCTTACCTTTTTTAAATAATTTTTTTGTAATTTTGAAGTAACTGACTTGCAAAATTACCGATAGCGTTTCAATAATAAATATTCCAGAAATTATAAATGTCGTAAAAAAACTGTTTGTAATAATACAAATGACACCGATAATTGCTCCAATAGTTAATGATCCCGTATCACCCATGAAAATTTTTGCTGGATACTTATTATGTTTTAAAAAACCTAAACATAAACCTGACATGCAGAATGAGATTACGCTAAACATTAAATAGTTTTTATCATTACTTAGAAGTATCTCTGTGCCTAATCCACAAAACACTATAGAACTACATCCAGCGGCTAGCCCATCAAGACCATCGGTTAAATTTACAGAATTACTTAAAGCAATTATTGTTATTATCGATATTGGGACTATCAAACTTTTAAAGCTAATTGTTAAATCATTTAAAAGAATTAGATTATTACTTATTAAATTATTCTTGAATAGAAAAAGTACAAAAAATGTTGAAACAAATACTTGAAGCATTAATTTCTCTTTACTTTTAAGTCCTAAATTCATTTGATTTTTTATGCTTAAAAAATCATCAAGAAAACCTATCAAAAAGAAACCTAATATTGTTATAAAAAATGCTAATTTAAATTTAAATGAAATAATACTAACGCTAGATATTATTAAAAAGAAAAAAGGAATTATAAAAATCCCTCCCATGGTGGGTGTGTTGCTTTTATTAAAATGCAAGCTAGGTCCTTCAGTCCTTATTGTTTGCAAAAGATTTAATTTTTGAATAAATTTAATTCCATACTTTGTTGAAATAGCAGATGCTGCGAATGATAAAATATATAAAAAAAAGATATATTTATTATTTATGGATATTGAATTTATTAAAGTAATAAATGAAATTATTGTTATTAAAACGTTGTAATTAAAAATTTTACTCTTCCCAGTCATCTTCTATTAAATCATCTTCACCTTTATAATCTTCTTTTTCACCCATTAAAGCAGATAATTCCTCTTCTTCTATTGTGCTAATTTCTTGGGATTCGCCTGATTCTTCCGTTACTAATCTTCCACTATCTTCAAGCCAAGATAATAAATCTGGTTCCTCTCGTAGAGGTAAAACTGGTGCAGCATCATCTCTTCTATAGCATGTTAATGCTGGATTAATTTCTGCAATTTCATTTAATCTTATTTGAAGTTTATCTGAACTCATAGAATTTATTACTCTTATAATAAGATAATACATGTTGTCCATTTTTTAAATCTTTGTTTGATAAAGGAAATTTAAAATATTTCATGATTTGGATTATTTCTATCGCTTTGTCATTAGGATTTAAAGTATATGGTTCAAGACATTCAGAAACAATATCAATTAATTATGAGATTGTTTTTCTATTGGTTTTTGCTCCTGCATTGGTAGTTACAATGATACTAATTTTGAAAAAACTATTAAAAAACTAATTATTCGTTCTTTTGGAGATTACTAAATGAGAGATTTAAATAGAGTTGTTTTAGCATATTCAGGAGGTGTTGATACTAGTGTTTGTATTCCTTATCTCAGAGAAAAATATGGTGTATCAGAAGTTATTACTTTTGTGGCTGATTTAGGCCAAGGTGAAGACTTAGAAAATATAAGAAAAAAAGCGTTGCAATCAGGTGCATTTAAATCAATTATTGGAGACCTTGTTAAGCCTTTTGTTAATGAATTTGCTTTTCCAGCTATAAGAGCAAATGCCTTATACGCGGATAAGTATCCACTCTCTACTGCTTTAGCTAGACCTTTAATCGCTAGAAATCTAGTTGCAATTGCAAGAGAATTTAACGCGGATGCTGTTGCTCATGGTTGTACTGGTAAAGGCAATGACCAAGTTAGATTTGACTTGACTATTAATGCATTAGGACCCGATTTAAGAATTATTACACCCGCAAGAGAGTGGAATATGAGCAGGGAAGAAGCAATTAATTACGGAGAAAGATTTGGAATTCCTGCACCAGTTTCTAAAAAATCCCCCTATTCAGTTGATGTTAATTTGTTAGGAAGAAGTATAGAAGCAGGTATGTTAGAAGATCCTATGTGTCCCCCTAGTGAAGATATATTTGAAATGACATCATCTATTAAAGAAGCTCCAGAAGAACCAGAAGATATTATTATCGAGTTTATTAATGGATTTCCTGTTTCTATAAATGAAGAAAAATTAAACCATTTAGAATTAATAAAAAAGGCTAATTCAATTGCTGGCAAACATGGTTTTGGTAGGTTAGATATGATGGAAGATAGGATTGTTGGGATAAAAAGTAGGGAAATTTATGAAACGCCTGGCCTTTTATTATTAATAAAGGCTCATAAAGAGTTAGAAAGTTTAACTTTAAATCCAGATGTATTGGAATTTAAAAGTTTAGTTGATAAGAAGTGGGGGAAATTAGTTTATCAGGGTTTTTGGTACGGACCATTAAAATCTGCTCTTGATGAGTTTATCGCCTCAACTCAGCATTCAGTAAATGGAATAGTAAAAATTAGACTTCATAAAGGTAATGCAATTGTTATTGGAAGATCATCTTTTCAGAATTCTTTGTATAGAGAGGATCTAGCTACCTACAGTCAAGATGATAAGTTTAATCATGAAAGTGCTAAAGGTTTTATTTATATGTGGGGGATGTCTAATAAAATCTGGGCAGAGTCAAATAACAATAACATCAAATAAATTTTTACTCCTTAGGTTTATCCTCTTCACTTTTTTCTGAATTATTTTTTTTGTTACCTTCTTCTTCAGCAACAATGGTGGAAGAATCATCTTTATTTTTTTCCTTCTCTTGATTATTTGTAGTCTCGGAGGGTTTCATTTTTGGCTTGGGGGTTGGTAAAGGACCTCCTTGTTTTATTGTCATGTATCTAATAACATCCTCACTAAGTCTCATAGCTTTTTCAATTTTTTCTATGTGTTGACCATCACCTTGATGACTTAATTGAACGTAAATGCCTTCTCTATTTTTTGAAATAGGATAGGCTAGTCTTCTTTTTCCTCTCATTTGACTATCTAAAATTTTTCCACCCATATCCTCCAATAATTTATTATATTTTTCAATATGTTTATTCACTTCATCTTCCGCAATATCAGGACGGAGGATATACATTGTTTCGTAGTAGATTTCTTGGTTTTTCATGGTTTCAGACTAGGTCATTAGGCTCATACGATAATTATGAGCGTCTGTTCATTTATTAGAATACATTATCATGGTTAATTTCTACATGATTCAAATATTGTCAGCTCAAATCAAGAAATCATTAGAGATATTTTTTAATAGCTTGCTCCATAATTTCAACAGGAATTTTTAAACCATCTGTCCAGTATGATAAAGATTTTGCACCTTGAGCTATTAACATTTTTGTCCCATTAATTGTTTGACATCCTTTATTGCGAGAAAAATTTAATAGACGAGTTTCTTGTGGATTATAAATTAAATCATAAACAACGGTTTCTGAGTTTAGCGATGTCCAAAAATCATCACCAAAAGGGAGTTCCACACTTGTAGTTTTGTGATTAATCATTCCTACAGGTGTGGTGTTTACAATTAAATCTGCAGAATTAATAAAATCAGGAATATTTGGGTTTTTTAAAGATATACCTTTCAATGAAGGCTGATTTTTAAAATCATTTAATAAAGAATCTAGTGAGATTTGATTTCTTGAGATAACAGTTATTTCTGACATTTTTAAATTAGTTAATCCTTGTATTGCTGACCTTGCTGCTCCACCTGAACCTAAGATTATCCCTTTTTTATCGGTAAGATTTAAATTTTTTAAAGGATAAATTAGGCCCTCTACATCAGTATTAATCCCATGCCATTCTCCGTTACCATCTGGTTTTAGTGTGTTAACTGCCTTTATCTGTTCTGCCAGAGGAGAAATTTTACTGCAGTAATTTAGTGCTTTTTCTTTAAAGGGAATAGTTATGTTAATTCCCTTGCAGTTAATTTTACTTAATGATTTGATAACAATTTCAAAATCTTTTTCATTGCAAGGAATCGAAAAATATATTAAATCAAGGCCTAAGTACTTTATAGCGGCATTCTGCATTATTGGAGATAAGGAGTGATTTACAGGGTTTCCAATTAATGCCAAAAAATTTGTTTTACTTGTTATCATTTTTTTGAATTTTAGTATAAAGTTTTAATTTGTTCGGAAACCACTCCCCGTCTGTGAGTAACAATTATGTCGAGGATGACCGATTATGGAGATTATTAAAGATAGTTTTTACACATGGGTAAGGTTGTTGGAATTGATTTAGGTACAACGAATAGTTGTGTTGCTGTTATGGAAGGTGGTAAACCTACTGTAATAGCAAATGCTGAAGGTTTCAGAACTACACCATCAGTAGTTGCATATACTAAAAATCAAGATAAGCTTGTTGGTCAAATAGCAAAAAGACAAGCTGTTATGAACCCTGAAAATACTTTTTATTCCGCTAAAAGGTTTGTTGGGAGAAGAGTTGATGAAGTTAGTCAAGAATCAAAGGAGGTTAGTTATGCGGTAGAGAAATCTGGCTCCAGCGTAAAATTAAAATGTCCTGTTTTAGATAAACAGTTTTCACCAGAGGAAGTAAGTTCTCAAGTTTTAAGAAAATTAGCCGAAGATGCTGGAAAATATTTAGGACAAACAGTAACTCAAGCTGTAATTACTGTCCCTGCTTACTTTAATGATTCACAAAGGCAAGCAACAAAAGATGCTGGCAAAATCGCAGGTTTAGAAGTGCTAAGAATTGTTAATGAACCAACTGCGGCAGCTTTAGCTTATGGTTTAGATAAAGAAAACGAAAAGATACTTGTATTTGATTTAGGTGGAGGTACCTTTGATGTCTCAGTTATTGAAGCTGGAGATGGAGTCACCGAAGTTCTTTCAACATCTGGAGATACACATCTTGGAGGTGATGATTTCGATAGGTGTATTGTAGATCATTTGGCAAGTACATTTAAATCAAACGAAGGAATTGACTTACGGCAAGATAAGCAAGCATTACAGCGTCTAACCGAGGCTGCTGAAAAAGCAAAAATTGAATTATCAAATGCAACTCAAAGTGAAATTAATTTACCCTTTATCACTGCTACTCCTGAAGGACCTAAACATCTTGACTTAAATCTCACAAGGGCAAAATTTGAAGAACTAGCTGCTTCTCTTATTGATAGATGTAAGATTCCTGTAGAACAAGCTCTTAAAGACGCAAAAATTTCTACAAGTGAGATTGATGAAGTAGTTATGGTGGGAGGATCTTCTAGGATTCCCGCAGTATTAGATTTAGTTAAAACAATTACAGGAAAAGATCCTAATCAAACTGTTAATCCTGATGAAGTTGTTGCTGTTGGTGCGGCTGTTCAAGGTGGAGTTTTAGCTGGTGAAGTTAAAGATATTCTTTTATTAGATGTGACACCTCTCTCTTTAGGGGTAGAAACTCTTGGTGGTGTTATGACCAAAATGATTGCACGTAATACTACAGTGCCTACAAAGAAATCAGAAACTTACTCAACGGCTGTTGATGGTCAAACAAATGTTGAAATACATGTTTTACAAGGGGAAAGAGAAATGGCGTCAGATAATAAAAGTTTAGGTACTTTTAGATTGGATGGTATTCCATCAGCTCCAAGAGGTGTTCCTCAAATTGAAGTTACTTTTGATATAGATGCTAACGGTATCTTGAGTGTTACTGCTAAAGATAAAGGTAGTGGTAAAGAGCAAAGTATTTCTATAACTGGTGCATCGACATTATCAGATAATGAAGTGGATAAAATGGTCAAGGATGCTGAAACAAATGCTTCTTCTGATAAAGAAAAAAGAGAACGTATAGATCTAAAGAATCAATCTGAAACACTTGTTTATCAAACAGAGAAGCAATTGGCAGAACTTGGAGACAAAATTGATGCTTCAACAAAAGAAAAGGTTGAAGAGAAAAGTAAGTTGCTAAAAGAGGCTACTGAAAAAGAAGATTATGAAGCAATGAAGAAGCTGCTTGAAGAACTTCAACAGGAACTTTATGCAGTTGGATCTTCTGTCTATCAACAGCCTGGTAACCAATCAACAGCTACTAATGCTTCAGAACAATCACCACCCAAAGGTGATGGAGATGATGTTATTGATGCAGATTTTACAGAATCAAAATAGTTAAATATGTTTTTTAATCTCCTTTAAAACCCAATCTGAACAGGCAGGAGCGAGTAATATCCCATTCTTGTAAAAACCTGAGCATAAAATCAATCCCTTTTCTAGTGATTTTAATAAGGGTGATGGTTCACCTTCTGGCCTTGAACGGATACCAAACCATTTTCTTGAAATATATTTCTTGTCCAGCCAATTTGGTTTATATTCTAGGAATTCAAAAAGTTCATTTATATAATATTCTTCAGGTTTAAAATTATATTCATCAGTTGAACCTATTATCATTTTTTCTTTGCTTATGGTTATAAGATTTTTGCCATTAATATTCATGATTTTTGGTAAGGATAAAAAATTCGTATTTTCCCTTTCTTGAAATATTTCTACGGCTTGTCCAATGACAGGTTTAAGTTTTATCCCGTATATTTCTGGATTAATTAAATTCAATGAATCTAACGAATTACAAAGTATAACTATTTCGCTATTCAAAATTTCACCGGTTTTAAGTTTTAAATTCCATATTTTATTATTATTTTTCTCAATCTTAATTACTTGATTATTTATCTTTTTAATATTTTTTGATTTTAAAGCTATATCAAGCGTCTCTAATAAAACTCTTGGATTGATTCTCCCATCTTGATGCGAAATTATTCCTTGTAATCTATTTCCTTTAAACATTTTATTAATTGGATTTAAAATACTTGAATTTGCTTCTACTGTTTCTAAATCATCATATGGATAATTATTTGCAAATGTATTTAATTTTTTAATTTTTTTTAGATCATCTGTTAGTTGTAGCAAAGGTTTTTCAATTCTTAATTTTGAGTTATAATTTTGCAAAATATTTATCCATTTAGGCCATAAATCTGAACTTTTTTGTCTTAGGATCCAGCTTCTACCAGTTCTTTTTTGATAAATTTTTCCCATTAAAATTCCCAGAGCAGCATTACTGCTGTTATGAATTTCATTTTGATCAATTAGTGTGATATTAAATCCATAATCTGACAATTTAAAAGCATTAGATTTGCCAATTATTCCAGATCCTATAATTGATACTTTTATATTATTAAATTTACCTTTTGCTTGATCCATTAATATATTATAAGTAATTATAAAAATTTAAATAATCTCATTTGTTTTTGGAAAATCCTTCAATTATTTTAAGAACTGTTTGTCCCGATCAGCCTGGATTGGTATTTAAATTAACTAGTTGGATCTCTAGTTGCGGCGGCAATATCAAACATTCTGATCATCATACAGATCAAGATGCAGAACTCTTTTTGAGTAGGATTGAATGGTGTATAGATCGTTCTCCTATAAATAAGTTAGAGATATTTGAGGGGTTTCAAAAAATTGCAAATACTATTAATGCGAAATTTACTATAAATTATTCTGATGAAATTCCAAATGTAGCAATTTTCGTTAGTAAACAAAATCACTGCTTAATCGACTTGTTATGGAGGGTAAGAAATGGAGAGTTAAAGATGAAAGTACCATTAATAATCTCTAATCATCCTGATCTTGAACAGTTAGCAAATGATTTTAATGCTCAATTTATTTATTATGATTCAATAAATAACCAGAAATCACAAGTTGAGGCGCAAATCTTAAACAAGTTAAAATTTTTTGATATTAAATTTGCCATTTTAGCTAAATATATGCAGATCCTAAGTGATTCTTTTTTGAAGGATTTTTCTGAAATAATTAATATTCATCATTCCTTTCTGCCAGCATTCAAAGGATCCCAGCCCTATCATCGTGCTTGGAAAAGAGGAGTAAAGTTGATAGGAGCAACTGCTCATTATGTCACTAAAGATTTGGATGAGGGACCAATAATAGATCAATGTACGGTTAGAGTTAGTCATAGAGATGAAGTCGAAGATTTAATCAGGAAAGGGAGAGATATTGAGAGAATTTCTCTTGCTAGGGCTGTAAGAATGCATCTTAATCATCAAGTCTTTGTTTATAACAGTAAAACAGCTGTATTTGATTAATTTTTTATGATTAGTTTTCTATTTCAATTTGAATTTGTCTCTCATAAATAGATTTTTCATTGAATAATCTTGCTACCAAGAAACTTGTTATACAGCTTATAAGGACAGGTTTGAGTATTATAAGATTTTTTGTTAAAGCGAATGATAGAAACATTGCAGTTATGGGTGTTCTAGAGCATCCAGCTACAAATGCCCCCATGCCAGCAAATATGTATGTATTTGGAGCATTCTCTGGAAGTAAGCTTCCGACGATTAAGCCAGTTGCTCCTCCTAGAATAAGCATTGGGTAAAATAGTCCTCCAGGAGCACCTACTGCTGCTGCTAATCCAGAGGTAATAAATAATATGAAAACAACTAAAATTGCCCAAATAATTATATTTTCAACTGGATTTATAGAGAAATCTAAATTTTGTGTAGCTATAATTTTTTTTAATTTATCTAAATCATGAAATTCATCTCCTAGCAGAGAGTAAATAGTTCCTAGAATAAAGCCACAAATACTCATTTTTAAGACAAATTTATTTTGATATAATTTTTTCCCAAGATTTTGCATCATTAGTACATATTTACAATAAAATTCTGCAAATACTCCAATAATTAATCCAAGGATTACAAGATAGAAGAAGTCATTAGGAGAAAAGGATAAGTCAATTGTGAAAGCAGGTTTATTAGATCCTCCTTGAAGAAAAATTGCCGAAGAATCAGCAATAAAAGTTGTAACTATGACTAGTAATAAAACTACAGGTCTTGCAGAATTTAATAATTCCTCGATTGCGTAAATAAAACCCCCTAAGGGAGCACTAAATACTGCTGCGATGCCAGCCCCTCCTCCTGCTGCTACAATTACCCTTCTAAAGGCAACGGGCGCTTTTAGCCATTTAGCCATTTGCCACGCGACGGAGCCGCCCATTTGTACAGAAGGCCCCTCCGGGCCCAGTGGAAAACCACTCCCTATAGATATGATTCCAGATATAAGCTTGACTATTCCAACTCTTAAGTTCATAGGAACTCTTTTATGTCTCAAAAAGCCCATGATCTGGCTCACCCCAGATCCTTTAGCAGTTGGGGCGAAATTTTTGATTAACAGACCAGATAGAGCTCCTCCTATTAATCCAAAAAGAGGAAGTACCAAGTATGCTGGGTAACTTTCTAAAAGCTCTAATCTCCAATTATTTAAAAAAGTGATTCCAGTCTTAAAGGAAACGCTGGTAATTGAAGCTCCAAGACCTGTTAATAAAAGAGCAAAAGCTACTACTAAAGATCTTTGCCTTAATAATTTTTTTATGCTTTTGACTGAATCACTACTTTTTTGTTTAATTTCTGCTTTTAATTTATACCCATTGCTTTGGTTCATTTTGATAAACTGAAATTTTTTATCTCATCAAATTGAAGATAACGATAAAGTTCTTTTGAATATGGATCAATTTTATTTTTAGTAATATCTTTGTATTCATTTACTGTAGGAATTTTACCAAAAAGAGCACAAACGGCAGCTAATTCAGCACTTCCTAAAAAGACTTGTGCGTTCTTTCCAAGTCTATTATCAAAATTTCTTGTACTTGTTGAAAAAACTATCGCTTCATCATCAACTCTTGCTTGATTTCCCATGCATAATGAGCATCCTGGAAGTTCAAGGTTTGCACCGCAATCTTCAAAAATTTTATAATATCCCTCTTTTTTTAATGTTTCTTCATCCATTTTAGTTGGTGGACATATCCATAATTTTGACTTGATTTTGCCAGTTCCCTCTAAGATTTTTGCGGCAGCTCGATAGTGTCCAATATTTGTCATACAAGAACCTATAAATACCTCATCTATTTTTGTATTTGCTACTTCTGAAATTTCTTTTACATTGTCAGGATCATTAGGGCAAGCAACTATTGGTTCTGTGACTTTTGAAAGATCAATTTCTATTTTTTCTTCGTAAGTTGCATTGGCGTCAGGTTGTATCAATTTCGGATTCTTTAACCAATTTTTCATATCATTAATTCTTCTCAAAATAGATTTTGAATCCTCATAATTACTTTCTATCATTTTCTCCAAAAGGCAAATATTACTTCTTAAATATTCCTCTACGGTATCTTTTGATAAAAGGATTGTACTTCCAGCGCATGAGCGTTCTGCTGTTGCGTCAGTAAGTTCAAAGGCTTGTTCTAGCTTAAGGTTTGGGAGCCCTTCGATTTCCATTATTTTTCCATTAAATATATTTTTTTTGTTGGCCTTTTCTACAGTCAAGAGTCCTTTTTTTATTGCAAAAAGTGGAATTGCATTTACTAAATCTCTTAAAGTAATGCCTGGCAGTAAATCTCCAGTGAATTTTACTAATACTGATTCTGGTACGTTTAATGGCATTGAACCTATTGCAGCAGCGAAAGCAACAATCCCTGATCCTCCTGGGAATGAAATACCTAATGGAAATCTTGTATGACTATCACCCCCTGTTCCAACCGTGTCGGGAAGAAGCATTCTGTTTAGCCAACTATGAATTATTCCATCTCCAGGCTTAAGAGCTACACCACCTCTTTGAGAAATAAAATCAGGTAATTCTTTATGGGTTATTAAATCAACTGGTTTTGGATATGCTGCAGTGTGACAAAAACTTTGCATTACTAAATCTGCAGTAAATCCTAGGCAGGCTAATTCTTTTAACTCGTCTCTAGTCATAGGCCCGGTCGTATCTTGACTGCCAACTGTGGTCATTATTGGTTCACATGTCATGCCTGGTGAAACGCCATCAAGACCACATGCTTTTCCAACTATCTTTTGTGCTTGAGTAAATCCATTATTATTCTTTGTTGGATTTGATGGGCGAATAAAAACTTTACTAGGTTTTAATTTAAGTTTGCTTCTAATTTTATCTGTCAGAGATCTTCCAATCATCAGATTGATTCTTCCGCCAGCTTGTATTTCATCAGTGATAGTTGATGGGTTTAAATCAAATTGGCTTATTTTTTCTTCAGTTTTTGTATCGGGATCAATTTTTTTGATTAAACCTTTGTAAGGTTCAATTTTTATTAAATCTCCAGTATCTAAATTAGAGACATCAGCTTCTATTGGAAGAGCTCCTGAATCTTGAGCAGTATTAAAAAAAATAGGGGCAATTTTGCCACCAATGACAATTCCACCAGTTTTTTTATTTGGAACGAAAGGTATATTTTCACCAATATGCCAGATGAGTGAATTAATTGCAGATTTTCGAGAACTACCTGTTCCTACTACATCCCCTACATATGCAATTTGAATATTTTGTGATTTTAAATCCTCAATAATATTTAAACCTGTTTCTTCCTTGAATTCCAACATTGATAAGGCATGTAGTGGAATATCAGGTCTAGAGGTTGCATGTACAGCAGGTGAAAGATCATCTGTATTTGTTTCTCCTTTTACTTTAAAAACTAAGCACTTAATTTCTTGAGGTAGTGATTTCTTGTTAGTAAACCATTCTGCTTGGGCCCAACTATCTATTACTTGTCTTGCATATTCATTATTTTTAGATAATTCAAAAATTTCATTTGCTGCATCGTATACAAGTATTATTTTCTTTAAGACATTAGCTGCTTCTTGAGAGATGACTTTGTCTTCTTTTTTTAAAATCTCAACTAAAGAATTTACATTGTATCCGCCAATCATTGTCCCTAATAAAAATATTGCTTTTACAGGAGTAACAAAATCACAAAATTTTTCTCCGTTAGCTATTGCTGTTAACCAGCTTGCTTTTACATATGCTGCCTCATCAACACCTGGAGGAACTCTATTCGTGAGTAGATTAATTAGATAATCACTTTGAGATTTATCAACTTTTTCTAAAAGCTTTATTACGACACTTGTTTGCTCAGCATTTAAAGGTAAGGGAGGGATTTTGTCATTCGCTCTCTCATTTACATGATTATGATAATCTTTTAGCAATGTTTCCAAATTCATTATTTCTAGGGTTTAATTCCTAATTTGTTGTTATTTTTAATTATGAAAAGAATTGTATTCATAAAGCTCTCTATATATTCAACATTATTTTTCCTTCAATGACAATTTCATCAAATAATCAATTTTTAGAGAAAACATCAGATTTGCATGTAGTTGAGACTCGTCCATTAATACCTCCAAGACAACTTCATCAGGATTTATCACTTGATTATACCTCTGCTTGTACCGTCTCTAGCTCAAGAGAACTAATTAAAAATATTTTGCATAAAAACTCTACAAAGTTTCTTGTCATAGTAGGACCATGTTCCATACATGATATCGATGCTGCAAAAGAGTATTCAGAACACATACAAGAATTCAGAAGTAAATTCGGTGATAAATTAGAAATTGTTATGAGAGTTTATTTCGAAAAGCCGCGAACTACTATTGGCTGGAAAGGTCTCATAAATGATCCACACTTAGATGGTTCATACGATATAAATACTGGTTTGAGAAGAGCTAGAGGCTTGCTTAGATACTTGGCTTCTCAAGGAATACCTTCTGCGACAGAATTATTAGATCCAATCGTACCTCAATATATAGCGGATTTAATTAGTTGGACAGCTATTGGTGCTAGGACTACTGAGAGTCAAACTCATAGAGAGATGGCATCTGGATTATCAATGCCCATAGGGTTTAAAAATGGTACAGATGGTTCTTTCTCAACTGCTATTAATGCAATGCAATCTGCGGCAAGATCTCATCATTTCTTGGGGGTAAATAGTGATGGATTTGCTTCAATTGTTAATACTACTGGCAATCCTGATACACATATAGTTCTTAGAGGCGGAACAAAAGGCCCTAATTTTGATAATTCTCATATTAAAAATATTTCTACAGATTTATCTAAATGTGGTTTGCCGCAAAAACTCATGATTGATTGTAGTCATGGTAATTCAAATAAGGATTTTAGGAAGCAAGCATCAGTATTAGATAATATTTCCAAACAACTAAAAGATGGAGAAAATAATATCTTAGGAGTAATGTTAGAAAGCCATTTAAAAGAGGGTAATCAAAAGCTTGGAGCAAAAAATGAGCTTGAATACGGTAAAAGTATTACAGATGCATGTATAGATATAGATACAACTCATACCTTACTTAATAATTTATATAATTCAATTCTTTGATTTTTAGTGTGTTATTAATACGTGGAAAATTGTTGAAGTAATTATTGGAACTGAAAAATTATCAATCCCCATAATACTTATTTGCTCTAATAACGTTGCTAATAAAGCAATAACAAAATAGGAATAATTAAAATCAATATTATTTTTATAACCTAAAATAGATAAAACTAAAAAGCTTATTAAAAACATTGTAGTTGTTCCAATTATTGATTTTTTTTGATTAAAAATTATCCAACTTTTTGATTTGAAATTTTTACCAACTAAACCAGCTAATCCATCTCCGAACGTCATGATAAAGAAGCCTGATGTAAGAGCCAAAGGGTCTTGCTCCCAAAATAAGCTAATCAATATTAGTAAGCTAAAACAATAAAAAAAAGTACCGAAGCTTTTCCTATCAATATCTTCAATTATTGGAAATAATTTATAAATATAATTTATTATTATTAAAATTGACACGCCACCTACAAAATACTGAACTGCACTTTGCTCTATTTCTAAAAACTTAGCGAGTGGAACCAAAGGTCCCATACCAATATGAATTATTTTTCTCAATAATTCTTGATTATTTGGGTAAAAATTTTTAAATAACTTTGAGATTAAAAATATAAATACAATATAAAGTCCAATTAGTGCAAAATTAAACAATTTTATTAGGCAACTTTTTGATGATTTGTCATTACTCTCAATTTAAGTATTGCTTTCGCTTCAAGTTGTCGAACTCTTTCTCTTGATACATTAATTTGTCGTCCTATTTCAGCTAATGTAAGAGGTTCCTCTCCATCTAGCCCAAATCTTAATCTCATAATTTTTTGTTCTCTTTCATTTAATTGTGCTAACCATCCCCCTAAATGTTCTTTTTGAATAGTCCTATCCATCCCTTCCATAGGTTCTTCACAATTAGGATCTGGTATTAGCTCCCCAAGCGTACTTCTATCTTCTTCACCTCTAGCATGGGCGTCTAAGGATGCGCATGGCGCACTCTGCGAGACAAGATCTTCTAGATCTTTTTGTTCTATACCCATTGCATTTGCTAGTTCTTGTCTGTTAGGCTGCCTTCCTATTTTGTGAGATAATTCTCGCGATACTCTTCTCATTTTTGAAAGTTTTTCGCTTATATGGATAGGGAGTCTTATTGTTCTCGCGCTATTGTCTATAGCCCTTGTCATTCCCTGCCTTATCCACCAATAGGCGTATGTAGAGAATTTATATCCCATAGCAGGGTCAAACTTGTCTACTGCTCTTTCTAGGCCAATAGCTCCTTCTTGCACCAAGTCAAGAAGTTCAAGACCTTGGTTTTGGTATTTTTTTGCAACAGAGACCACAAGTCTTAAATTAGCTGCCATCATTCGATCTCTTGCTCTCTTACCCATTCTTATTTGTTGTCGATGCCTTATGTTTCTTTCTGTTTCTGGAACCTTTAATAGTTGCTTCATGTTTTGAACATGATGAGCTAATTCTATCTCTTCCGCTGCTGTAAGCAGAGGTACCCTACCGATAGTGCTTAAATAATGACCTATAGAATCTGTGCTTTGTCTGCCAGATCTTTTTTGATTATTTTTACCAGAGGTACTGGTTTTTTCTGTTTTGTTGATACGAGTAGGTCTCGTAGTAATTGGTAATCTAGGTTCTTCAATATTTTTTTTTGAAGAACTCTTTCCAGATTCCAGAGGGATCCCCATCACCCTGGCCTCCTAAGTGGATTTTTTAGAAAGTTAGCACTGAAATCACTAGTCAGACTACTTTTTCTTTGAAACTTTAAAGACTGAAAGTAATTATTAAGGCTTATTTTCCTTGAGATTTATTACTGTGATTGAATTTTTAGCGAAATACATAATTATTAAAAATGTTAAGAGATTTTATAAAATTGTCATAACTTAAAAATTAATGCCACTTTTCAATTAAATCAAATTGTGAATGATTAATCTTTGAAGTTTGACTTTTTGAATAATTTCCGTTGCTATCCATTTCCCATGAACAATATGAATCTTTTAGATAGATGTTTAATAATTCATATAATTGTTTTTTTAATTTTATATCTTCAATTGGCGTAATAGCTTCGATTCTTCTATCTAAATTTCTTCGCATCCAATCTGCACTTCCAATATATGCTTCAGGGTTATCATTATTGTAAAACCAAAAAATTCTGGAGTGTTCTAAAAAATGACCAATAATACTTACTACTCTTATGTTTTCACTTAAGTTAATTTTTTTAGGATATAGACAACATATGCCTCTAATAATTAGGTTAATCTTTACACCTGCTTCAGAAGCTTGATAGAGAAGCTCAATGATCTCGGGATCAACTAGTGAATTCATTTTTGCAATAATTTCAGCTTTCAATCCCTTTTTTGCATTATAAATTTCTCTATTTATTAGATAATTAAATTTTTTGCGCATTGAAAATGGAGATACCAAAAGTTTCTTGTAATTTTTTTGCTTTGAAAATCCTGATAGATAATTAAATAATTCAATTAAATCAGATGCAATTTCTGTATCTGTAGATAAGAGACCAAGATCTGTATAAAATTTTGAGGTTGTTGAATTATAGTTACCAGTCCCAATATGAAAGTAATTTCTTAATCGACCTTTTTCTTTTCGAATAATTAAAGAAATTTTGGTATGAGTTTTAAATCCAATAATTCCATATACAACATGTATCCCTGATTGTTCAAGTTGCTTCGCCCATTGAATATTATTATCTTCATCAAATCTTGCTTTCAATTCAACAAGTGTCATTACTTCTTTTCCATTTTCAGCTGCTTTAATCAATGCTTCAATTATCGGAGAGTCTTTTGAAACTCGATATAAAGTAATTTTTATTGCCATTACTAAGGGATCATCAGCTGCTTTATTTATGAATTCTTCTATTGAACTACTAAATAAATCATAAGGATGATGAAGAAGAATATCTTCTTTTTTTAATAGGTGAAATAGTGATTTAAATTTTGGATCAGAATTTGAATTAATTTCTTTGAGCGATTTGTTTGTTTTACCTATTAGTAAATTTTCTCTTAAATCTTTTCTATTGATTTTATTTAAAAGATTTAAGTCATCTAAGCCTAATAGACTCTTTGAAAAGTAAATATATTCCTTAGTAATTGATATTCCTTCAGTTAGAAGATTAAGAATACTTTTTGGTATATTTTCTTCTACTTCAAGTCTTACGACATCTCCCCCTATTCTTCTTTTCTGAAGGCTTTTCTCAACAGCAATTAGTAAGTCATCTGCTTCAAGTTCTTTGAGTTCTAAATCAGCATCTCTTGTTACTCTAAAAAAAGAATAATTTATGCATTTCATACCATTAAATAATTTATCTAAGTTATTACCTATTAAATCTTCAACCGTCATAAAATAATGATCTCTTCTATTGTTAGTTTTTATAATTTCATTAGGAATTTGAACAAATCTACCTATACTTTTTGTAGGAATCTTAACTCTAACTAATTGATTTTTTGAAGATTCAGTATCAGTGATTAAAGCCGCTAAGTTTAAACTTAGATTGCTTATAAAAGGAAATGGATGAGCAGGATCCACTACAAGTGGAGTAAGCAGTGGAAATATGGATGATAGGAAATAGTTATCGCACCATATTTGTTGATCTTTTGAAAGATTTTTATATTGTTTTATAAAAATTCCTGATTTTTCTAACTCTTTTCTTAATTCATTATTTACAAAATTTTCTTGGATTGAAGTAAGATTCTTAACTTTTTCATTAATTATATTTAGTTGTTCTTGAGGGGTTAATCCATCTAGACTTTTTTTTTGAATTTCTGCATCTGCTTGTGCCTTTAGCGATGCCACTCTAACCATAAAAAATTCATCAAGATTATTACTAAAAATTGAACAAAATTTTATTTTATCTAGAACTTTATAGTCTTTTTCCATCCCAGTCAGTAAAACTCTTTGATTGAATTGAATCCAACTTAATTCTCGATTGATATATTTATTATCTAAATTTTCAACAGACATCAAAATTTATACTCATATTTAATCTATTCTAACTTTTTTTTGGTATCGCTTCCTGTTATGAGCCATGTCATTAAAAATAGTATTAAGCCTCCCGCTATGAATGGACTTCTTGGGCCGAAATAATCATAAACATTTCCAGCTAAAATGTAACCTAAGACGCTTCCTAAGCTTTGTAGTCCTTGAAGACTACTTAATATTGATCCTTGGCTATTTTTATCTATCCTTTTCGAAATAAGGGCTCTTATGCAGGGAGTAATTAAACCTGCTCCAACCGCTAAAAATGAAACAGCTAAATATACATATGTACCTGAATTGTTTTCAGGAAATGTAATTAATAGAGCGCATGCAAAAAAAATAAAACCTGTTCCTGCAATTGTTAATTTGAATTCTCCAAATTCTTTCACAAGTGGTCCAATTAATCCTCCTTGTACAACTATTGCTACAATTCCAACTACAATTAGTGGTCCAAGAGAATCTTTTATTGACCAAAGGAGAGAGTTTTGTAAGAAAAATACAAGGATTGTAGTTAATCCAGTAAAAGCAATAAAGTATATGAAGAAAGCTAAAGAAAGTCTTTTAATATTATTTTCTTTGAAAGGTGCAAAAATTCCTTCAAATGGATTAGTTTTTGATTGATTTCTTAAAGCCTGATCTTTTTCTCTAGGTTTAGTTTCTGGTAGATAAAAGAAAACTAGTAAAAAGTTTATAAATGGTATTATTGTGGCAATTAAAACGGGGATTAAATAGCTATTAGTTGAGTTTCCAATAAAGATAAAACTAATTGTGGGGCCTAAAAGAAAACTTAAACCAAAAGCAACTCCAATTAACCCAAATGTCTTTGCTCTCGTTTCAGGAGTTGAAATATCTGCTAATACTGTTGTAGCTGTAGCGACAGTTCCTCCACTAATGCCGTCAATTAATCGAGCTATGAAGAGCAAATAAATTGGTAATAGTGGTACCGCGGGTAAGATATATTTTATATTTGACCAGTTGAAAAGGAGAGTGAATGCAACAATGGAAATTCCAACAATAGATCCTGAAATGCAAACTAGCATTACAGGCCTTCTGCCATATTTATCGCTATAAATACCAATCAATGGAGCCGCGATAAATTGAGCAAATGAGTAGGTTCCAGCAATATATGTATAAATACTTGCACTTCCTAAAAATTGTAAGAAAAAACCAGGAAGTAATCCAACCAATAAGCTTTCACTCATCCTGTCATTGAGGAGGGTAAAAAAAGAAGCTAATAAAATTCTTTTTTGGCCAGTATGTTCAGAATTTTTTTTCAAGATAAATATAGCGACTTCAGAGGTACATCTATTACCATACTCTTTAATGGAGAATAATGTGTCTGGAATTGTTTATTTAGTTGGAGCTGGTCCTGGAGATCCTGAACTTATGACATTAAAAGCTATAAGATTAATTAGGTCTTGCAAAGTTTTAGTTCACGATGCATTAATTCCAAAAGAAATTTTGGAAGAGACAAATTCTGATTGCGAAATTTATTATGTTGGTAAAAGAGCTGGATGCAAATCATTTCTACAATCAGAAATTAATAGCTTGCTTTTAAAGCTATCTAATGAAGGTAAAGATATTGTTAGGCTAAAAGGTGGTGACCCTTTTGTTTTTTCACGGGGAGGTGAGGAGGTTTCTTTTTTGGAGGAAAATAATATTTTCTTTGAAATAGTACCGGGTATAACATCTGGAATTGCAGCCTCTTCATATTTTGGTATTCCTCTAACTCACAGAAATGGTGCCAGTACTGTCACTTTCGTAACAGGTCATGAGACCTCAGAAAAAAAGGAAAAGAGCGTTAATTGGAGACAATTGGCTTACGCATCAGACAGCCTTGTAATTTATATGGGGATTAGAAATATCGAATTTATTGTCGAAGAATTATTAATTGGAGGTATGAACTCTAGTACTAGATGCGCAGTAGTTCAAGAGGCTACATTAAATAATCAAAAATCATTAATAACAGAATTAGCTAAACTCCCAAAAGAAATTGAAAAGAATAATATTAAGCCTCCTGCAATAGTTATTATTGGAAAAATTGTAGACTTCAAAGTAAATAATAATATTACAAAATTATCTTCAGTAATTTTGCGAAATTGAAGCTATTTATATAAAAGATCCCAAAAATATTTTGTATTAAAATCTAAATCAAATTGAAAATCATTTACTATTTTTATTTGTCTACAAGATAAGCTATTTATTGCTATTAATATATCGTCTTTATTAAAATCAGGAATTAAATAAGCCTCTTGTATAAGCTTTAAATCTAATAATTTATTTCTCATAATACCTTGTAAACATCCACTTTCTTGTCGAGGTGTTAACCATTGATTATTTCGTTTCAGAAGAATATTAAAGTTTGTTCCGCAACATAATTCATTTTGAGTATTTAGTAATATTGAATCATTAAAATTTTTTTTATTAGCTTCAATTAATGCTTGAATTGATTGTGCATAATTAAAAGTTTTGCATTTACTTAATAAACTAAATTCATTCCTTTTTTCTGTTTCGCTTATGTTTACGCTGATTTGATTAAAGTCTATTTCTATCAAATAAAATTCTATCCATAGTTTTTTAGGATCAAAATCATCATTAGTAGTGTCTACTTTCAGTGATCTTTCAATATTTAAACCTCTACTATAATTAATCCTTATTGATCCATATTCTTTACTATTTAGATTTAATTTATTAATTCCTTGGTTTATTATTTGTTCTAAAAATTGATAATTGATCTGAAAATTATAATGTAATAAATGTAAATTTTTTTCAAATCTTTGTAAATGTTCTTTCAATAATATAGCTTTTTTATTTCTAATTAAAATTGTCTCAAAAAGACCATCTCCAAATTTTAGAGCTCTATCTATTATTGATATATTAATGTTATTAATTTTTTCCCATTTGCTATCTTTCCATCCAATATTTCTATTCATCTTAATGAATCAATTAATGGTAAAAGTTTCCAATTTAGCTCTTCATTTTCTTTAGATGGTATTGAATCATTTACTATGCCACAACCAGCAAATATTTTGATTTTCTTTTTTTTAAGAATGAATGATCTGATCAAAATATTACTATCTAATTCACCATTCCAATCTAATTTAAGAAATGAACCACAATAAGGCCCTCGGTCAAATCCTTCTAATTCATATATTCTTTGACATGCTCTGACTTTTGGTGCCCCAGTTATTGAACCACCTGGCCAACAAGCCTTCAGGATATCAATCCAGTTTTTTTTATTTTGTATTTTACCCCTAATAACAGATGTAAGATGATGCACTTTGGGATAGCTTTCTAACTTTAATAATTCAGTTACTACTATACTTCCTGTCTCGCAAACCTTTCCAAGATCATTTCTAAGAAGATCTACTATCATGATATTCTCGGCACGGTCTTTTTCATTAGTTATTAGATCTATTGCATTTAGAGCGTCAATTTCTTTATTTGAATTTCTTGGTCGAGTACCCTTTATCGGTCTTGTTTCTACATAACCATCATCACTTGTTTTCAGAAATCTTTCTGGTGAAGTAGATAACACTCCCTCTTTCTCTCCACCTATACTACCTATAATTACCCCCCCAAATGGAGCCTTTAACTTACTACGAATCTTTGAGTAAATATCAAGATATTTATATTCTTCAGAAGTTTCTATTTCAACTTGTGTAGTAAGATTTGCTTGAAATATATCACCTTGACTTATTAATTTCTTTATTTTGAGAACATTTTCTCTGAATTTTTCACCTTTCTTAACTAGATTTAATTTGGAGAAATCAAAGATTAGACTTTTAGTTATACCATCTTTTATCTTTTGTATATTCATCTCATCTATTAATTTTTTATATTCTTCTATTTCGTTGAGATTAGTACCTTCTATGGTTATTTCTTTTCTTAAGATATTGAATCTAATAATTGGATCATATGAGGCAATCCATAAAGTTGCTATTTCTGATTCTCGCCATGAATTTTTAGGTTCTATCCAAGAACCTGCTTCATAACTAAGCCAGCCAATCCAAAAGCCTTGATCAATTTGTTCAAGTTTCTCAAAAGGATTATCATAACTATTATTTTTTGAAGAAATTATTGTTTTGGGGTTTACTCCTAAAAAAGAGTATTCAGCATTTTCTATACCGTGACTATCTAGCCAAGATAAACCTTGCTCGCCAAATCTTAAAGCTAAGAAATGAGCAATAAATTCAGGTTCTATCCAATAATTAAATTTTATTGAATTTATGTTCATATGTTCTTATTTTTACTTAACCAACTTTTATATGCTTTGATTCTAATTCTGCAACTATCACATCTTTGGCATGGTTCGGCTCCTCCCACATAACAACTCCAAGTATCTTTAATTGGAACATTATTATTAAATGCTAAATCAAAAATTTCCTCTTTATTTAAATTTAAAAGAGGTGTCCATAATTTTATAGGTTTATTTTGTCTACCTCTTTTATTAGATAAGGTTGCCAATTTTTGGAATTGTTCAATATAGTCTGGTCGGCAATCTGGATATCCTGAATAATCTAATGCGTTAACACCTAGGCCAATAAAATCAGCATTAATTGCCTCTGCATAACTTAATGCTATCGAAATAAAGATTGTATTTCTTCCTGGAACATAAGTATTAGGGATGATATTTGCATTTAGACCTTTCATTGGGATTTCTTTATTGATGTCTGTTAAAGATGATCCTCCCCATTGAGATAAATCAAGTTTGATTGTTTTGAATTCTTTAAATTGAAAATGGCGAGCTATTTTTGTCGCTGCTTCTAATTCTTTCTTGTGTCTTTGTCCATAATCAAATGATAGACCTACAATTTTTGCATCAGAACTATTGGCTAATCCAGCAACTGTTGCGGAGTCAAGACCTCCTGAAATAAGTACAACAATTACTTTATCTTTAATTTCCATTTTATTGAATACTTAAATATTTATGTGTTTGAAGACTTAAAGTCCAATCAGGATTTCTTTTCGCAAATTCAATGGCTAGTTTATAACCTTTATTACTATTCCAAGCTGGTTGAACAAAGAATTTTTTTTCATTATTATTTTGTTTTTTAATATCAAATATTTTACTTTTAATATTTCTAGCAAATTCAATATCATTTGAATCATTGATTATAATTTTTACTTCATTGCACTTTTCTAAAAAAAAGTCCTGAGGAGGGTTATGTCTTTTTGGAGATAAAGTAATCCAATCAAAAAATCCTGAGAAATCATTAACTCCACTTGTCTCGATATGTATTTTTATTGGATTTAACTTTGAAGATTCTGTTCTTTTTTTTATTATTTTGCATAATTCATCTAAATTATGCTGAAGTGGTTCTCCTCCAGTTAAAACAATAAAGGATGCTCCTTTTAATCTAGCTTCTTTAATTTCAGAAAGAAGAGCTTCAATTGATAGCAAAGGATATTTTTTACTGTCCCAAGAATGTTTCGTATCGCACCAAGGACAACCAACTTCACATCCAGCTAACCTTATAAAAAATGCGCTTTTTCCGCAGTGAAATCCTTCGCCTTGAAGTGAATGAAATTTTTCAACAACGGGTAATAATTTCGTCATTATTTAAAAAATAAAATAACCTATAAATTGCTTTCACTTTGTGCTTGTGATGCTTGTATTAATCCTTTAAATAAAGGGTGAGGTTTTCCTGGTCTAGATAAGAATTCAGGATGATATTGACATGCAAGAAAATAAGGATGATTACTAAGTTCTATTAATTCGACTAACCTGCCATCAGGAGAGGTACCACTGATTTTATAGCCAGAATTTAAAAAATCTTGTTTATAAGAATTATTAAATTCATATCTATGTCTATGTCTTTCGTATACAACATCTTCATCATACAAATTTTTGCCTATTGACTCTTTTTGTAATCTACAGGGATAAACCCCTAATCTCATTGTTCCTCCTAAATCAACTATGTCTTGCTGTTCTGGTAATAAATGTATAACTGGATGATTAGTTTCAGGATTTAATTCAGCGCTAGAGGCATCTTTTAATCCCATAATATTTCTGGCCCATTCGATAACTGCACATTGCATCCCTAAGCATAATCCTAAGAATGGAATTTTTCTTTCTCTAGCAAAGCCAATAGCAGCAATTTTTCCGTCAACTCCTCTATTTCCAAATCCTCCGGGTACTACAATCGCATTTACATCGTTTAAAAATTTTTCTGCAGAGTACTCTTCGATTTGCTCTGCGCTTACCCATTTCAAGTCCAAAAGTGCATTTTTCTCTATGCATGCATGTCTTAATGCTTCTACTACAGATAAATAAGCATCTCCAAGATCAATATATTTTCCTACTAATGCGACCTTTATTGTCTTCCGTGGGTTGCGCAGGTTATGAACAAGATTTTCCCAATCACTCAAATTACATTCTTTATCTCCTAAATTCAGACATCTCAAAGTCTCCTTGCATAAACCTTCTTTTTTTAGAGATAAAGGAACGGAGTAAATGCTATCTTCATCTAAAGCTTCAATAACTGATGTAATATTTACTCCACAAAAACCGCTAATTTTTTTCTTTAAACTCTCGTTTATCTTTTTATCACTTCGACATACTAATAAATCTGGTTGAATGCCAATAGACCTCAACTCTTTAACAGAGTGTTGGGTCGGTTTTGTTTTTATTTCTCCAGATGTTTTTATATATGGTAGTAAAGTAACATGAATATAAGCTATATCATTTTTATCGACATCATTTCGAAACTCTCTAATGGCCTCCAGGAAAGGGAGTGATTCAATATCACCAACAGTTCCACCGATCTCTGTAATAACTATATCTGCATTACTATTTGCAGCTACTCTATGAATCCGTTCGCGAATTTCACCTGTTATGTGCGGAATTACTTGAACAGTTCCTCCATTGTAGTCTCCTCTTCTTTCTTTATTAATTACTGCTTGATAAATGGAACCTGTCGTGACACTATTTAATCTAGTCATTGCAGTATCAGTAAATCTCTCATAGTGACCTAAATCTAAATCAGTTTCAGCACCATCTTCCGTGACAAAAACCTCTCCATGCTGGAATGGACTCATGGTTCCAGGATCAACATTTAAGTAAGGATCTAATTTAAGTATAGAAACGCTATACCCTCTTGATTTTAAAAGCCTACCAAGACTGGCAGCTACAATACCCTTCCCAATACTGGAAACTACTCCTCCAGTAACAAATACAAATTTTGACATTAAATATTTTTAAATAAACACTACCTCCCTTTGTTTATTTTTACCAAAAAAATCTTTGAACTTCCATAAATATTATTATTCGTCAATTGTTATTTCAATGTCTAATTCTTTTAATTGTGACTTGGCAACATTTGATGGGGCTTTGGTCATCAAGCATTTAGCTTGTTGATTTTTAGGAAAAGCAATAGTTTCTCTTATTGAATCTGCTCCAATAATTAGCATTGCGATTCTGTCTAGGCCAAATGCGATTCCTCCATGTGGAGGGGCACCAAGCTCTAATGCTTCTATAAGGAAACCAAATTTTTCTTCGATTTCTTCGTTTGATAATCCGACTGTTTTTAAAACTTTTTTTTGTAACTCTGATTGATGAATTCTAATCGATCCTCCCCCTATCTCTAATCCATTAAGTACTAAGTCATAGGCTTTTGCTGTTGAAATTTCTAAATCGTTTTGTAAAGATTCTTTTTTATCTAGATCTAATTTCGGCGCACAGAAAGGATGATGTAAAGCCTCTAATCTATTTTCTTCTTCATTTTTCGCAAACATAGGGAAATCTGTAATCCATAAAAAATTCCATTTTTTATTAGAACTTACCTCATCGACTAGGTGGAGTTCTTTTGCTATGTATTGTCTTACTCTATCTAAGGATTGATTGACTATCTCAGTTTTACCAGCCCCTAAAAGTATTAGATCCCCTTCTTCTGCATTGGTTTTTTGCAAGAGTTGCTTGATTAAAGACTCATCTAAATTATTTTTGATAGCTCCAATAGTATCTACATCATTATCTTTTACTCTAATAAAAGCCAATCCTCCTGCACCAGCATCTTGTGCAACTTGAAATATATCTCCTCCAGGTTTAATTCTCACATTACTAATACTTGTATTACCTCCTTTTACATTAATGCACTTAATTGAACCTCCAGATTTTATTGCTTTAGTAAAAATATTAAATCCTATATTTCCTAAAATATTTCCAACATCTTTTAAAGTCATTTCATATCTTGTATCTGGTCTATCAGTTCCATAATTATCTATTGCTTCTTGCCATGTCATTCTTCGAAAATCTTCTTTGAGATTAATGTTGAGGATTTCTTTCCAAATCTTTTTTATAAGTTGCTCATTAAAATTGATAATTTCTTCTTCGGTGATGAAACTCATCTCCATATCTAACTGGGTAAATTCAGGTTGTCTATCTGCTCTTAAATCTTCATCTCTAAAACATTTGGCAATTTGATAGTAATTATTTAAGCCGCCAACCATTAATAATTGTTTAAATAATTGAGGAGATTGAGGGAGCGCAAAAAAATCTCCTTTTGATATTCTTGATGGAACCAGAAAATCTCTAGCTCCTTCAGGAGTTGATTTTGTGAGTAATGGGGTTTCTACTTCAGTGAATTCGTGTTGATCTAAATATTGTCTTACAACTTTTAAAATGTTATGCCTTGTTTTTAAGTTTTGGATCAATTTTCCTCTTCTTAAATCTAAATAACGATATTTAATCCTTAGTTCTTCTTTAGTATTTTCATAATCATGAATTGACACGGGGAAAGGTAAATTATTTTTTACTTCATTTAGAATCTTTAACTCTTTTACATTTAATTCAAGGCTTCCAGTAGAAATATTTTTATTAATTGATTCTTCTGGCCTTTTATTTATTACTCCTCTCACAAAAATTACTGTTTCATTTCTAAGCTTTTCTGCCGTATTAAAGAGATCTGTCCCATCTTCAGGATTAAATGTTAATTGTAAAAATCCACTATGGTCTCTTAAATCAAGAAAAATTACTCCACCGTGATCTCTTCTTCTGTCAACCCATCCACAAAGATCAACTGATTGTCCAATATCAGAATTATTTAGATCATTACAAATTTTGTTTCTCATTTAATTTTATTATCTAATGTTTAATTACTTATGATAATTCTTTAAGTGTAAATTTAGAAATCTTTTTTGTAGAAAGCCTTTTTAGAAATAATTCCTTTAAAAAATTTACCTCTGATTAAAATTTCAACTTCTTTATTCAATTCAGAATATTCAGTGTTTATATAGCCTAATGCTATAGGTTTTTTTATTGTTGGAGACCAACTCCCGCTTGTGATATTACCTATTAATTTGCCTTTCTGAAATATTTCATATCCTTTTCTTGCAATAGCTTTCCCTATTATTTCTATTCCTACTAATTTTTTTTCGATTTTATGAGATCCAATTCTCTCTAATGACTCTTTGCCATAAAAATCATGGCCGTTTTCTAAATGTACAACCCAACCAAAACCTGCCTCATAAGGATTGATCGATTCATCTAGATCTTGGCCATACAGAGGAAGACCTGCTTCTAGTCGCAGTGTGTCTCTTGATCCAAGACCACAGGGCGGTATATTTTTCGAAATTAAAAAATCCCATAAGTTTAAAGCTAATTTTTTTGGCAAAAGAATTTCTAATCCGTCTTCTCCCGTATAACCAGTTTTTGCAAAAAATACTTTCCCTGAGTCTAAAAATTTATCTAATTCTCTATATTCACATCCAAAACTTTTCAGATGATCTATTGAATAGCCAGACCACTCAGTGAAATATTTGAAGGCATTTTTACCTTGAATAGCCATAAGAGCTTTTTCTTTTTTTGCATTTAATAATTTAATTGGATCTTTCTCTAAATTCATTTTTAGCCAGTTAAGATCCTTTTCATATCTACTAGCATTAACTATTAAAAGTATTTCCGAGTAACTATTGTTGTTTATGCCTAAATCGTAAATAATTAAGTCATCAATAATACCTCCATCATTATTTAAAAAAAATGAGTAACACCCTTGACCTGTCGAAATTGAATATAAGTTTGTAGGAAAAAATTTTTGTATATATTCTTTAGGATTAGTTCCTCTTACAGAAATTACACCCATATGTGAGATATCAAAAAATCCAATTGAATCTCTCACAGATTCATGTTCTTGGATTAGTCCAGAAAATGAGAGAGGCATGTCCCAACCAGCAAAATTAACTAGTTTTGCATTAGATTCGATATATTTTTTATGTAAAGGACTCTTTCGTAATTCCATATTAGAGCTTACTAATTTGATCAACTATTTTCTTAAAATAATTCTTTTAGAGTGTTTTTGTCTAAAGTCATAATTAAGCTTCTAGTCGTTTTAGCTGCCACTATGGAACTGATACCGCTACTGTCTATGTCTGGGGAAAGTTCAACAATATCACAGCCTATTATTTTAAATGTATTTAGTAGTCCGATTATATTTTCGAAATCATGCCAGAAAAACCCTCCAGGCTCTGGTGTGCCTGTCCCTGGTAGTAAGCTTGGATCAAACCAATCTAAATCAACAGTTAAATAGATCGGGTGATTTTTGAAAGGTTCTAACAAATTTTGTATTTTAAGAATTGAATCTCCCGTATTAAATTTAATAAGTTGATTATTATTTTTCATTACTGCAAACTCTTCTTGGGTTCCGCTTCTGATTCCTATTTGGATAACTTTTTTACTAGGTAATAATTCTAAACATCTTCTAATTGTGCAAGCATGGCTATATTTATTATTTTGATAAGAATTTCTAAGGTCAGCATGTGCATCTAATTGAATCATTATTAAATCTGGATATTTTTCAACTAATGCTTCTATTACTCCTATTGAGATTGAATGCTCACCTCCTAAGATAATGGGTTTTAAGTTATTATTGATTAGAAAGTTAGTTCCTGATTTAACTTTTTTGATTATTGCATGAGTATTACTTGAATTTAATTTCAGCGATCCAGCATCAAAGTAATTAATTAAATTCAAATCTTTATTAAGGAATGGACAATATGTTTCTAAACTCTCGCTAACATTTCTTATTGCGGTGGGCCCAAATCTTGTACCTGGTTTAAATGAAGTTGTGCCATCATAATTCACTCCAAAGATTCCTATGCTGCAATTACTAAAATTTTTTTTAGAACCCATAAATACTGGGCCTTCATTATTAAATAAATTTTTATATATCATTTTTTTAACATAGAAATTTCTTTAATTATTTTGGATGGCATCATTTTGAAGGCTCCCTCTTGAAATTTTAAATTCCAAATTTCACAATTTTTTTCTATTGAATTAATCTCCATGCATTTTTGCTTAAGAAAATCATCTTCAGTATCTGAGGCGAATGTCCAGCTCCATATTCCACTTGGGTAAAAAGGAACAAAAGAATACATAGTTGCACTGCTTTTGAATATATTTTTTAATGAAAAATATATTTTTAAATGAATTTCTTTGAATGATTCTGGTGATTCACTTTGGGTTGCTAATATTCCATCTTTTTTAAGAATCCTTTTGCATTCTTTATAAAATTTCGAGCTAAATAGATTATTTGCAAAGTCTGATGGATCTGAAGAGTCAATAATAATTGCATCATAATAATTATCTTGGGTTTTTTTTACCCATTGGAATCCATCATCAATATTGATATGTAATCTTTTATCTGACCAAGATTTACCTCCTATATTTGTAAGGTATTTTCTTGAAATATTTATAACTTCTTCATCTATTTCCACTAAATCTAAATAATTTACTTTCTTATATTTAAGACATTCTCTTGCTGTTCCTCCATCTCCACCGCCAATAATAAGAATTTTAGAGTAATTTTTTAAACTACTTAAAGCTGGATGTACTAGACATTCATGATAATATTTTTCTCCCTGATCAGTAGTCATCCAACAGCCATCAAGCATCAATGCTTTACCATGCTCTTCAGTCTCTAAAATAATTATTTCTTGATATCTACTATTATGCTTTACGATGATCTCGCCTTCTAGTCCATATCTTGAATTATTGCATATTTCATCTATCCAAATTTTATTTTTTGTCATTTTGATTGTTTTTGTTTAATTGTTCTTTGGCTAGAGTCCAAAGTTCTCGAAATTTTTGATTGCTTTGATTAAATATTTTATCACCAAGAATTTTTTCAATTATAGAAAATCTTTTTTTGAATTTTTCATTTGCATATCTAAGTGATTTATGAGGATTTATTTTTAAATACTTTGATAAGCTTATTAAGGTAAATAATATATCTCCAAATTCTTCTTCAATATTTATATCATCTTCAATTTTTATCGCTAACTTAAGTTCTTCTATTTCTTCATTAAGTTTATCTAATATTTCATTTTTGTTATCCCATTTAAATCCATATTTTTCAATTTGAAAATTAATTTGTTCTGCTTCTTCAATTGGTGATAAAAATTCTGATTGTAAATTTGATAACACGCCTTTTTTTGTTTGCTTAGATTTATTTTTTATTTTCATATCTTTCCAAATTTGTTCTGCTTCTTCAATTGAAACTTTTTTCCTTTTTTTAAAAACATAAGGATGCCTTAATTTGATTTTATTATTTAAAGAATTAATTACATCCTTAATAGAAAATAAATTTTTTTCTCTTCCAATTTCACTATGCAACATGATTTGAAGCAATAGGTCTCCTAATTCCTCTTTCATATTCTCATTGTCATTATTTTTTATCGAATCTATAAATTCGTGACTTTCTTCAATTAAATAAGGTATTAGTGTTTCATGAGTTTGTATATTTTGCCATGGACAACCATATTTTTTGTTTTTAAGTAAATTTATGTTTGATATTAACTCTGCAAAATTCTTTAATGATTCATTTTGATATAAATTACTGGGTGTTTCTTGTTTGATCATTTTATTCCTAAATCAAGTTTTTTATTAATTAATTCAATTTTGCCTTAATCATGAAATATTTGAAGATTATATTTAAAACTTTTCACTTGATCTACTAGAATAAAATTAAGAGGGCGATTAGCTCAGCGGTAGAGCGCCTGCCTTACAAGCAGGATGTCCCTGGTTCGAACCCTGGATCGCCCATTCATAAGAACTCTAAACTCCTAAGATTTGAAAATCTCAATATTAGGTAAACTCTAACTTAAGGATTATTTAGATAAGCCTTTTTTCCTGCAATTCATTATTTAATAAATTTAATTGAATTTGTCTTTGCTAATATCTAATCTAATTACCCCATTTAGTTATATTTAAGAATCACGTTTTGAGCTATTAAATTAATTGTTTTGAATTAATTGGCATTGATCAATATAAAATATTAATTAAATGCTATAAAATAGTAATCAAAAGATGAATAATCCAAAAAGAGAATCTAGTTTAAAAAGTTATTCTCCATTAGAGATAGAGCAAAAATGGCAAAAAAAATGGCAAGATTTAGAAGCTTTTAGTGCAAATGTAGATAAGGATGGCAAACCTTTTTGTATTGTTATTCCTCCCCCAAATGTTACTGGATCATTACATATGGGTCACGCCTTTAATACCGCTTTGATAGATGTAATTGTTAGATTTCAGCGACTTATAGGAAAAAATGTATTATGCTTGCCTGGCACGGATCATGCTTCAATTGCTGTACAAACCATATTAGAGAAACAAATTAAAAAAGATGGTTTAGAGAAAGAGGATATAGGGCGACTTAAATTTTTAGAGAAAGCATGGGAATGGAAAGAAAAAAGTGGTGGTCAAATAATTTCTCAGCTAAAAAGCTTAGGTTATTCCGTTGACTGGTCTCGTGAACGATTCACTTTAGATCAAAAATTAAATGATGCGGTTGTAGAAGCCTTTGTGATTTTACATAATAAAGGGCTAATTTATAGAGGAGAATATCTAGTAAATTGGTGCCCGGCTTCCCAATCAGCAGTAAGTGATCTAGAAGTTGAGATGAGAGAAATAGATGGAAATTTATGGCATTTTAAATATCCACTTTTAAACGAGAATGGTTCTACTTCATCAAACTATCTTGAAGTTGCTACTACACGGCCAGAAACTTTATTGGGTGATACCGCAGTTGCTGTAAATCCATTGGATAAAAGATATCAGAATTTTATTGGAATGAAAGTAAAGGTTCCCTTCGTTGATAGGGATATTCCTGTCGTTGGTGATTCGCATGTAGATATGGAATTTGGGACTGGTTGTGTGAAAGTCACTCCAGCTCATGATGCAAATGATTTCGAAATTGGTAAAAGAAATAATTTAAAACAGATCAATATTATGAATAAAGATGGCACCTTAAATGATAATGCAGGTAAATTTCAAAACCTTGATAGATACGTCGCTAGAAAGCAAATAATTAGTGAATTAGATTCAATCGGACTTCTAACAAAAATTGAAGAATATAAACATACTGTACCTTTTTCTGAAAGAGGGAAAGTCCCAATTGAGCCTTTATTGTCAACACAGTGGTTTTTAAAAATGGACAATATTTCTAGAGAATGTTTAGAAAAAAATAATTTAGAACAACCAAATTTTATTCCTAAGAGATGGCAGAAAGTATACAAAGATTGGTTAGTACATATTAATGATTGGTGTATTAGTCGACAATTATGGTGGGGGCATCAAATACCAGCATGGTACGTTTTACAAACTCCTGATGAAACAATAACTCAAAATACCCCTTACATAATTGCCCGTAATGAGAAAGAGGCTTTCAACAATGCGACTGAAGAATTTGGTTCAGAATTTAAATTAGTTAGGGATAAAGATGTATTAGATACTTGGTTTTCAAGTGGTTTATGGCCTTTTTCAACATTAGGCTGGCCAAATGTTGATAATGAGGATTTTAAAAAATGGTATCCGAATAGTGTTTTGGTAACAGGCTTTGATATTATTTTTTTCTGGGTTGCGAGGATGACGATGATGGGTAATGTATTTACTTCAAAGATCCCATTTCATGACGTTTATATCCATGGCTTAGTTAGAGATGAAAATAATAAAAAAATGAGCAAAAGTGCAGGAAACGGCATTGATCCGCTTTTATTAATTAATAAATATGGCTCAGATGCATTGCGTTTCGCTCTTGTAAGAGAAGTCGCAGGAGCAGGTCAAGACATCAGGCTTGATTATGATAGGAAAAATAAAACCTCTTCTACTGTTGAAGCATCAAGAAATTTTGCAAATAAACTTTGGAACGCCACTAAATTCGTACTAATGAATTGTTCTTCTTCAAAAGTTGAATTCAAGAAAAGTGATTATGTGGATGGACATCTTGATCTAACGGATCAATGGATATTGTCAAAATTAAATAGGACCAAAAAAGAACTATATAACCTTTTACATAATTATAAACTTGGTGAATCCGCAAAATTGATATATGAGTTTGCTTGGAATGATTTTTGTGATTGGTATCTTGAGTTTCAAAAACTCAGATTTAATAACCCAGAATTTAAACATAGAATATTATCCGAAAGTTTGTTAAAAGAAGTTTTAGATAATATACTTACTATGATGAATCCTTTTATGCCTCATTTAACAGAGGAACTTTGGCATTCATTGCATGTGGGAACTGATGATATATTATTATCTCTTCAAAGATGGCCAAATATAGATGAAAAATACTTAGATGATAATCTTGAGAAATCTTTTGATAAGTTATTTGACATTATTAGATTAATAAGAAATCTGAGAGCTGAACTAGGACTAAAACCTGCTCAACAGATTTCAATTTTTTTAGTTTCAGATGACATCAAATTATTAGAATTTGTTAAAAAGATGAGTGAAGATATTAGGTTGATTACTAAAGCATTAGATATAAATATTCTTAAACAAGATGAATTCAGCAAACAAGATTTTGCAAAGTCATTCTCAGGAATAGTTGGGAATCTCGAAGTTTATTTACCATTTGAAGGGATAATTAATATGGAATCTTTAAAAGAAAAACTTTTAAAAGATCAGTCAAAAGCTAATGAAGATATAAAAGTTTTAAATAATAGAATTTTAAATAAAAATTTTATTAATAAGGCTCCAAAAAATGTTGTAGATGAATGTAAATCTAAATTAAAAGAGGCAACAGCTAAGTCAAATTCAATCTCCAAAAAATTAGAAATGTTAAGTTGATGTCTTTTTTTGAAAATATTTTAGATTTTCTTATTTATCTCGATTCTGGATTAGGAATTTTCTTTTTTTTTGTTATTTATATCTTTATAGTACTTTTGATTCTTCCAGCTTCATGGCTCTCAATTGCAGCAGGATATTTATATGGAACATATTTAGGTTCTGTGATCGTATTTATAAGTGCTTTTATAGCGGCTTCTATTTCTTTTTTTATTTCAAAAAGATTTCTTTCCAAAAAAGTATTGGATATGATTAATAAATATCCAAAATTATCTTTATTAGAAAATATTATCCAAAAAGGCGGCTTGAAATTAATAATTTTGACAAGATTATCTCCTTTATTTCCATTTAGTATCCTAAATTACTTTTATGGTTTAAATAATATAACTTACAAAGATTTTTCAATTAGCTTAATTTGTATAATTCCAGGGACTTTTCTTTATTGTTCTGTTGGCTCACTTTTGAATAATTTAAGCGATATCGTGAATTTAAAATTAAATAATAACCTGTTTACTACTTTGATTAGTATTATTTCTACATCTTTGATCATTTATTTTCTATCAAAATACTCAAATGAAATTATCAATGAATCAAAGTAATGTTTAAACTTTAAGATTCAAATCACGTATTGTTGCAAAAATAATAAACCAATATAATCTTATCCTTCCAAAGAATGTTTTATTTAAAGTTAATTTTTCATATTTTGCCTGTCCACACGGACTTTTTATAACTTTATAAATTCTTTTTTGAGTCATTTCTCTTGATTATTTGATAGTAGGTTAAGGAGGTCTTCTTCTTTTAATATATTAGTTCCTAATTTTTTTGCTTTTTCTAATTTACTTCCTGCTTTATCTCCAACTATTAAATAATCAATATTCTTGCTTATTGAATTTTTGACTTGTCCACCATATTCTTCAATTTTAGTGATTAATTGTTGTCTTGAAAATGATTTCATTGTTCCTGTAAGGACAAATACTTTTTCATTAATTTCATTATTTTGATTATGAGTTATTGGATTTTCATCAATTTCATTATGCAATAAAACACCTCTTTCAGAAAGCATTGTAATTAAGTTTAAATTATCTTCAGATTCAAACCAAGTTTTCAATGATTCGATTATTTCATCTCCAATTCCATTTATTTCCATAAGTTTATTTGGATTATTTAGGCTTGCTTCTTTTAAGTCTTCAATACAATTAAATTTATTACATATATTTTTAGCTGTAACTTGTCCAATATGATTAATCCCTAATCCATATAATTTTTTTTTCCATAATTGATTTTTTGAATTTTCAATTCCTTTTAAAAGATTTAGAGTTGATTTTTCGCCCATTCTTTCAAGCTTTATAAGCTTTTCGTAATTAAGAGTATATAAATCTGAAATATTTCTAATTAATTTTGCTCCCAGTAGCTGCTCAATTATTTTGGCACCTAAACCATCAATGTTCATTGCAGATTTACTAACCCAATGTTTTAATAATCCAATCAATACTGCTTCACAATTTCTATTGATACATTTAATAGTTGCTTCTGCAGGTATTTTTTCAAGTTTGCAGCCACAAGAGGGGCAGAATTGTGGGAACTTGATTTTTTCTGAGTTATTTATTCTTAATTCTTCTATTACCTTTACAACTTCAGGTATTATTTCGCCCGCTTTTCTAACAATTATAGTATCAGAATAATGTATATCCAAATATTCAAATCTCTCAATATTATGTAAAGTTGCTCTCGAAACTTTTGTACCAGCTAATTGTACTTCCTCAAAATTAGCAACAGGTGTGATAGCTCCAGATCTCCCGACTTGAAAGCTGAGACTTTGAATTTTTGTAGTAATTTCTTCTGCTGGAAATTTTAAGGCGATAGCCCATCTTGGAGCCTTTTGTGTATGCCCTAAAATTTCTTGGTTTTTTATATCGTTAATTTTGATAACTATTCCATCTGCATCAAAATTAATTTTATTTCTCTCTTTTTCCCAGAACTCATAATATTTTTCAAGCTCTGCAATGTTGCTTATTAATTTTGAATGTAAATTTATCTTAAAACCGCAATCTTTCAAAAATTCTAATCTAGCCCACTGATTGTTATACTTTTTTTTAAAAATAGGGTTATTGGGACAGTGTACTTGATAAGCATAAAAATCAAGATTTCTTTTTGCAACGACCTTAGGGTCTAATTGTCTTAAAGAACCTGCGCAAGCATTTCGTGGATTAGCAAATAATTGTTCTCCTTTTGATTCTCTGTAAGCATTTATTTCTTGAAAGGAAATATTAGAGATAAATGCTTCTCCTCTGATTTCTAGTATCTCAGGAGGATTATTGATTCTCAGTCTCAAAGGAATTGATCTTATCCTCTTCGCATTTATTGTTATATCTTCTCCTTCTTGCCCATCTCCTCTTGTTGCTGCACTCACTAAAACACCGTTTTGATATTTTAAAGCCAAAGCATTGCCATCAATTTTTAATTCAGCAACTAAAAGATTTTTCGTAGTAGAGCTATTTTTATCTTGACTTAATAATTTTTCTGTTTTTATTAGCCAATTATTGACTTCCTTAGTATTAAAAGCATTATCCAAACTATATAAAGGAATTGTATGAATTAATTTTTCAAAACCATCAGAAATTTTCCCGCCTAGTCTATTTGTTGGACTATCTATAGTTTTTAAACTTGGATATTGTTCTTCAATTCTTATTAATTCCTTATATAAACTGTCATAGACTGAGTCTTCAATCTCTGGCATATCTAAAGTGTAATATGCATAGTTGGCATTATCTATTATCTTTTTTAATTCTATTATTCTTGATTTATTGATTTCTAAGTTCACAATTTAGAAAATATTTATTTGTTTGCTTTAGATATTCGATCAATTTTCCAGTCATTATCAATTTGAGAAAACGTAAAATCCAAAGGTAATTCTTCTTTTTTATCCTCAGACTTTAAATTCAAAGTAATAATTATTTGATCTTCTTGGATCCTAGGTGTGCCAGATTTAAGATTTCTGTATTTATTTAAATTTAAACTAGCCAAGAATTTTAGGAAATCTTGCCTTTTGACATGGGTTTTGTATGTCTTGCTAGTTAAACCATAAGCCGCATCAATCCTTCCTGCTGCTATCTGATCAAAAAATTTTCTAACAAGAGGATTAATACCTCTTGCTTTAATAACAAGTTTCACTGCATTAAAAGTCCAAAATGAAACAAGTACAGCACCGCCAGCTAAAAGTGCTTTAACTCCAATATCTTTTACTAAAGTTGCATCCATAATTAATGTTTTTATTTACTTTAAGAAAATAAATCGATTTTGTTGGTTTTCTTTGTCAAAATAAAATAAATTATATTCATAATGGCTGTTATACCTCTTTTACCACTATTTCATAATTTTAATAAATCATTCTTTGCAAATTCTTTAGCAAACAATTTTGAGCCACTTGTAATGGTTAGATGGAGTGATAATAGACTGAAAACGACTGCAGGATTTTACAAGCGAAGTAAAGTTAATGGCTCTATCTCTTCTGAAATTGTTTTGTCAAAGCCAATTCTAGAATCTTTACCTTTGAGAGATATTCAAAGTACACTTTGTCACGAAATGATTCATGCTTGGACTGATAGAATTTTAAAAATCAATGAAAATCATGGCATTAATTTTGTCAATAAAATGAATGAGATAAATAATATGCAGGATACTTTTGAAATAACAATTAGACACAGTTTTCCTGTTCAGAGGAAAGAATTGAAATATCAAGGTAAATGTCTTCATTGTGGTTTAACTTATATGTATCGACGAAGAATGAAAAATATTGCTTGTAAAAGTTGTTGTAATTTATTTTTTAATAGTAATTGGAATGAGAAATGTTTAATAGTGTTTGAGAAATGATTAAATATTTTTATTTTGTTTATAAATTTAAATCTTCAAATCTATTGAACTAGTTTGTGTTTAAAATACAAATAATATGAGATCATCAAGAAGAAAATTAAATAATAGATCTGATGGGGTAAATTTTGATCAAAGATTTGAACAGATTTTTGAAGCAGGTAGACAAATTGCAGATGGCTTCTCTGGTACAAGACCTGGTACAAGAAAAAGACAAAGTTTTAGAGACTTTTCTAGAAGAAAAGTTAGGAATGTTGGCGATTGGGTTACGGATAAAATGGATTCTTTTTTTGAAGATGATTTTGAAGAATGGAGCAATGATGATATTGATATAGATGAAAGAGAATTTAAATCATTCAGTAGGGGGGCTAATGCTGAAGAAGATTTTGCATACAAGGGGAAAAGGCCTTTAGAAGCAATATCTTTAAGATCAAAAGATAAAGTTATCGATCAACAAAAAAAACTAGGCCCATCAAAGGATTACTCTGATCATGATTGGGAAGAAGATTCATTCTTTCAAACTAATAAGTGGAAAAGGCCTTCTATTCAAAAAGGCGAATCACGCTTGTATCATAAATCTGATACGAGAAGAATTTCTACAGCAAGAAATTACCCAAGATCAAGACGTAGTAGATTATAAATTTAAATACCCTTCAAGTCCTGATTCTCCTAACCATTTCTCTATATAAGGATTAAACACCTCACGAATTATTGTTAATGGCTTTTGATTTCTGAAAAATCTATAATTTCTTGACCAGAATGGTCCTTTTAATGAAAATTCTTTTTGTAACCAGTGAGAATCTACAATTGAAATTGCGTCAACTTCTCTAAATAGTTCTGAGCGATCTTTTGTAAGGTTTTTCCAAATAGGTTCATTTTTATTTGGAAGGTTCATATTTGCTGCTTCATTATTCCACCAACTTTCAGCCCATGCGAGAGTTATATCATTATTTTTAATCCAAACTTGCCTTTTTATTAAAGGTTTTGTAAGTTGATGAATTTCTTTGGGAGTTACTTTTGATAATTCATTATCTAATTTCATTCCAATTAATTCAATCTTTGTTTCTTTTTTTGTAAGTAGTTGTAAATGTCTGGTAGGGCTTCCATCTCCAAGGAGCATTAGTTTCCATGCTCCTGGAATTTCAGGATATTTATTATTATCTAGGAAAATAGATGAACTTTCTTCCCATAAGATGTTTGGAGAATTAAAGAGGTTATTATTTTCCACTATTTAAGTTTATTTATTAGATATTAACTATTTTTGAGAAATATTGAATTTATCTTTTTTAAGTTCTTTGATTTTTAACCAAACGAGCAACGCTGTTAAATCAGCTTTACTTACTCCAGGTATTTGTGAAGCATCTCCAATACTATTTGGTTTGAGAAGATTTAATTTTTCTCTGGCTTCTAAAGATAAAGTCTCAATTGTTGAATAGTTAATTTCTCTAGAAAGTACTTTTAATCGTTGCCTTTCTATTTGTGCGATGTTATTTTTCTGTCTTTTTAAATAACCTTCATATTTAATATCAATTTCAATCCCTTCTCTTATTTCTGAAGATATATCTTCACTCATTAAGCCATATTTGATAAGTCCTTCTGCATGGAAATTTGTTTTTTTAAGAAGCTCTTCTAGTGTCGCTGAGCCTTTTAGTTTTATACCATAATCTTTCATTAGAGAAGTTGATATTTTATCTGTGCATTTTAGCCGTGTATTTTTAAGCCTTTCAGTTTCTTCTTTCATGATTTTAATTTTCTTGGTGTAGTAATCCCACCTTCTTTTATCGATTAATCCAATTTCATAGCCTAAAGATGTTAATCGGCGGTCTGCGTTATCTCCTCTTAAAGTTAATCTATACTCACTTCTACTTGTTAAAACTCTATAAGGTTCTTTCAAGTCACGTGTAATTAAATCATTTATCATTGTCCCTATATAACTACTTTCACGTGAAAATATTATGGGATTTAAACCTCTCAGTTTCCTTGTAGTATTAATCCCTGCAACTAATCCTTGAGCTGCTGCTTCTTCATAGCCAGTTGTTCCATTGATTTGCCCAGCACAAAATAAGTTCTCAATCGATATTGTTTCTAATGATGGTTGTAATTGAGTCGCTGGGATATAGTCATATTCAACAGCATATGCAGGTCGAAGCATAGTGCAATTTTCAAGCCCAGGAAGTGTTTGCAATAATTCTAATTGAATATTTTCTGGTAGTCCTGTTGAGAAACCTTGTACATATATTTCAGGGGTATTTATGCCTTCAGGTTCTAGGAAAATTTGATGCGAATCTTTTTCTGCAAATTTAACAATCTTATCTTCTATTGATGGGCAATATCTAGGCCCTTTACTATCAATAAAACCTCCATAAATTGGTGTTAAATGTAAGTTATTTCTAATTAATTCGTGGGTTGCTGAAGTCGTTCTAGTGATATGGCAACTAACTTGAGGCATTTTTGTTTTAACTGTAGGATCAAAAGAAAAATTTTTATCAATTGCTGTGCTTGGCTGAATATCAAGTGCATCAAAATTTATGCTTTTTTTATCTACTCTTGCAGGTGTACCAGTTTTTAATCTTTCTGTCTTAATCCCAATATTATGGAGGCATTCAGTGAGTCCAGTAGCGGCTTGCTCCCCAGATCTCCCCGCAGACATAGATTTATTACCTATCCAGATACGTCCCTCTAAAAAAGTTCCTGCAGTTATTATGATCGCTTTAGCAGAATAACTACTGCCAAAAAATGTTTTTACTCCTTTGATTCTCTTCTTTATATTTTTTTTTGTACCAGATGATTCCATTATTTTCTCAATCTCTAAGTCAGTAATCATTGCTTCTTTAAGAGTAAGGTTCTCAGTATTCTGAAGAAGTTCTATCATCTTCTTTGAATATTCTCTTTTATCAGTTTGCGCTCTTAGAGCCCATACCGCAGGCCCTCTGCTTGCATTTAAGATTCTTTTTTGAATAGCTGTTTCGTCTGCGATTTTTCCTATAATCCCTCCTAAGGCATCTACTTCATGTACTAATTGACTTTTAGCAGGACCACCTACTGCTGGATTACATGGTTGCCAAGCTATTCGATCTAAATTTATTGTAAATAAAGCGGTTGAGAATCCTAGTTTTGCAGATGTTATGGCAGCTTCACAACCAGCATGTCCTCCACCGATTACAATTATCTCGAAAGATTCATTTATAGAGTTGTCAGCTTTCATTAAATTTATTAATTTGCTAAGTTTCTAAATCTTGTAAATTGTGGCTCAAATAATAATTTTACTGTTCCAACTGGACCATTTCTGTGTTTGGTCACAATAATTTCAGTAATTCCTCTATCCTCGCTTTCAGGATTGTAGTATTCGTCACGATAAATCATTAATACTAAATCTGCATCTTGCTCAATAGATCCAGACTCCCTTAAGTCGCTTAACATAGGCCTTTTATTTGTTCTAGATTCAACTCCTCTACTTAATTGAGATAGTGCTACAACTGGAACTTTTAATTCTCTAGCCATACCTTTTAAACCTCTAGTAATCCTTGATAATTCTTGTACTCTATTGTCTGGGGTAGTTCCCTCCATTAATTGTAAGTAATCGATAACGATTAAACCAAGTTCTTTCCCTTGTTCTGCTATTAGCCTTCTGCAAAGTGATCTCATCTCAAGAACACTAGAATTTGGTTTGTCATCAATAAATATAGGAAGTTGACCTAGTGAGTTAATACCTTCTCCTAATAATGGCCATTCATCTTGTTGAAGTCTTCCTGTTCTTAACCTTCCACTCTCTATTCCTACTTCCATAGAGAGTAATCTATAAGTTAATTGTTCCTTGCTCATCTCTAAACTAAATACGCATACTGGTAAATCTTGAGATTGTGCAACATTTTTTGCAAGATTTAGAACCATCGAGGTCTTACCCATTGAAGGTCTTCCGGCAACAATAATAAGATCACTTCGTTGGAAACCTTGAGTCATCGCATCAAGATCATAAAAATTTACAGGAATTCCTGCTACGGATGTTCCTAGAGATCTTGATTCAATTTCATTAAATGTACTTGTTAATATTTCTGCTGCTTGAGTTAATCCTTTTGATGGCTTCTCTTGACTTATTTCAAAAATTTTTTGCTCTGCTTTATCAAGTATTTCATCAGTGCCTTGAGTCTGGTCAAAACCAAGTTGAACAACTTCATTCCCTGAACGTATTAGTTGTCTTCTTAAAAATTTATCACTAATTAAGCTTGCAACTTGTTCGATCGAGGCAGTAGAAGATACATTTTCGACTAATTCGACTAATTTATTATTGCCTCCAATTAATTCTAATGATCCATTATCTGCAAGCCATGCACTCATAGAGGTAAGATCAGTAGGCTTACCTTGGGAGTGCAATGTTATCGCGGTCTTGTAAATTTCTCTATGAGCATTTATATAAAATGCTTCAGGTCTTAGTAAATCTGCGATTCTACCAATGGCATCTGGGTCAAGTAATATCCCTCCTAGTACCGACTCTTCAGCTTGAATATTCTGAGGTGGAACTAAACCAGAAGATTCTTCGCTATTACTTTTCTTAAAATTGTTACCTACATTAGATCCATTATTTTGAAACGGGATTGAAACCATATTCTTAAGTTAGTTAGATATATACTCTGGCTAGTTTTTAAAAATATGCAACAAATATTTTAACTTGTTACTTCTATATTTACTTCTGCACTTACTTCTTGGTGAAGTTTGATTTGAACCGTGTATGAGCCAAGTGTATGAATATCAGGTACTTGTATATCTCTTCTATCAATATCTTTTTTTGTTGAAGTTTTAATAGCTTCTGCTACATCTCCATTTGTAACAGTTCCAAAAAGAACACCATCTTCACCAACCTGTTTTTTAATTTTAAATATTCCAATAGTTTTTAAAGCTGTCTTAAATTCCAAAGCTTCTTTTTTAATTTTTTCAGCAGCAACTTTTTCTTTTTCTCTTTTTTTCTCTATTTGTTTAAGTACTGACGGAGTAACATTGACTGCCTTTCCTGTAGGGAACAAGAAATTTCTTGCATATCCAGGTGATACATCAACTACATCACCGTCTTTCCCTAAGCTGGAAATACTTTCAGTTAAAACGACTTGAACTCTTTTCGCCATAATAAAATTAATAAATATTATTTAATAATAAGTCCTTGAGGGTAATTTTATTTTTTTTGCAAAACCTAATCTAGCAAGAAACTTTATGTGTTCCCATGTTAGATCAATTTGACCTTTAAAAAGTCCTTGTCTGGCTGAATTTGGGAATGCATGGTGATTATTATGCCACCCTTCTCCAAAAGTTAGAGCTGCGACCCAAGCATTATTTCTTGATTCATCTCCACTATCAAATGCAACAGTCCCCCAGCAGTGCGTAGCAGAGTTCACTAACCATGTAATGTGATAAACAACTACTAATCTTAATGGTATTCCCCATAGGACGAGGGACCATCCTCCTACTCCTAGTTTTTCTCCAATAGCAAATAAGGATAATCCAATAGGAACTTGTAGAAATAAAAAATATTTATTCAAAAATCTATAATATGGATCTTTTATTAAATCTCTACTAAGTTTTGGTACTGCTTTAAGAGCCTCAACATCTTTAAACATCCAGCCCATGTGGCTATACCAGAACCCTCTCTTGCTATTGTGATGGTCAACTTCAGTATCTGAGAATGAATGGTGATGTCTATGTAAACCAACCCAATCAATTGGGCCATGCTGACAACTAATAGCACCGCATGTGGCAAAAAATCTTTCTAACCAAAGAGGGACTACAAATGCTCTATGTGACAACAATCTATGATAACCAAGCGTTACACCCAGGCATGCCGTAAGCCAATAGAAGAATAGCAATGTGACAATAGATGGTGTACTCCAGAATTTTGGTTGTAAAGCTACTAATGACAATACATGGATAACCAGCATGAAAAATATAGTTCCCCATGTTTTATGTAGTTTTGGTGGATATTTGGAAGATTGCTTGTTAGGGGCAAGAAATTTTTTGTGTAAATCAATAACTTTCTCTGGAGGAACAGGTCGTGAAAGTTTTGCAGTTTCTTGGAAAAGAAGTTTATTCATAATATTAAGCTGTTTTCAAATGTTCCGATATGAAATATTATCATACTATACTATTGATCCGTTTAATTATCTGTGAGTCAAGGTTATCGCGATAAATTATCAAGTGGTCGTAGAGCGATGGCTCATTTGATACATGTATGGCATGAAAGAAATGCTTGGTCTCATAAAGTATTGCCACTTTTATCAGACATACTTGATTTAGGTAGAGTTCATAATTCTCAAATATCAAATCTAAGGAATGGAAAGTTATCTTCACCAGGCCCTGAGGTTTTCCTAGCTTTAGCACAAGTAAATACGATTTTATATCAGGGAGTCGAATCGATAAGGGATCAGTTAGAAGGGCCTTACCCTGAGCTATGGAAAACATTGCAAGAGTCATCTTTCCCTCTTAAGAATGATGATGGTAATGCCATTTCGGCGGGCGAATTATTTGAGATCTTCTCAGGTTTAAGACCATTGCCATCAACTTTTGATTGGTTTATAGAGGATGAAGAGGCTTCTAAGCTAAGTGAAGCTTTATCAGAACATTTCTGCATGAATCGTCCATGGAGAAATTGTAAAAATGATGTAATGAATGCCTATTCTGTAATAAAAATTTCTAGAAGAGAGAGATTTGCAGAGGTTATTGCTGGACTTAAAGACTATACTGCTGAAGAGTTAGATGGTGAGTTATTAGATCTTTATGAAGCATCGCGAAAATTATCTTTATTTGTTAAGGGTGGACCAAATTCGTTTCTCGCGGAATTAAGAAATATAGTTTTAATGAAAGAAGAAAATACTTTGAAAGATGAGTAAGAAATCAAAAGATTATCAACTGATTAAAGATTTTGTATTTGAGTCAGAATTGAAACTAAATAAATTATTTATAAGTAGATCTAATGATCTTTATCTCAAATTACAAAATATTCTTAATATTTTTCAAGATGAGAAAATATCAGCAAGTCATTTTAATAATTCCACAGGTATGGGACTTGATGATATATCTAGAGAAAAAATTGATAATATATATGCGAAATTGTTTAAATCAGAAAAAGCTGCTGTAAGGATGCAATTCGTCAGCGGTACTCATGCAATAGGTTCTGTACTATTTGGAATTCTTAGGCCAGGAGATACAATGCTTTCTGTTACTGGTAATCCCTATGATACACTCGAAGAAGTTATAGGTTTAAGAAATAAAGGTCAAGGATCATTAATTGATTTTGGCATAGAATATAAACAAATAGACATTACAAAGAACAGTACTTTTGATAATCAACTAAGGGAAATAATCTTGCAAACTAATTGTAGGCTTGTTTTTATTCAGAAAAGTTGTGGCTACACCTGGAGGCGTTCATTAAATTCAAAGGATATACAAAAAATTTGCAATATAGTACATTCTATTGATCAAAATTGTATTTGTTTTGTTGATAACTGTTATGGAGAGTTAGTAGAGGATAAAGAACCTACTGCTTACGGTGCAAATATAGTCGCTGGATCTTTAATTAAAAATTTAGGAGGCACGATTGTTCCAAGTGGTGGCTATGTAGCAGGAGATCAACAATTAGTTGAACTTGCATGTTGTAGGCTAACTTCACCAGGGATTGGTTCTAAAGCAGGTATAAATTTTGGATTAAGTAGGACTATACTTCAAGGCTTATTCCTTTCTCCACAAATGATTTATGAAGCATTAAATTGTGCTGATCTTATAGCTTTTGTATTTAAAAAAATTGGTTTTAAAGTTCTGCCTGAGCCTGGTGCTCATAGATCAGATATTATTCAAGCTATTCAGTTAGAAGACCCCCTTCTTGTTAAAAAGATTTGTCAGTCATTTCAGTCTTCTTCTCCTGTGGATTCTTTCTTAAATGTCATTCCTTCTGTGATGAGTGGTTATGAATCCAATTTGTTGATGGCCGGAGGAACATTTATTGAGGGTAGTACAAGCGAATTTTCAGCAGATGCACCTTTAAGAGAACCTTATAATATTTTTATACAAGGAGGTACGCATATTGCGCATATCAAAATTGCTTTGATTCAGTTAATATCAAATTTATTAGAAGAAAACTTAATTACAAAAGATTTCTTATCTAGTATTTAAAATTTTATGTCTTATTTATTTCCTAAATATTTAAAATATGCGGATACACATGAATACATTAAACAAGAAGGAGAGCTTTTGAAGCTTGGAATTAGCGAATTTGCTGTTGACCAACTTGGTGATCTTGTTTTTGTTGAATTAGCAGAGAAAGGAGAAGTTTTAAAGAAAGGTGATACGTTTGGAACAATTGAATCCGTAAAAGCAGTAGAAGAAGTTTTTTTGCCCTTTTCTGGGGAAATTATTGATAGAAATGAAGAAATAATTGATAATCCAGAAATCTTACAGAATGATCCTATTGGATCTGGATGGTTAATACTATTTAAACCTAACGATGATTTTTCTCTTAATGATTTGATGACATCAGATGAATATAAATCAAAGGTTGTTCCAAATTAAAACATTTTTTAAAATATCGGCTATTTTAAAAAAAATAAACTATTCTCATGAATCTTTATAATTCTGATTTGTTTGAAAGCAGGCATTTAGGACTGAATGATAATGATGAAAAAATTATGCTTAATAAGTTAGGTTTTACATCAATTGAAGATTTTATAAATCAAGTTGTTCCTAAAAATATTCAATTTAAAAATCACTCAACAGCTAGTTTCCCTAAGGGATGCTCTGAGATAGAGGCCTCTAAGAAGATTAATAAACTAGCTAGTCAGAATGAATTTAAAAGGTCTTTGATAGGTCTTGGTTATTATTCGACTCATACACCGGAGGTAATCAAGAGACATGTCTTAGAAAATCCTCGTTGGTATACTTCATATACCCCATATCAAGCAGAAATATCTCAAGGAAGATTAGAGGCTTTATTTAATTTTCAAACCTTAATTTGTGAACTGACTGGATTTTCAATAGCTAATGCATCATTACTAGATGAGGGAACTGCCGCTGCTGAAGCAATGACTGTTGCATATGCAGCTAGAAAAAATAAATCTTCAAATATCTTTTTAGTTAATGACTCAGTTTACAATCATACCTTCAATGTGTTGGCCACAAGAGCAAAATCTCTTGGGATTACTTTAAAAACTTTTAATAATAATAGTTGTGATTTAAATGAGGAAGCTTTTGGGTTATTAATACAACTACCATCTCAAAATGGAGATTTATTGAATCCATCTTTTTTAATTTCTAAGGCACATAAATTAGATATTATTGTTTGCGCCGCAATCGATCCCCTTGCTCAAGTTCTTATCAAACCAATCGCAGACTTTGGTGTAGATATAGCTATTGGGTCGATGCAAAGATTTGGAGTTCCCGTTGGTTTTGGTGGTCCACATGCTGCATTTTTTGCTTGTACTGATAGGTTCCGCAGATTAATTCCAGGAAGAATTGTAGGTGAAACAATATCTAAAGATGGTGAAAAATCTTTAAGATTAGCATTACAAACTAGAGAGCAGCATATAAGGAGAGAAAAAGCTACTAGTAATATTTGTACGGCTCAATCATTACTTGCCATTATCTCTTCCTTTTATGCCATATATCATGGCTATGAAGGATTAAATAATATTGCAAAAAATATTGTAATTTTAAGGTGTTACTTAGAGCAAGGTTTACATAAACTTGGATTTATATTTAATCAAAATGTCAGGTTTGATAGCCTTAATATATATTCTGCAAAATCTGTAGCTATACATAAATCTGCTATTAAGAATGGATTTAATTTAAGAATTTTGCCTTTAGGAGCTGATATCGATAATTCTACTGGATTTGGTATCTCTCTTGATGAGCTTAGTGATATTGATGAGGTACATAAAATATTAAATTTCATTGCAGGCGTTATTGATAAAAAAATTGATTTTGAAGAAATTGCAACAGATAATCTTTTAAATTTAAATGGAATTCCGCTGAGGGAGAAAAAATTTCTCCAACAAAATGTGTTTAAAGATTATCGTAGTGAAACTGATTTAATGAGGTATATATTTTCTTTAGCAGAGAAAGATTTTTCGCTTGTCGATGGAATGATTCCATTAGGCAGTTGTACCATGAAGTTAAATGCTGCCTCTGAATTGAATCCAATATCTTGGAAAAATTTCTCTTCTATTCATCCTTTTGTGCCACAATCACAAATTATTGGCTATGAAAAAATTATTAGTGATCTTGAAAGCTGGATAAGTGAAATTGTAGGTTTAGATGCAGTCTCTTTTCAGCCTAATGCTGGTTCTCAAGGAGAATTTGCTGGCTTGTTGGCTATAAAATCTTATTTTTTATCTAAAAATGATTTTAGCCGTAAGAAATGTCTCATACCTAAAAGTGCTCATGGAACTAATCCTGCAAGTGCAGTGATGGCAGGCTTTGAAATAGTCCAAATTGCTTGTGATTATCAAGGAAATGTAGACCTAGATGATTTATCTCAAAAGATTAAAGATTGTGGTACCCAAATTGGAGCCTTAATGCTAACTTATCCTTCAACTCATGGAGTGTTTGAGATAAATATAAAAAAAATATGTGATTTAGTTCATAGCGTTGGAGCGCTGGTTTATTTAGATGGAGCTAATCTTAATGCTCAAGTTGGTTTGTGTAAACCTGGAGATTATGGAGTAGATGTTTGCCATTTAAATCTCCATAAAACATTTTGCATCCCTCATGGAGGAGGAGGTCCAGGAGTTGGTCCTATTGCTGTTTCTAATAAATTAAAACCATTTTTACCAATTCATAGTCTCACAAAAAAAGTTTATCCTAATAATCTAGAGTTTTCAGTTTCTTCTGCAAAATTTGGTAGTGCAAGTATCCTCCCCATTTGCTGGATGTATATTAAGATGATTGGCTATAAAGGATTAAGAAAAGCAAGTTCACATGCAATATTATCTGCTAATTATATTGCTTTTTCTCTTAAAGATAAGTTTAAGATTTTATATAAAGGAGAAAATGGTTTTGTTGCTCATGAGTGCATTTTAGATTTAAGAAACTTGAAACAAAAGATAGGATTAAGTGTAAATGATATTGCTAAAAGACTAATTGATTATAGTTTTCATGCTCCGACGATTAGTTGGCCTGTTTCTGAAACTATTATGATAGAACCAACAGAGAGTGAGAGCTTAAGAGAAATTAATAGATTTTGTTCAGCAATGTTAAGTATCGCGGATGAGATTGTAGAAATAGAAAATAATGTTTTTCCTAGAGATAATAATGTAATCATTAATGCACCGCATACACTGAACCATTTAATTATTAGAGAATGGGATAAGCCATATGCTAAAGCAAAGGCAGCATATCCTGATAGAAAGCAAATGAACTTAAAGTTTTGGTCTCCTGTCTCAAGGATAAATAATGCATATGGTGATAAAAATTTAGTATGTTCTTGCACATTTCAAGATGATGATTTAATTGAAGAAAAGAAATGTGCTTAAAGACTGGCTTTTTCTTTTAATTTCCGTTATCTTAAATTTAAATTGGAAAACTTAATTTTTTCTTAAAGTAATTTTTCTTTATTTTTTATTATTATTGTCAAGCATCAAATTTTTTTGGGGTATTTGAAGCTATGAAAAAGGATTCATCTAAGGATCTTAAGGTTCAATATTTATCTAATAATTCTGTGAAATTACCAGAATTTATTAATCATGAAGAAATAGATCTAATTTCTCTCGAAGAAACTAATGTTATCAGGGTTCCTTTTGGAAGAAGATTTTCTAAAAAGAAAAGGCCAGATAAAAATCAACATATTGCTACCTTAATACTTCCTATAACCTCTATAAATAGTCCTACTCCTCCACCAAATGTTGCTTGATTTTTAACTACATTTTATTTAACGTTTCATTATAAAAATTCTTCAATTGAAGAGTTGCTTGGTTCCAATCCCATTTCTCTGCTTCTGCTCGTGCAGCTAATCTCATCTTTTCTTTTTTAGCATTATTTTGTAGTATTTTTTTGGTTGCAGCTATTAAACTCTTTTCACCGTTATCTGCTTGATCAGGATCATATAAACATCCGTTAATACCATCATTTATTATATCTGGAATACCTCCTTTGTTTGCTCCAATCACTGGACATCCTGCTGCCATGGCTTCTAACAATACAAGACCTAATGTTTCTGTACTTGATGGGAATAAAAAAATATCACCTGATGCATATGCACTAGCTAATTCTTCTCCTGCTAGATAACCAATAAAATTTGTATTTGTATTTTCAAAAATTTTTTCTAATTGATTTCTGTATGGGCCATCTCCAACCAGGGCCAAGCTTGTTCCTGGTATTTTTTCTAACACAGGTTTAATTCTCTCAATTTGTTTTTCTGCTGATAGTCTCCCAACATAAATAAGTAATGAACCTGTATCAGGGTAGTCTCCTAATAATTTTGCTCTCATATTTTGATTTCTATACTCGGGTTTAAAGCTATTTGTATCCACTCCTCTTTGCCATAATGCAGTTCTTCGAATACCTTTGTTTTCTAATTCATTAACCATGGCTGTTGAGGTGCAGAGATTAAGCAAAGCTTGATTGTGAGCAGCTTTTAATAATTCCCATAAAAGAGGTTCTAGCATCCCCATTCCATAGTGTTCAAGATATTTGGGCAGATGTGTATGATAGCTTGCAATTAGTGGAATATTATTTGTTTTAGCTAACCAAATACCACCTAATCCTAGTACGGCAGGATTTACCACATGTATTAAATCAGGTTGAAATTCTTCAAGTGCTTCTGATACGGCAGGTCCAGGTAGTCCTAGTTTTAACTCTGGATATAAAGGGAGAGGCATTGCTGCAACACCTATAATTTTTGCTCCTTTGTAATTATTTGGGGATCCTTCAGGGCAAAAGACTATAACATCATCTCCATTCTTAATAAGATATTCAATAGTTTTTGTCAGTCTAGTTACTATTCCATCAACTTTAGGAAGAAAAGTCTCAGTAAAAAATGCAATTTTCACGTTGTTAAAAAGTTTTCAAGATCTTTAATCTGATTTTATAGCTATTTGTTGAGTTTTTGTCCAAGCAGATACGCAAGGAATTCTTTTTTTATCACATCTATTTGCAAACTTTTTGGCTACTTCCAATACTTCTTCAAGTAATCCATTATCGAGTGTCGTTGGATTAAGTCCTAATTCAAGAAAACATCTATTATCAACAATTAAGTCGTTTTCTACTGCTTCGTTTCTTGGATTAGGCAGATAATCAATTTTAGCGCCAGTTAAAGCTGCAACTTTTTTAGCTAACTCACCTACTTGATGACTTTCTGTCATTTGATTAAATATCTTAACTCTATCTCCCTTATTAGGAGGATTTTCTAAAGCTAGCTGAACGCATTTTACCGAATCTTTTATATGTATAAAAGCTCTCGTCTGACCTCCTGTTCCATGCACTGTTAGTGGATAACCTATAGCCGCTTGCATTAAGAATCTATTCAGAACCGTTCCGTAATCACCATCGTAGTCAAATCTATTAGTTAATCTTGGGTCTTTTAAAGTTGCTTGAGTATTTGTCCCCCATACAATTCCTTGATGTAGATCTGTAATTCTAATAAGATCATTTTTATTGTAGTAAAGAAATAATAATTGATCTAAAGTTTTTGTCATATGGTAGACACTCCCTGGGCTAGCAGGATGCAGTATTTCTTCTTCGAATCTAGTTCCATCAGGTTGAGGAACTTCAACTTTTAAATATCCCTCTGGAATAGTAGCTCCTCTATGAGAACCATATCCATAAACACCCATTGTACCCAAGTGAACTATATGTATATCAAGATTACTTTCAACAATAGCTGCTAAAAGGTTATGAGTGCCATTTACATTATTATCGACTGTATATCTCTTCGTAAAACTTGATTTCATTGAGTATGGTGCAGCCCTTTGTTCGGCAAAATGTACAATTGAATCAGGCTTTTCATCAATTAACAAATTTAGTAACTTTAAATATTGTTTTGAAATATCCATATTAATAAATTTTATTGGCTTGCCTCCAGTCTCTTCCCATGCAGCTAATCTTTCATTTATGGATGAGATTGGTGTTAGAGATTCGACTTCAAGATCAATATCTATTTTCCTACGGCTAAGATTATCAACAATAATTACTTCATGATTTTGTTCGGATAGGTTAACTGCACATGGCCAACCACAAAATCCATCTCCTCCAAGGACAATAACTTTCACTCAAAACTCCTGATTAATTTTTCCACATATCATTATTAAACTACTACAGTGACCTATCAATATGGGTAAAAATATTGAAAAAAGTTTCAAAACTTTTTTAAAAACATCAATAAAATCAAATTTTACTCAATTGCAAATCCTCTAAAAAATATGAATCAAATATTAATATTAATTATTTTGAAATATTTTCTTTTGGTGAGCTTGGTTTAGCATAAACAGCTTTTTGTATTCTCCCTGCTAAGAAAGAAATTCGCCCCGCATTAACTCCTAAATCCATCGCTTCTGCCATTTTTATAGGATCATTAGCTAATGCAATTGCACTATTGATTAACACTCCATCAGCGCCCATTTCCATGGCCTGACATGCTTCGCTAGGGACTCCAATCCCTGCATCTATAATTACTGGTATATTAGAGTTTTCTATTATAATTGAGATATTAGAAGAATTTAAAAGACCTTGACCAGAGCCTATTGGTGATCCTAATGGCATAACAGTAGAACAACCTATTTCTTCAAGCTTTTTTGCAAGAATTGGATCAGCATTTATATAAGGTAAGACGGTGAAATCCTTCTGAACAAGAATCTCTGCTGCTTTTAAAGTCTCTATTGGATCAGGCAGGAGATATTTCATATCAGGTATTACTTCTAATTTTACAAAATTATTATCTTCTTGGCCTGATAATTTAGCTAGTTCTCTTCCAAGTAGTGCTATCCTAATTGCCTCCTCAGAATTTTTACAACCAGCTGTATTAGGCAACATCCAATATTTTGACCAGTTGATATGTTGTAATAAATTTGCATTTTCATCTATATTTTTAATTCTTCTTATAGCGACTGTAATAATTTCAGATTTTGAGCTTTCTAAACTATCAACCATCATTTGGGGCGATTGATACTTACCTGTGCCTATCATTAATCTACTATTAAAGATTTTTTTTCCAATTTGCAGTTTTTCTTTTTGGAGCATAATTTTTAGAAACCTCTATTATTTACTTCTTTAAATGGCTCATATTTATTCCTTTTATTTAATTCATTAATTTTTTTTATTGCTGTTCTATTTTTTGGATCAATATCTAAAACTTTTTCATAGGTTAATAATGCTTGTTCATAATCTAATAAACTTTGATAAGCCGCACCAAGATTATTAAGTGCAACTGTATATCGTGGCAAGGATATAAGTGCAGATTGATAGTGTTTAATCGCCTTTTTATAATTCTTTTGAGCTGAATATGTAAAACCTAGAGCATTTTCAATAATTGCCTTACCTTCATCTGGTTCATCCTTAGAATTTTTCATTGCCTTTAGCAAGGTTTGAGTAGCTTGAGAATATAGTCTTTTTTTTATCTGAATAGATCCGAATTCATAAAGTTCAGATGCTGTTTCTAAAGATTCAATTCCTTTCTGTTCATATTTAACCAAACTTATTTCTTCATTTCTTGTTTTTAAAAATTGTCGAAATACAAAGATTGATATTATTGTTAATAAAAAAAATAATATTAGTAAATATGATTGGAATGTAGAAATCTCCATAAAATATTAATTATCCTTTTATTATGATTGTAATTAAATTTTTTATTTTGTAGCTGAAGAGACTATTTTTTCGAAACATTCAGGTTCATTTAATGCAAGTTGAGCAAGCATTTTTCTATTAATGAGAATGTTAGATGTTTTTAGATTATTAAGCAGCTTACTGTAATTAGTGCCGTTCATTCTGGCTGAAGCATTTATTCTAGCAATCCATAACCTTCTAAAATCTCTTTTTCTTCTTCTTCTATCACGATAAGCATTGCAAAGAGCTTTCATTACTCTTTGGTTGGCTGTTCTAAATAGGTTTTTGTTGCCTCCTCTGAAGCCTTTGGCAAGACTTAAGATTTTATTTCTTCTTTTTCTTGCTACATTGCCTCTTTTGACTCTTGCCATGATTTTATTTTTTAAATGAAGTTAAGCGTAAGGAATCATTAATTTTACATTATCAGCGTCTCTTTCATCAACAACTGCTTTTGTAGAAAGATGTCTTTTTAATTTAGAACTTTTATGATCAAGTAAATGATTATGAAAAGCTCTACGTCTCATGAATTTACCATTAGCTGTTGCTTTAAATCTTTTTGCTGCTGATTTACGCGTCTTCAACTTTGACATTTGAAATCATTTATTATTAGTCTATTAATCTAAACCTTAAAATGCATTGATGCAAATAAAAATTCTTTAAATAACATGATAAATTTTTAATTTTAACCTAGAGATATGAAATATTTTTATAAACCCATTCATCTTTTTCTGTTCAGCGTAACTTTTTTTATAAATATATCCCTTGGTAACTCTTTGATTTTTGCCGAACAAATTATTGATATAAACCTTGAAAAGGAAATTAAGAAAGGGAATTTTTTAATAGGTTTGAAGCAATATTTAGGAAAGAATAGAATAAAAGAAGACTCTTTAATTTTTGAAACAGACAATAATTTTCTTAAAGTAAGATCAGCAAATGGATTACAACATCAATCCAAACGTTTAAATATAGTTTTTAAAAAAATATCTTTAGAAAAACCATATATTCTTGAGAAATTAGTATCTAAACCTTTGGCAAGTTTTGAATCTGCAAAAAAACAATCTCAGCTTTTGGTAAAACAAGGATTAAAACCAATAATTACTATGCCAAGTCATTGGGAAATATGGTTGCCTATTGAAGATAAAAATAAAGTTAATCAAAATTTCAAAATTAGGCGAACAACCATTAATAGTAAAATCACTCCTTTTCTAATGAATAAATATATATTTCAAAAACTTGATGGACCGATTTCTATAGTGTCGGATGATGAAATAAAAATAAATGATGTTAATTATGGAAATAATTTTTATTTAATTAAAGACTCATATGGGACATGGACTCTTGTACAAAAACTATCATTTGCAGAATATTTAAAAGGTGTCTTGCCCCACGAAATTGGACCAAATTCACCATTAGAAGCTTTAAAAGCTCAAGCAGTAATTGCTAGAACTTGGGCGATTTATAATTCAAATAGATTTAAAGCAGATAAATTTCATTTATGTGTTACGACACAATGTCAAGTTTATAAACCAAAAATTACTAGCGAAAATATTGAGAAAGCAATATTAGATACGAAAAATAAAATTTTAGTATTTGAAGGCAAACCAATTAATGCTTTTTATCATGCCTCCAATGGCGGTATCTCAGCATCTTCTGGTGAATCTTGGAAAATAGATGATTATCCATATTTCGCTAATCAATTTGACTTCATAGATTCTGAAAAAAAATATTCATATCCCTCAAATAAAAAAAGAGAAGATTTAAAATATTTCTTGCAAAGTGATGAAAATATTTTTTTTGGTAATAATCATTATCTCTTTAGATGGAAAAGAAAAGTTTCAGATAAAGAAATTTTGAACTTCTTGAAAAACAATGATTTGGTAAACAAAAATTCAAAAATTCTTGATTTAAAAGTTTCTAAAAGAGGAAATAGTGGAAGAGTGATTAAATTAGATATTATTCAGAAGAATCCAATGAGGAAGATTACTTTAGTTAAGGATGATATAAGAAAATCTTTAAATTTTTTGCCAAGCAATTTATTTATAATTGATAAATTAAATGATAATTTATGGCTTTTTACTGGTGGTGGCTTTGGCCATGGTGTAGGTTTATCTCAATCTGGAGCAATTCAAATGGCCCAAAAAGGTTACCCTTATAAGAAAATTTTAGAGAGATATTATAAGAAGACTAAAATTTTAAATTTCATGAATTTAGTAAGATAACACTATGAAAAGTAAAAGTATGTCGAATAAAGAAAATTTTGATAATAGTTTTTCTAAAAATCGTAGATTGAAATCTTTCATATTTTTAATTTCATGTATTTCAATTGGAATATATCCACATTTTCTCAGTAAAAAACCTCCTGTTCTTATTATTTATTCAACATCATTAGTCGTTTTGATATATGGGATCTGGGTGTTGTCAAAAAATTTAAAAATTGCAAATAGTAAAAATATTTATGATAGTCAAGACTTTTCAAAAAATTTACCAACTTTAGATATTCTCGTTGCGGCAAGAGATGAGCAAAATGTTATTGCTCGGCTGGTTGAAAGATTATTTAACTTAGATTATCCATCTGAAAAATTAAAAATATACATAATTGATGATGGTAGTATCGATGATACTCCGATCATTTTAAAAGAACTATCTCAAAAATATAAAGAATTGAATATTATTAGTAGATCTAAAAATGCTGGTGGAGGAAAATCAGGAGCCTTAAATCATGCTTTAAAATTTATTTCCGGAGAATGGGTATTTATCTTAGATGCAGATGCACAATTGAAAGATGATACACTCCTGAGAATTATTGGTTTTGCGCAAAAAGGTTCTTGGTCTGCTGTTCAATTAAGAAAATCAGTGCTTAATACGAGCAAAAATTTCTTAACTACTTGTCAAGGGATTGAAATGGCGATGGATGCTTATTTTCAAGTAGGCAGACTTTACTCTGCAGGTATTTCAGAACTAAGAGGAAATGGACAACTAGTTAGAAAAGATATATTACTAAGTTGTGGTTCATTTAATGAGAATACTGTCACAGATGATTTAGATCTAAGCGTGAGGTTGTTATTATCACAATCAAAAATTGGTATTTTTTGGGATCCTCCTGTGATGGAAGAAGCCGTTGAAGATATCACCGCCTTATTTAGGCAAAGGCAAAGATGGGCAGAAGGAGGCTTGCAAAGATTTTTTGACTATGGCAGAAATTTAATCTTAAGTAAATTAACATTTATTCAAAAGTTTGATTTAACTTATTTTTTCATTTTGCAATATGCATTACCAATCATCGCATTAGTAGATTTAAGTGTTAGTCTTTTATTTTTTAAATCACCTATTTATTGGCCTATTTCAGTTACCGCGTTTACTCTTTCAGCTAGTGCTTCTTGGTTTGGATGTCAAAAAAAACATGAAGGTCCTGTATTGCCAAATAATTCAATTAAAATAGTTCTATATTTATTTTACTTATCTCACTGGTTTATTATTATTCCTCTGGTTACGTTAAAAATGTCAATTTTTCCTAAAAAAATAATTTGGAAAAAAACAATCCATTTAGGATAGTTAATTATCTTCAGAATCTAAAACTTGCCCATTAAAAAAATCAGCTAAATTTTTTGAGCTCTTTTTTTCTATATCTACAGAATTATCAGATAATTTTTCATTATTTAAGATTTTGGACTCTTTAACTTGTAAATTAATTTTTGTATTTTTTATATTTTTTAATTCACTAAAATTTTCAATTTTTTTTTCAAAATCATTTTCTTTATTAGATGATTCACTTTTATTAATAAGAGGATTTATATTTTTTATTTTTGATTTGAAACTTATAGTCATATGTTCACCAAATATTTTTTTTACAGCATCTTCAATAACTACTGTTCTGCTTTTGATCATATTAGCCCAATTTGGAGCCAGGCCTATTTCTACAATATTTGATTGAATACTTATGAGCTCTGCTTGCTGAGATAGGAGCATCCTTGTAGATGGCAATTCTAGTTTTGAAAGTATTAATGACCATTTTTCTTTTAACTTAATTGATTCATTATCGATATCTTTACCATTTTTGTCTTTCCCTTGCTTATTATCATAAAAAGCAATTTTGTCTTTTTGAACTATAGTTTGAAAATTCTCTTTTTTAGAAATAATATTTTTATCTTTATTTAAATCTTCATTATTAATAACTTTTGGATCTTTTATTGGATATTGTTTTTCTATAGATAGTAGGCTTGTTAAATGGATTTCTAGCCATAATCTTGGTTGACTACTATTCTTGATTTGATATTCAAGATTTTTGAGATAACTATGCCATTCAATTATTTTAGATTTGTTAATTAATTGAGAAATTCTCTCTATCTCAGGATGAAATTCTCTCGAAGTATAGAATAAATCGGAGTAATTATCATCTACTGTTTTAAGTAATAAATCTCTCGTGATATTTAAAAGGCCTTCTAGAATAGAAATAGGCTCATTACCAGCATCATATAAATTAGTGCATGATTTGATTAAAGAATCTGGAATATTATTTATTAATGAATTAATTAAATCTAATAGATCATTTTCAGAAACTTCTCCAAGTAATTCTTCAACATTTTTTTTAGTAATACCATTTGGAATTAAACTTAATTGATCCAATAGGCGCTGAGCGTCTCGCATACCACCATTTGACCTTTTAGCAATAAGTCTTAAACCTTCATCTTCACAATTGATTGATTCTTTTTTCGAAATTTCTAAAAGATGATTATAGATATGCTCCGAATTAATTCTTTTAAAGTTAAATTTTTGACATCTACTTTGTATCGTTTTTAATACTTTCTCAGGATTAGTAGTCGCGAGTATAAAAACAACTCTTTCGGGGGGCTCTTCTATCGTTTTTAGTAAAGCGTTAGAAGCTGCTGTAGAGAGCATATGACATTCATCAATTACATAAACTTTCCATCTAGCTTGAGTAGGTGCAAAATTTGCTCTTTCTATAATTTCTCGTATATTTTCAACTCCAGTGTTTGATGCTGCATCAATTTCTATTATGTCTAAAGCAATTCCAACATTTATATTTTTACATAATTCGCATTTGTTGCAGGGTAATTGATTCGGTTTGCTATATTTTTGACAATTTAATGATTTTGCAAAAATTCTTGCACTAGAGGTTTTACCTGTACCTCTAGGGCCACAAAATAGATAAGCCGGAGCAATCTTATTTGTAATTAATGCTTGTTTTAAAGTCAGTGAAATTACATCTTGGCCTAAAAGTTCATCAAAATTTGTTGGTCTATATTTTAGATGAAAAGGTTGATAACTATTTACCATTAATTAATTTTTAAATATCTTTAGAATTTCTTTAATCATAACCAAATTAACTTAAGCAGATTCTTTTCTTATTCTATTTTTGCTGGATCTGAGCTTTACAATTTTTGATGAAAATAGATTATCAACCATTTTGCCTGTAACTGTAAATTCTTTAACTTCTTCTTGGGATGGTAATGAATACATTAAATCAAGCATCAGTTCTTCGATAATAGATCTTAAGGCTCTTGCTCCTGTTTTCCTAGAATATGCTTCTTTGGCTATAGCTGAAACTGAATCAGGTTCAAATTTTAAATTGACATTATCCATGCTTAATAAAGCTTTGAATTGTTTGACTAAGGCATCTCTTGGTTCAGTAAGAATTGATTTCAAAGTGTCTTCATTAAGAGGATCTAAAATTGCACATACTGGAATTCTTCCAATGAACTCAGGAATTAATCCGTATTTAACTAGATCATCAAGCTCTAAATTCTTAATTGAGTCTCTAGAATCTAAATTCTTTTTTGGTTCGATTTTTTCAAGATCTGATGATGTTGTAAAACCGATACTATGTTTTCCTAATCTTTTTTGGACAATATCTTCAAGCCCTATAAATGCACCTCCGCAAATAAACAGAATCTGACTTGTATCAATTTGGATGCAATCATGATAAGGATGTTTTCTGCCTCCTTGAGGAGGTACATTTGCTATCGTCCCCTCAAGCATTTTTAGTAAAGCTTGTTGTACTCCCTCTCCCGAAACGTCCCTTGTAATTGATGGATTTTCACTTTTCCTTGCAATTTTATCTATCTCATCAATGTAAATAATTCCCCTTTGGGCGAGCTCAACATTCATCTCAGATTTTTGTAACAGCCTTAAAAGAATGTTTTCTACGTCCTCTCCTACGTAACCAGCTTCTGTAAGTGTGGTTGCATCAGCAACTGCGAATGGCACATCAAGAAATTCAGCAAGTGTTTGGGCTAAAAGGGTTTTTCCGCAACCAGTTGGTCCAATCAGCAAAATATTAGACTTTTGCAACTTAGTGGCTTGGTAATCATTTTGTTTCTCCCCCAGATCTTTATTATTCTCAGTATTTTTCCAAGCAAGTCTTTTATAGTGATTATAAACAGCAACTGAAAGTATTTTTTTAGCAGATTCTTGTCCTACAACTTGTTTATCTAGAAATCCTTTTATTTCTATTGGTTTAGGGATTGTATTTATTTTTAAAGGATCTTTGGTTTCTGTATATGTATTTGGTAATTTTTTCTTGACGTATGAGGCACTAGCATTTGTTTTTGTTTGTGACTCTAATAATTCTTCATCAAGAATTTCATTGCAAAGATCAATACATTCATCACAAATATAAACTCCTGGACCAGCTATTAGTTTTCTTACTTGGTCTTGTGATTTACCACAAAAAGAACATTTAAGATGGGCGTCGAATTTAGCCATCGAATAAAATAACCTACTTTAATTTATAAGGGTAAATGTGCCCCTCTTCAAGGATTGCTTATAAACTACAATTCGTCATCAAAATCTTAAACTAAATTATCTAGTTGTCATTTTTTATAACTTTGTCAATTAATCCATACTTAACTGCTTCACCAGGAGATAAGAAGTAATCTCTTTCGGTATCCTCTACTATTTTTTCAAGAGGCTGGCCAGTGTGCTCAGATAATAATTTATTTAAAGTTTCTTTCAGAAATAAAATTTCTTTCGCTTGAATTTCTATTTCAACTGCTTGACCTTGCGCTCCTCCGAGTGGCTGATGAATCATAATCCTTGAATTGGGTAGCGCAAGTCTTTTGCCTTCGGCACCTCCGGATAACAAAAAGGCTCCCATGCTTGCAGCAACACCGAAGCAAATAGTCACAATGTCTGGTGATATTTGTTGCATTGTATCGTAAATTGCTAGTCCTGCCGTAACAGACCCTCCTGGAGAATTAATGTAAATTTGTATATCTTTATTAGGATCTTCTGCTTCTAAAAATAGCAGTTGTGCAACTAGAGAATCAGAGACTTGATCATTTATCTCAGTTCCTAAAAATATTATTCTTTCTCTTAATAATCTTGAGTAAATATCAAATGCTCTTTCCCCCCTGCCAGATTGTTCAATAACTGTTGGTAGGGAACCTTTAATACTTTTTTTAGAAAATTTTGAATGAGCGATATTGAAAAATTGGTGATATTTAATTGATTGGATCAAAATAGAAAGTATTACTTATTATAATTTAAAAGTTTTTTTTTAAATTAGTTAGATTTTTCACAAATTATTTTTTTTCTCCTTTACTTTTATTTGTCTTTTTTTTTGATGTTTTTGGATTTACGGAAGATTGTTCTTTTGTTACCTTTTTAGCATTAGTTTTGGTTTTTGTTATTTTTTTCTCAATAATTTCAGAATTAATTTCTAACCATTCTATTAATTTATCTTTAATGAGATCATTTCTAATAGCTTCTCTTAGTTTCCCAATATCAATTTTGTTTGGAGATTTTTCAATTTCTTGAGAAAATTCTTTCAATTTTTGATCTATTTCAATCTCTTCTATATCAATATTTTCTTTCTCAGAGAGAGCCTTTAAAGCTAATGTAGTTAATACATTTTTTTCTGCTTGAGGACGACTTGACTCTGCAAGTGATTTAATTAACTCAGGAGTAAAAGTGGATTTCACATCTAATCCCTGTTGAGCAAATCTTTGTGCAGTTTGCTCGATATTATTTTGAACCTCTAAATCAATCATTGATTTTGGAATCTCTACTTCAAGCTCATTTGAAAGAGCATCAAGTAATGCTTCTATTTTTATATTTCTTTGAGTTTTTTCAAAATTATCTTTTAACTGTAGTTCAACATCTTTTTTTAAATCCTTTAATGTTTTTTTATTTCCTGATTGCTTTGCAAATTCATCGTTCAATTCAGGAAGCTCTCTAGTTTTTAAATCTTTTAAGTGAATTTTAAAAATTGCTTCTTTCCCTTTTGATTCTTCATGTGCATAGTCTTTTGGAAATTTAAGATTTAGTTCTTTTTTTTCATTAATATTC
>CACNWH010000003.1 GCA_902624105.1 uncultured Prochlorococcus sp. | reverse complement strand
ATAGGGAATAGGGGCTAAAAAAGGTGAATCTGTTTCAATAAGGTATTTATCACTGGGTACTAATCTTGCACAAGCATGAGTTTCAAGAGCTTTTGGAAAGGTTACTATGCCGCTAAAACTTATATAAAAACCTAATTCTAAAAATTCCTGCATTTCATCAACTGTTCCGCTCCAGCAGTGCAAAACTCCTCTTGGACAAATATTTTCTTTGTTTAGATCTTTACATATTTTGATCATTTCATTAGCTGCATCCCTGCAATGAATGATTACAGGCAAATCAAATTCAAATGCTAATTTCATCTGAGGTAAAAGAGCAGCTATTTGGGTATCAATATCATTGTTCTTAAATAGGTCTAAGCCCATTTCCCCAAGTGCAACAATTCTATTGTCATTCTTGATTGCTTCTCTCAAAACATATTCCGAATCTGAGTCCCATTTATTAGCATCAAGAGGATGCAAACCGACGGAATAATATATCTCTGAAAACCTATTTACAATTTTCTGCATTTTTGGAATATCTGATAGCTCTACACAGGCATGAAGGAGTTTTTTAACACCTTTTGACCTCCATCGATAAGCGACTTCTTCTATATCATCTGAAAAATTTTCAAAAATAAGATGACAATGTGAATCAATTAAATTGATTTCTTCCATTATTAAAAGTTGATTTATCTAACTTTTTAATGTGTTTTTAACTAAGTTATTAATCCTTGATTTTTTATTAGCTCCATTATTTTTATGCAAAACATTTTTTTTAACTGCTTTATCAATTAAACTATAAGCCTTATTAAGACTAGTATTAATTAGTTCTTGATTTTCAGTATTAGGCTCTTTTTTATATTTTTCGCAATTGACTATAGTTTTCTTTATTAAGGTTCTTACTGTAGATTTATAAGACTTGTTTACCTGACGATTTCTTTCTGCTACGAGAATTCTTTTTTTTGCTGATTTGTTATTTGCCACAGAAATAGCTTTGATTTATACTTAATTACTATATCAAAAGATAAGACTTCTGATCAATAATATTTCCACACTTTTCTGAATTACCTGAAACTCTTTAATTTACAACCAAAAACAAAATGAATATAGTCCATAATGATACTGACATCCAAAATGAACTTAAAAGGATCGAAAATAGGATAAATTCTGAAAATAATGAAAAAGTTAATACAATTGTAAAAACAATCCTCGAAGACGTAAAAGAAGAGGGTGATGAAGCTTTAAAGAGATATACTTTAAAATTTGATGGTTTTAATCCAGATCCTCTTAATATATCCAGAAAAGAAATTAAAAAAGCCTGGGATACAACATCTAAGCCTTTAAAGGAAGCACTTAAAAATGCAAAACATCGTATTGAAAAATTTCATGAAAGAGAAATTCCCAAGTCCTTTTCTATAAAAGGAATACATGGTGAGGATGTGCAGCGTAAGTGGCTCCCTGTAAAAAGAGCTGGATTATATGTGCCAGGAGGAAGAGCATCATACCCCAGTACAGTTCTTATGAATGCTATCCCTGCTAAAGTGGCTGGCGTGAAAGAAATTATTATGGTTTCACCTCCTAATGCAGAGGGTGAAATTAACAAAACTGTATTAGCGGCTGCTCATATATGCGGTATTGAAAATATTTTTAAGGTTGGAGGAGCACAAGCTATAGCTGCTTTAGCATTCGGAACAAAAGAGATAAGTAAAGTAGATGTTATTTCCGGTCCAGGAAATATTTTTGTAACAACAGCAAAAAAATTAATTTTTGGATCAACAGGTATAGATTCTCTAGCAGGACCAAGTGAAATTTTAATAATTGCGGATGATAGTGCTGATAGCTCACATTTAGCTTCAGATTTATTGGCTCAAGCAGAGCACGATCCTTTTGCATCTGCAATTCTTTTAACTACAAGCGATTCAGTAGCCCAAGATGTTAGGAAGAATATCTCTAAGGAATTAGAAAATCATCCGAGAAAAGAAATTTGTATGAAATCAATTAATGATTGGGGATTAATTGGAGTTTGCGACAACTTAGAAAGATGCATTAAATTTAGCAACCAGTTCGCGCCAGAACATCTTGAAATAATGACAATGAATCCAAAGCAACTTGTGGATAAAATAGAAAATGCTGGAGCAATTTTTTTAGGTAAATGGACACCAGAAGCAGTAGGTGATTATATTGCAGGCCCAAACCATACTTTGCCAACATCAGGAAATGCGAGATTTAGTGGTGCTTTAGGTGTAGAAACCTTTATGAAAAATTCTTCAATTATTGAATTTAATCAACAAAGTTTAGAAAAAAATAGTGAAGACATTATTAATCTCGCCACCAGTGAAGGACTTTACAGTCATGCAGAGTCTGTCAGAGTTAGATTTCCAGATTAATTAAATCTCTCTGGTGAATATACAATAGTTTGATTTTTTTCAACTTTTCCTACTAAAACTTTATGAGTTAAATCCACAAATAAACCGTTTTCAAGTACTCCTGGAATGTTATTTATCTTTAGTTCAATTTCTTTTGGATTGTTTATACCGCCATTAAACAAAACATCCAATATTAAATTACCCTCATCAGTAACCACAGGACCAGCTTTTTTTTCTGCCATCCTTAACTTACATTTAGCATCCATTTTTTCTATTACATTTTTAACTTGTTTCCAAGCTGATGGAATCACCTCAACAGGGAGGGGAAAGACTTCATTTAAATTGTTAACTAATTTTGTTTGATCAACTACGATTAATAATTTATCAGCTTTGCTAGCAACTAATTTTTCTCTCACGTGGCAGGCACCGCCCCCTTTGATAAGTTGATATTCAGGATTAACTTCATCTGCACCATCAATAGCAAGGTCAATTTTAGAAACTGAGACTAAATCAATTAATGGAATACCCAATTCCAGAGCTAAAACTTCTGACTGAAATGAAGTTGGTACACCTCTTATTTTTTTTAAATCCCCAGCTTTTATCTTATTCGCAAGAGTTTTTATCATGATTGCTGCAGTAGAACCTGATCCAAGACCTACAATCATTTCGCTCTTAACTTCATTGACAGCTGCTTCAGCAACAGCTTTTTTCATTTGATTTTGTAAATCCAAAATTTTATAAAGAATTTTTACTTTAGATTATAAATTTGAGTGTGTGCTTTATGTCAAACCTGGAAGTGCCTCTGGTTTAATGTTTACTTTTATTTCTTGGTTATTTCTTAAAATTTTGAGGGGAAATATTTTGCCAATTTTTGCTTTCTCAACTTCATCTAATAAGGCTTTTGGCTCATTAATAAGGATATCTTCTGCTGCGATAACCAAATCACCTCTTTTCAGTCCAGCTCTTTCTGCTGGACTATTAGGAACGACAGATTGTATTAAAGCTCCTGATCTTTCAGGCAACTGAACTAATGAATTTGGATCATTATTATGCTCTTTAGCAATTTTGGGATTTAGTGATATGAGCTGAACTCCTAGATATGGATGGATGACCTGACCATCTTCTAAAAGCTGTTCAGAAACTCTTCGAGCAAGATTTATCGGAATTGCAAATCCCAAGCCTGCTCCAGGTCCACTCCTGACAAGTGTATTAATTCCAATCACTTCTCCGCTGGAATTAACTAATGGACCTCCTGAATTACCTGGATTAATTGCAGCGTCTGTTTGAATTAAATCAAGTCTTTTATCTGAGAAACCCAAACTATTAATATCTCTATGAAGACTACTTATGATTCCTAAAGTTACAGTTTTCTCAAGACCATAAGGAGTACCAAGCGCAATTGCCCAATCACCAACTTCCAGTTTCTCAGAATCTCCTAACGGAGCAACTTTTGAATGTATCTGATCTTCAATTTGAACAAGTGCTAAATCAGTAATTGGATCACTTCCTAAAACTTTGCCATCAAAATTAGTCCCATCTGCCATGGTAATTGACACTAGATCAACTCTTTCTACAACATGCGCATTTGTTAGTACTAAACCATTTTGGTCGATTATTACTCCAGAGCCTTGACCTCTTTCCCTATCTGGTAAAATACCAGGTTCCCCTAATAAATCCCGAAGTAGTGGGTCTAATAAAGTGGGATCAAATTGTTGTCTTTCTACAGACCTTTCAGTATCAATCCTTACAACTGCAGGACCAACATTTTTTACAGCTTCTGAAACAAAATTACGATTCTCAGAAAACTCAAGAGAAAAAACTTGAGCGACAGGTGATAGTACGAAGACTATAATTAAAGAAAGAAATAATTTTTTTATAATTTTCATGAAATAAGGTCTAAAGAATTTTTCTTACAATTAAACTTTTACAACAAATTTTTTTTATTATAGTATTTATTTTTTTTGTTTTTGTTTTAATAAGCACATCATCAATCTTGATTTCCAAAGGAAAAATTTTGTATAATAAAAATTACATAGAAAATGTTTTAATTTATTTTAACAATTGATAAAAGATTATAAAAGTAACTTAGAGACTCTCATCAAAGAACTTGCAAGGGCTTACAAATTAGAAATTAATAGTATAAATTTGCTGACAAACCATAATCCCTTGAAGATACAAATTATCCTCAAAAATCGAGATGGTAATGATATTACTCTGGATGATTGTTTAAGTTTTAATGAACCTGTTTCATCTGCAATTGATTCATCTGATCTTCTCAATTGTAGATATGTTTTAGAAATTAGTAGTCAAGGAGTCAGTGATGAATTAACCTCTAATAGAGACTTCAAAACTTTTAAAGGTTTTCCAATTAGAGTTGAATTAAACCAAAATAATTCAAAGTTTAAAAATTTGAATGGTTTGCTTTATGAAAAGTCTAATGATTATTTAGCCATTAATATTAAGGGTAAAATTAAAAAAATCCCCTTTAATGAAGTAATTAAGGTTAGTCTTGCTACAATAAAAGACTAATTCAGCTCAATTCAACTTATTTTACCCATCGTAGATGGCATTAGTAATTCTCCCAGGTTTAAACAATCTTATAGATGACATAAGTGAGGAAAAAAAATTACCTCCTCAAGTTGTCGAAGCAGCTTTACGTGAAGCTCTTTTAAAAGGTTATGAAAAGTATAGACGTACTTTTTATATAGGTACTAAAGAAGATCCTTTTGATGAGGAATATTTTAGCAATTTTGATGTAGGATTAGATCTTGAGGAAGAAGGCTATAGAATTTTGGCAAGCAAAATAATTGTAGAAGAAGTTGAAAGTGAAGATCATCAAATCTCTTTAATGGAAGTGCAGCAAGTCGCTGATGATGCCCAAATTGGAGATACAGTAGTGTTAGATGTTACTCCTGATAAGGAAGAATTCGGGAGAATGGCAGCTTCAACAACAAAACAAGTTCTGGCTCAAAAACTGAGAGATCAGCAACGAAGAATGATTCAAGAGGAATTTGCTGATTTGGAGGATCCTGTTTTAACAGCAAGGGTTATAAGATTTGAGAGACAATCTGTAATAATGGCAGTAAGTTCTGGTATAGGTAGACCAGAAGTTGAAGCAGAGTTACCTAAAAGGGATCAATTACCAAACGATAACTATAGAGCTAATGCTACTTTTAAAGTTTTTTTAAAAGAAGTTAGTGAAATAGCAAGAAAAGGCCCACAGCTTTTTGTAAGTAGAGCTAATGCAGGTTTAGTAGTTTATTTATTTGAGAATGAAGTTCCTGAGATACAGGAAGGCTCTGTAAAAATAGTCGCAGTCTCAAGAGAAGCAAATCCTCCTTCAAGGGCTGTAGGGCCAAGAACAAAAGTTGCAGTTGATAGTATAGAAAGAGAAGTTGATCCCGTTGGAGCTTGTATTGGTGCGAGAGGAGCTAGAATACAACAAGTAGTAAATGAACTTAGAGGAGAAAAAATAGATGTTATCAAATGGTCTTCAGATCCAATTCAATATATCTTAAATTCCCTTAGTCCAGCAAAAGTTGATTTAGTTAGATTAGTTGATCCCGAAGGTCAACATGCACATGTACTAGTTCCACCAGACCAACTAAGCCTAGCGATTGGTAGAGAAGGTCAAAATGTCAGATTAGCTGCAAGATTAACTGGATGGAAAATTGATGTAAAAAATTCACATGAATACGACCAAGACTCAGAGGATGCCGCAGTCGCTGAATTAATTGAGCAAAGAGAAGAGGAAGAAAGTTTACAAAAAGAGGCTGAAGAAAAATTTGAGGCTGAACAAGCAGCGAGAGCAGAAGAAGATGCAAGATTAAGGGAGCTATATCCTTTACCAGAAGATGAAGAAGAGATTGATGACATATATGAAGAAGAAATAGTTACATCCGAGGAAAGAACACGTTGAGAAAGAAAAGAAGTATTTTGCGTAGGTGCATTTCTTGCAGAGAAATTTTTGACAGAGTTTCTATGTTAAAAATAACTCATGAAAACAAATCAAGAATTTTAATAAATTCAGGGATTGGCCGTTCGGCTTACATCTGCAAGACAAAAAATTGTACTCAAGATCCAAAATTAAAAAAAAATCTTCAAAGAGCTTTAAAAACAAATTTTGATCATAAATTTTATGAGGTTTTTATAATCGAAACGCAAAACTACGAATAACTTTTCCAAAAAAGGAATATAATTAATTTAAGATTCTTTATTTATTTATTTAGAACATATTTCCAACTCAATGACACTCAGCGATAAAATCAGAATTTATGAGCTTTCCAGAGATTTAAATCTGGAGAATAAAGACATATTGGATGCTGCCCAAAAACTATCAATATCGGTAAAAAGCCATAGTAGTTCAATAAGTTTTGATGATGCAAAAAAGATAAAGAATCATATAAAAAGCAATTTAAATAAAAGTAAAAATATCATATCTGTTAATAAATCATCCTTAAATTCTCAACCTCAACAGAATCAAGCAAAAAACAGTCGAGATAATTCTAACAATGTTAGAACAACTTCCAATTTAAAAAATAAAAATTCAAAAGAAATAAAACCCTCCAAACCTCTCTTGACTAAGCCAAGTATTTCAAAATTTAATGTTAAAGAGAATATTTCTAAAAAAGAAGAATTAAAATCTCCTCAAATAATTTCAACATCAAAATCTCGAAGTGAGCAAAAAAATATTGCAAATAGAAAGCAATATGAAAGTAAAATTAATGTAAAAAATAAAATAAATAATAAAAATGACCAACTTACCAAACCTTCTAAACCACCAATTCAATTAATTGAGAAGCCTAAAAATTACAATAAACCTTTAACTCAGGCCGCACAGACTAATCATAGTAAATTAAATAATCCAAGATATCCTAATACAAATCGTTTTGAAAATAACACTTTAAAAAACAAGCCTAATAAACCAGTCTCATCAAGTCCTGAATTAGTTGGAGCACCTATCAGAAGAGAAAATATTCAAAATAAACAGAATATTCCATACAAACAAAGCTTAAATAATAAACCTAGTGGGGTAACTAAAAATAATAATATCGACAGGCCATTAAATAGAGGTAATTCGTTAAATAGATCTTCAGTACAAAGTAGATATGGGAACACTAACAGACCGAACAGTACCAACAAAGGTGGTAATCAGGGTAGGTCTAGCTTACCTAACAGACCAGGAGTCCCAAATAAGCCTGGCATAGCAAATAGACAAGGGATTGCTAATAGACAAGGCCTCCACAGCCCCAATAAACCAGTAATAGCTAATAGACAGGGAATAGCTAATAGACCAAACTCACCAAATAAGAAAGGAGAATTTAACAAATCCAATTCAAAATTTAACCGACAAATGGGTTCTGGGGTTAGGAAACCTGTATCTCCCAATGAGCTGATGCAGCTTCAAAAAACTCGTTCTTCAAATAACGAAAAAGTTAATCAAACAGAATATAAAAGACCAAAGTCCATCGATGCTCCAAAGCAAAAACCAAAGTCACCTGCTGCAAGACCCAATTCAATTGCACCTGTCAAAAAATCTCCGCACAGATCTAGTAATGCCTCAAAAAAACCTGGAAAAACAGATTGGGATGATTCAGCAAAACTTGAAGCTTTAAGAAATAAAAGTCCACAAAAACAGAGGCAAAAAGTACATATTATTGGAGAAAATGACGATTCTCTAACTACAGAAACTAGTGGATTTGCTGGAGAACAAAAAAACTTCAATCTTATCTGCAAGTTTAGCAAGGCCCAAAAAAGCAAAGTCTGAGAATGATAAATCTCAGAAGCCAAGTAACAAACTTAAAAAGAAGAAAAAAGAGAGTACAAGGCAAAGGCAAAAAAGAAGAGCGATGGAACTACGGGCCTCTAGAGAAGCAAAACAAGTAAGACCTGAAATGATAATAGTTCCTGAAGATAATTTAACTGTTCAAGAATTAGCAGATATGCTTAGACTTGAAAGTTCAGAAATAATTAAATCTCTATTTTTTAAAGGTATCACTGCTACTGTTACTCAATCATTAGATCTAACTACAATCGAAACTGTTGCTGAAGAATTCGGAGTCCCTGTTTTACAAGATGATATTGAAGAAGCTGCAACAAAAACTGTAGATATGATTGAAAAAACTGATATAGATAGCTTAATTACTAGGCCACCAGTTGTTACTGTAATGGGTCATGTAGATCATGGCAAAACAAGTCTTCTTGATTCAATCAGAAAGTCAAGAATAGCTTCTGGGGAAGCGGGAGGAATTACACAACATATTGGTGCTTATCAAGTAGAGGTCAAACATGAATCTAAGACCAAAAAACTTACTTTCTTAGATACACCAGGGCACGCTGCATTTACTGCTATGCGTGCAAGAGGAACAAAAGTAACTGATATCGCAGTATTGGTTGTAGCAGCTGATGATGGAGTAAGACCTCAAACCCTTGAAGCAATAAGCCACGCAAGAGCTGCCAAAGTACCAATAGTTGTAGCCATTAATAAAATTGATAAAGAGGGATCATCACCAGATAGAGTCAAGCAAGAGTTATCTGAAAAAGATTTAATAGCTGAAGACTGGGGAGGAGATACTGTAATGGTGCCAGTCAGTGCAATTAAAGGTCAGAATATTGATAAACTGCTAGAGATGATTTTACTTGTGTCTGAGGTTGAAGATTTACAAGCAAATCCTCGAAGATTAGCTAAAGGTACTGTTATAGAAGCACACTTAGACAAAGCCAAAGGTCCTGTAGCAACTTTATTAATACAAAATGGGACTTTAAGATCAGGAGATGTTCTTGCTGCAGGTTCTGTCCTTGGAAGAATTAGGGCGATGGTTGATGAACATGGCAATAGAATTAAAGAGGCAGCCCCATCATTTCCTGTAGAGGCACTAGGGTTTAGTGAAGTACCCACTGCTGGAGATGAATTTGAAGTATATACTGATGAGAAATCAGCAAGAATGGTTGTAGGAGAAAGAGCAACAGATGCAAGAGCAACAAAATTAGCTCAACAAATGGCTTCTAGAAGAGTGAGTTTATCTTCAATATCTAATCAAGTTAATGAAGGAGAACTTAAAGAACTTAATTTAATTTTAAAAGCAGATGTTCAAGGGAGCGTGGAAGCTATTTTAGGTTCATTAGAACAACTACCTAAAAATGAGGTTCAGGTCAGAGTGCTCTTTTCTGCTCCTGGAGAAATTACAGAAACAGATATAGACTTAGCTGCCGCTTCAGGATCAGTAATTATTGGTTTTAATACTTCTCTTGCTTCTGGTGCTAAAAGAGCTGCGGATGCAAATGATGTAGATATTAGGGAATATGAAGTGATTTATAAATTGTTAGAAGACATTCAATCTGCTATGGAAGGTCTATTAGAGCCTGATTTAGTAGAGGAAGCACTTGGACAAGCTGAAGTTAGAGCCACTTTTGCTGTTGGCAAAGGATCTATAGCAGGTTGTTATGTAAGCACTGGAAAATTACAGAGGAATTGTTCATTACGTGTACGCAGAGCTGGGCAAGTTATTTACGAGGGAAATTTAGATTCTCTAAAAAGGTCTAAAGATGATGTAAAAGATGTTAATACTGGTTTTGAATGTGGTATCGGGTGTGATAAGTTCTCTAATTGGGATGAAGGAGATATTATTGAGGCTTATAAACTAGTAACAAAGAAAAGAACTTTGAGTACAAATTAGTTCTTATCCCTCTCGAAATAAAATAATGTTGGAAATAAAATTGATGCACCGATTTGGATTAATAAATTGTTTTGTTGTATTTCATTTCCACCAATCATTTGGGAAAACATTATAAACAAACCTAAAAGAGCTGAACCAGAGCATGCTGCCCATATTAATCTTCGCAATCCTTTAAATGGAGCTTTTGTTTCTCGAAGTAATTTCTTCTTCAATTCAGGATCAATTTTTGACATCAATGATTTTAAACATAGACTTTAGTTTATATTAAAAAAACTATTTGGACATTGTCGATATAGCTCAGTGGTAGAGCAACTGTTTCGTAAACAGTGGGTCATTGGTTCGAATCCGATTATCGGCATTATTTATTTAACAATATATTTTATGAATGCAAAACTTAAAAATTCAATTTATAAAACAATAATATTCTTTCCCTTATTATTTTATTTTGGCAAAAGAAGTTACATCGCTTACGACGAAGGTTTTTATGCTCTTCAGGCAAAATGGATGCTTCAAAATAATAATTGGGTTGTCCCAGTTTGGTGGGATCAATTTGTATTAGATAGGACAATAGGGATTCAATTTTTAATCGCAAAATGTCAACAGATATTTGGTGAAACTGCTTTTATCGCACATTTACCATCTACAGTTGCAGCAATTTTGATGCTATTTCTTACATATAAATTACACCAAGAATTAATTGGTAGAAAAGATGCAATATTTTCTGCCTTAATTCTTGGTACTACTTATATCTGGCTTGATTTTGCTCACTTAGCTACACAAGATATGATTTTTGCTTGTCTTGTTACTTTAGGTACTTATTCATTAGCCAAAATAAGAAAAGATAAAAATTCCTTGTACTTATTAATTTTTGGAAGCTGGATAGGTTTAGCATTTTTTATGAAAACATTTCTTATAGCTATACCTTTATTATCACTTTTACCTTATTTGATTTATAAAAGACAAATAATTATTAAACAATTCTTTTGGCTGGGAATATTTATAGGCTTCTTACCCTTCTTAATATGGTCATTTTACATAAATCCATATTTAGATAAAAATATTATTTTCTATTTAATTGATAAAGTAAATACTCTTTCTGTAAATAACACTTTCACCAATCCCATATATTATTATTTTTGGAATATTCCTGTTAATTTTTTACCTTGGAGTATTTTCTCATTAATTGGATTAATATACCAATTCAGAGATACAAAACAAACAAACTATTTTTTAGTTTATTACCCACTATTGTTTATTTTTATTTTAAGTCTATTCTCAACAAAAACACCTTATTATTCTTTACCAATAGCTTCAATACTTTCATTAAATGCATTCTTGGGATTTAAAGCAACTTTAAAAATTAACCAGTTAAAAGTTATATTTCTACAATTAACTTCAAAAATAATTCCAGTTTTAATTTTTTTTTCTATTTTTATTTATTTTTTATTAATTAAAGAATCCATTAATTTAAATTTCAAAGAAGAAGTATTTCTTATTACAGGATTTTTTATTTCTGCTTTTATGCTAATCACTATTACTAATTATAAGAAATTTAGATCTATCCTTTTATCATTTTTAGTATGTCCTTATCTGATTGGATCATGTATGGTGCAATCAGGATTATTAACAGATAGATCAAGAAATCTACGTGAAATAGTAGAATATATTTCAGCAAAAGAAGGACTACATAATAAAACAGTTAACGTTATTAGTAATAATTCAAATGTTGACGATGCGAATTCAAAATTAATAAAAATTTTACTAATAACTCCAAATTTGGGTAAAGATTTTAGAAACCTCAATGAACTAAAACCGAATGAATATGCTTGGATAGTAGAGTCTAATAATATAAAAATTAAAAGTGAGAATTATCAAATAATCGCAAGTGATAAAGATCTTGATCCATGGAAACTTATAAAGAAAAAGATATAATAAGTTATTATTTTGTATAAAAAAAATGAAAGCAATAAAAACCTGGGATCTATCCCATAATCAACTACATGAAAGTTTTCAAAAAGAGAGCGAATTTTTAAAATTTAAAGTGAGAGGAAATACTTGGGAGCCTATAACAAGATGGTTAAGATTAGATTCGAGAATTTTTAGAAATACCACAAATAAAGCAAGAATTACAATATGTGATATTGAATCTCTTGGTGAAATTTATAACTATAGGTCTATTCGATGGAGAGCAAAAAAACTTACACCTATCTCCACAAATTTTGTTAATCAGTCAATCAAAAATATTTTGCGAAAATTGCCAATATTAAAAGATTTAGCTTTTGAATTAGAAATAACTTTATACAAAGGTACTGAAATTCATAATGAAAAGTTTATTTCCATAGTGATACCAGCAAGGAATGAAGAGGGTAATAGGGAACTTTTAATTAATGCCTTAAATAAATTAAAAAAAATACCTCAAAAAAAAGAAATAATTTTTGTTGAAGGAAATAGTCAAGATAATACTTACATGATGCTTGAAAATTTAAAAAAAGACTTTTCAAATGATTTTAAAATCATGCTTCTCAAGCAAAGTTCCAAGGGTAAGAAAAATGCAGTCGTTGAGGGGTTTAATATATGTTCAGGAGATACCTTAGCAATTATAGATAGTGATTTAACAGTAGATATTGACGATAGTATCAATGCAATTATTCAAGCCTCAAGTAATGAAAATATTCTAATTAATTGCTCAAGAACAATATTTCCCATGGAAAAAGATGCTATGAGGTGGGCTAATTATATTGGTAATAGATGTTTTGCTATTTTATTATCAATTATCATTAATAACCCAGTTTCAGATTCACTTTGTGGAACAAAAGTTTTTTCAAGAAAGTTTTTTAATTTCATGAAAAATAATGGGAGCTGGGAATCAAAAGTTGATCCATTCGGTGACTTTACAATAATATTCGAGGCGGCTAAAAATGATATTAGAATCTTAAATTATCCCGTGAGATATTATGCCCGAAAGTCAGGTGCGCCTAATATCTCAAGATGGATAGATGGTTTGAAATTACTGAAAGTATGTTGGTTATATTTGATATCAGATATTTAATTAATGATTTTTCTAATAAATTAATTAGATCTTTCTATAAATTTTTCTTCAATTAATACAAAAAAAGTAATACTATTATAGTTAGCCCTAATTAATCACTTATGATCAATAAAATTATTCATGTATATTAAATAATTTCAAATAAGAAAAAATTTTAGTAAAGTCTTATTAATAATAGATCTTCTCATAATTTGATTAATAGATGAGTAAGAAATTCTAAAAATCTGAAGCAACTTCAAATGTTTTTAGAGCAGTAACTTTAAAATTAATCAAAGATACTGAAAATTCAACTATCAGTAAAATTCCAAGAGACAATCAACACACTATGAATCAAAACTACATTATTTTAATCATTTCAATTATTAGCTTTTTTATCATTTTATGGATTGCTAAAAATAGAAAATTTGAAACCACTGGCTCAGTTTCTGATGCTTATGACACTTGGACTAATGACAGAATACTAGAGAAATTATGGGGTGAACATATTCATTTAGGTTACTATCACAATCAAAAAAAATTGGGAGATTTTAGGGAAGCAAAAGCTACATTTGTTCACGAGTTAGTTAAATGGAGTGGCTTAGATAAATTACCAAAGGGCTCTAGAGTATTAGATGTTGGATGCGGTATAGGAGGAAGTTCTAGAATTCTGGCCGAAGATTATGGTTTTAATGTCATCGGAATAACAATAAGTGCAGAACAAGTAAAGAGAGCAAGAGAGCTGACAAAATCAAGTTTAAATTGTACTTTTCAGCAAATGGATGCTATGAATTTGAAGTTTGAAGATGGAGAATTTGATGGCATTTGGAGTGTTGAAGCTGGTCCTCACATGCCAGACAAACAAAAATATGCTGATGAGATGCTAAGAGTACTAAGACCAGGAGGCTATTTAGCTGTAGCAGACTGGAACTCTAGAGACTTAACTCTTAAAGCACCAAATATTATCGAGAAAATGGTTTTAAAGCAATTACTAGAACAATGGGCTCATCCAAGCTTCAGTAGTATAAATAGCTTTCAAAAAAATCTCTCAAATAGTTCTTTTGTAGGAAGTCAAGTTGAAACAGATGATTGGACAAAAGAAACGTTACCATCTTGGTGGGAATCTATTCTTGAAGGAGCCAGAAGACCAAAAATATTTTTATCACTAGGTTTATCTTCACTATTTAAATCTTTTAGAGAAATACCAACAATTCTTCTTATGAATTGGGCTTTTGGGAATGGACTTATGCAATTTGGTGTATTTAGATGCAGGGGTTAAATAAATTTCTAAAAAATTATTATTTAGATAATGATTAATTTTTAAAAGTCATTTCAACAAAGGTTTATACTCTTGATAAAAAAAAATATTAAAGTTATAGGATCAGGACCAACTGGATCACTTTTAGCTCTATCATTAGCGTTAGATAAATGCCATGTAACTCTAATAGAGCCACTTTCAGATTCAGAATTATTGAAAAAAGATAAGGGTTATGCCATCACACAATGTACGAGAAAAATATTTGAAGAATTAGGTTTATGGGACAATATCCAAAAGTCTTCTTTTGGATTTGATTCTTTATCAATAATTGATGATGTTCTATCACAGTCAGTATTAGTTAGAAATAATGACTTAAAAAGTCTTAATAATGACCAAACAGATATTGGATGGGTTGTAGAGCATAAACTGCTTATGGAATTATTGATTAATAAAATTAATAATAATGAATTTATTAATAAATTAAATTTTGACACTACCAATGATGGAGATTTTGATTTTATTTTAGCCTCTGATGGAAGAGAATCTTCCACTAGAAAAAAATGGCAAAATAAATACTTTAAAAGTTTATACAATCAAAAATGTATTTCATTTAAAGCCTTTTTAAATGGTTCACCACCTAAAAGAGCTTATGAAATCTTTAAGAGCCAAGGTCCTTTAGCATTATTACCTCTCTCTAATAATATTTATCAAGTTATTTGGTTCTCTTCAGAATCAGATACAAAATCCAAACTTCAAATGACTCAGAAGAAATTATTAGAGAAACTAAAAAATGAATTACCTGATAAAATTATTCCGATAAAAATAATAGGTAATATTTCTTCTTTTTCCTTAGCGAAGGCTTTTGCTTTACCAAATTTAAAAAATTTTAAAAATATTTTAGTCGGCGAATCAGCTCATTCATTTCATCCAGTTGGAGGACAAGGTCTGAATTCTTGTATTAGAGATGTTTATGAGCTAAGTCTTATGATCAATAATTATGAAAAACTATCAAACATATATCGTAAATTTTTCTCATTAAAATATTTTATCAATCGCTCCCTAGATATTATTTCCTTAATTCTTTTCACAGAATTTCTTGTAACCTTTTTTTCAAATAAAATTTTTATTCTGTATCCATTTAGATACTTAATTTTTCTCGCAATGAGAAAAGTATCATTTATACGAATTAATATTTTTTCAGTTATGACAGATTCTATTCGAAGATACAATTTCAAAAAAAATGAATTCATCTCATCGAAATTTAGAAAATTTTTTTAAATTTTTAATTTGATATAAATTTAATATGAATAAAGTAAATATACCTATTAATCCACTAACAGGATTAATAAAGGAATCATATTTAGTACCATAAATTAAATAAGGATAATTGCCTTGAACATATAAAGTAGATTTCGCTAAAAACATAAAACCAACTATTCCTCCATGAAAGGCAATAGAGGGAAATATATTCGGATAATTGTTAATTCTTAAAAGATTCAAATAAATACCTATCAATAGTAATCCAATTTTCATCAAAATATTAACAGTTAAACTTTCACCAACATTATATGGATGAACCACTGAGAATAAAATCGATTGACAAAAAATTGCTTTATTTGTACTTAAACAAAGCTTTAATTCTTCAAAAAGCCACACTCTAAAAAGTAATTCTTCTGCTACGCCTACAAAAATTGAGGTAAATAAAATATCTAATAATAAACTAAAATTAACAACACTTTTAAATCTTAGAAATCCCCCCAATATCAATAAAAAAATCCAAAATAGAATTATTATAAATGATTTAAATAATTCTTTTTTAAAATTATGGTTTAATAAACTGTGTTTAAATTGTGAGAATCCTAAATTCATCCATATATCTTGTTGATTCCATCTTTTCCTAGCCCATATTTTTAAGGAAAAAATAAATACAACAAATATAAAGATATATTCTTTCCCAATTAAAAATGGTACAAAAGATGAAAATAATAAAACAGGTAAAATTCCTAAAATATAAATTATTACCGCAAATGAAATAGGTGTTAGAAAATATCTAAATAATAGATTCAATTTAAAATTTATCTTTTTAATTTTAATCCTCTTTTTCTATTGAACTTGTTAGACCTTTGGATTTTAATGACTCTGAATAAAATTCAGCAGGTTCCAAATCACAAACTATTACTAATCCCACCCCCGAATTATGAGCTTCTAGCATAATTGAAATTGCATCTTGTTCACTTAATTGAGGGACAACTTCTCTAAGAGTATTTGTAACATACTCCATAGAATTCACTGGATCATTATGAAGAAGAACTTTATATTTTGGTGATTTAATTTTTAATTCTGATGGATTTTGCTCAAGTAGTGTCGCTCCACTATTACCAACACTTTCTGAATTGTTAAACTTCATCTAATTTAAAATTTCAATCAATATTTAAATATTATATATTAATGATTCTCTCCATAGCAGCATTAACATTCGTTAGAGTATTAAATGCTGATAATCTAAAATATCCTTCTCCAGCTAATCCAAATCCACTTCCAGGAGTGCCAACAACATTTGCTTTTTCTAATAGATAATCGAAAAAATCCCATGAAGTCATTTGATCTGGTACTTTGATCCAAATGTATGGAGCATTTAAACCACCAAAAACTTTAAAGCCAGCTTGCATTAATTTATTCCTCATTATTGAAGCATTATTCATATAAAAATTAATCAATTTTTCAACTTCTTTTTTTCCCTGATTTGAGTAAACTGCTTCTGCTCCTCTTTGAACTATATAACTAACTCCATTAAATTTTGTACTTTGCCTTCTATTCCACAAAGACCAAATATTTATTTCTTCTCCTTTTGAGTTTCTTCCAGAAAGGTTTTTAGGTATAACAGTATAAGCGCACCTTACACCTGTAAAACCGGCATTCTTGGAAAATGACCTAAATTCTATAGCGCAATTTTTTGATCCCTCTATTTCATAAATTGAATGGGGAATATTTCCATCCTGAATAAAAGCTTCATAAGCAGCATCAAAAAAAATTAATGAATTATTTCTATTCGCATAATCAACCCAATCCTTTAATTCTTTTTTTGAAACGGTTGCACCTGTTGGATTATTAGGGAAACATAAATAAATTATATCAACTTTTTCTTTTGGAATTTCTGGCTTAAAATTATTATCTTCATTAATAGCTATGTAAGTTAAGCCTTCATAACTTCCATTATCATTAGCAAAACCGGTTCTTCCTGTCATCACATTACTATCTACATAAACTGGATAAACAGGATCAGTCACGGCAATTAAATTATCATTACCAAGAATATCCAAAATATTACTACTATCACATTTTGATCCATCTGATACAAAAATCTCCTCAGGAACGATTTGACATCCTTTTGATATAAATTCATTTTCAGCAATTTTCTCTCTCAACCATAAATAACCTTGTTCAGGGCCGTAACCTCTAAAACCTTTATTAGTACTCATCTCTACTAAAGCGTTTTGCATCGCATCTACACAGGATCTTGGCAAAGGTTCTGTAACATCACCAATACCTAATTTAATGAGTTCAGATGAAAAATTTTTTTGTGAATGTAAATTCACTCTTTTTGATATCTCAGGAAATAAATAACCTGCTTTAAGTTTTAAATAATTTTCGTTAACTTGTACCACTTTTGGAAACATCTATAACAATTAATAGAATAAATGATTAATGTGACTTCAGGGGAAAATAATGTTAAGATTAAAATGATTATGATTTACTTTGATAAATATCATAATCGATGTAAATTAATTTAATTTTTCTCAAAGTAGTTTAAAGATTTACTTAAAAAAAATTAGAAGTAAATACTAATTATTTTAATTATGGTCAAATTGCACCTTAAAATTCTTGCAAATAATTAGAACTTAATTTCTTAAATTTTTATCATTTTTCAAATAAAACCATACTAAAATTTTTATATGTCTCAGCAAATTATCATAGCTGAGCAGGCACGTATTGCAGCTCTACTTAAAGATGATCGAGTTGAAGAATTGATTGTCTCACAAGGTCAATATCAAATTGAAGATATTTTTCTGGGTACTGTAGAAAATGTTCTTCCTGGAATTGATGCAGCTTTTATAGATATTGGAGAAAGTAAAAAAAATGGATTTATCCATGTATCTGATCTTGGACCCTTAAGATCAAAAAAAGGGTCTGCTGCCATTACTGAATTACTTGAGCCAAAACAAAAAGTACTTGTTCAAGTTATGAAAGAGCCTACAGGATCCAAAGGGCCAAGACTGACTGGAAATATTTCTCTTCCAGGGAAATATATAATTCTTCAACCTTTTGGTAAAGGAGTGAATATTTCTAGAAAAATTAATACAGAGACAGAAAGAAGTCGATTAAGGGCACTTGGTGTACTAATAAAACCACCAGGAACAGGCCTTTTATTTAGAACTGAATCAAAAGAAATCAGTGAAGAATTTTTAATAGAAGACTTAGAGAATTTAATTCAAAAATGGGAAAATATTCTTCAACTAAATGAGATGTCAACACCACCAATGCTTATAAGCAGAGATGAAGACTTCTCATTAAAAATTTTAAGAGATAATGTAAATTCTTCTACAACAAAAGTAACGATAGATAATAAACAAGCTATTGAAAGAGCAAAAAGTTATCTAGTAAATGATCAATTTAATTTTATTATTGAATTTCATAATAACTCTAAAGAAGATCACATACTCGAGAAATATAAAATCATACAAACGATTCAAAAGTCGCTACAACCAAGGGTAGATTTGCCTTCTGGGGGTTATATAATTATTGAACCAACTGAAGCTCTTACAGTTATCGATGTAAACTCAGGATCATTTACACGATCAGCAAACTCTAGACAAACGGTATTATGGACAAATTGCGAAGCTGCGATTGAAATTTCTAGACAAATGAAATTGAGAAATATTGGAGGAGTTCTAATCATAGACTTTATAGATATGGATTCACGGCGAGATCAATTTCAATTGTTAGAGCATTTCACTACAGCGATTAAAGATGATTCAGCGAAACCACAAATAGCTCAATTAACTGAATTAGGTCTTGTAGAGCTAACTAGGAAAAGGCAGGGTAAAAATATTTATGAACTATTTGGAAAAACTTGTAATTGTTGTGAAGGATTAGGACATTTACAAAATTTACCTAATCTTCAAAAAATTAATTTAGAACCTCCAAAGTCTTCCAAAAAATCAAAAAAATCAATTCATGAAAATAATTTAGAAAATAATCAACTTATCATTCATGATAGTAAGAATAAAATGTCAGAAACAGCAACTTCCAAAGCTTTAATTTCAAGTGAAGAAAAAGATAACCTCAAGAAAAAAGAATTAAATGATGATATAAATGCAGCAAATAATTTAAATGAACAAGAAATTATTTATTTAAAGCTTTCTGATGAAGAAAAGATTGTATATAGTCAATTAGGGATAAATCCCTTAATTAAGTTAGGCAAAGAATTTATAAAAGTAAATAATATTCCAAAGCTTGAAAATAATGAATCAAAAAAGAAAGAAGCTGTCCAATCAAACGATAAAAATCAAATAAAAATTAAAAATTTAGATAATTCATTGTCAGGCAATTCTTTAAAAGATTATTCTGATAGAGATACATTAGAGGTTTCAAATGAGGAAATAGTAGTTAATGATATTGATTTAAAAGAAAATCAAGATAGTGAAGACGCCGACATTACAAGAAGAAAAAGAAGAAGATCATCTGCAGTTAATGAATGATTCAATTGAAGTAGGTATTGATGAAGTAGGGAGGGGATGTATCTTTGGCCCTGTCTTTTCATCTGTAGTGGTATTAACATTAGAAAATAATCATTTACTAAAAAGATTAGGTGTTGATGATAGTAAAAAATTATCTGCAAAAAAAAGAGGCTTATTATTACCTAAGATATTAGAACTATCAACAGACTGGGGCATAGGTCAAAGTTCCGTTCAAGAGATAGATAAATATGGGATACGACATGCTACTGAATTATCAATGATAAGAGCTATTTATAAATTAAAACTAAGACCTTTAAAAATTTATGTAGATGGCAGCCTACCATTAAGTTTGTGGCAGGGAAAACAAGAGAATTTAATAAAAGGCGATTCTAAAATGACTGCAATAGCTGCTGCGAGTATATTAGCTAAAGTCAAAAGAGATTTACTAATGAATAGGCTAGAAGAAAAGTATAAAGGTTATACAATCTTTAAGAATAAAGGTTATGGCACCAGTGATCATTTTTTATCAATAAACCACTTAGGCATTACAAATATGCATAGAAAGTCATTTATCAAAAAATTAAATTTAATTTAGTTTGCACCAATTGGTAAAATCTTTAATTAATTGCTGCTGAACTCTTGTTTTTATTCCTAACAAAATTCCATTAAGTACTGAATGCCCCGTTGATTCTAATATTTTTTTTGGAATAAGCTTTAATATAGGAGGTTGACTTACCGTTACTCCAAGAAGTGCTTCTCCCTCTAAACCAATATTAGTAGCCTGTAGGTTCGCTTTTAACAAAAGATTAAAATCATCCACAATACCAAGACCATCTAATTTGCTATCAAGGGCACTCATAATAAGTACCCCATTTTTATTTTCGACAGCAATCGAAACAACTGGCTTAATATCTAGCTGAAAGACTCTGAAGCTTGTAACATTATACTTATACTTACCTTGTCCTTCGGGTATTAATTTATTGGAATCTAACATCGCCCCTACAACCCTCTCTTCTTGAAGGAGATAGGTTGAAAGACGTTCTTTATTAGTTGTTACAGAAAGCTTTAGTTTCTGTTTAGCATCAAAAGACAAAAGCATTGTATTATAAATCTCCAATGCTTACTATATTCTTTTTTTCATTTTTATTAGTCATGCGCAAACAAGTTGCATATTTAGGTCCAAAGGGTACCTACGCAGAAAAAGCAGCTGAAATATTATCAGACTTTGCTAATTATGAGTCACCTATATTTGTACCATGTAATGGGCTTCATTCTGTTATTAAATCAATAGCCTACAAAAATTGTGATGCTGCAGTTGTTCCAATCGAAAATTCTGTTGAGGGAGGAGTTACTGCTACATTAGATGCTTTATGGAAATTTCCAAATTTAAAAATTAGCCAAGCAATTGTTTTGCCTATTAAACATGCGTTAATTAGCAGTGGAAAGCTTTCAGACATATCAGAAGTATTATCTCATCCCCAGGCATTAGCTCAATGTTCAGAATGGCTTTCAGAGAATTTACCATCAGCTATTTTACTTCCTACAAACTCTACTTCAGAAGCTGTGAACATGGTGAAAGGAAGTTCATTTAGAGCGGCCATAGGTTCAAAAGCACTTGTAACTATTGAAGGACTAAAAGAGCTTGCATTTCCTATTAATGATGTTTCTGGAAATTGTACTAGATTTGTTTTACTCTCTGATACAAAAGTTTCTGAAGCGGCAAATATTGCTAGCTTTGCATTTTCTCTACTTGACAATCAACCAGGTTCACTTCTTAAAGCTTTAAATACTATCGCTGATCTTGGATTCAATATGAGTAAAATAGAATCTAGACCATCCAAAAGAGAACTAGGTGAATATATAATTTATGTAGATGTTGCCATTGATGATATTAATAGTATTAAAACTTTTGAGCTTCTGAAAGAAAATTTAAGACCATTATGTGAAAATTTAAATGATTTTGGATGTTATGCTTCAAAGAATATAAATCTCGAATGAAACTTTAAAAAATAATTTAGTTTTCTTTTACATCAGGAAAACTCTCTTTTAATGCAGTTCTTGCAGCAAGTTGTTTCCTTGTATGGTCAAGCATCTCAAACTCTCTCTGTAATCTTATATAGGTATCCCTTTCCTCTAAGAGCCTTTGTTGTTCGTCAGAAACTGGGCCACCAAGATGAGCACCAATCCAGAATGATAATTCCATAGGATTCTTAGGTAACTTATCTGGCAATATTTTTTGAGAATTAGTTAATTTACTAGTTAAATTAACAACATCATTTAAGGCTTGAATAACAGAATCTCTGAGGATATCAAGATCCTGAAGGTTTTGACTATTTTCATCATCAATCCAACTAACTAAACCTGTATAAAAAGGAGAAGAACGTACTACCTCCAAAACCTGAAAGCGTTGCTGTCCAATAGTAATAATATTACTTCTGCCATCATCAGCAGTTTGATGCTTAATTATATGAGCACAACAACCAACATTCGCCATACTTTTTGTATTTGGATCCCACTTAACTACTCCAAATAAAGAGTCTGTTTCTAGAACAGATTTCAGCATAATTTTGTATCTTGATTCAAAAATATGTAAAGGTAAAACTTCATTTGGGAAAAGAACTACCTCTGGCAGTGGAAATAAAGGTAATTCCCTAACTGACAGATCTCCCATATTTAAATTAACGATTTCTATTTATTTTAGTAACTTTAGACTACAATCGGGCAAATTTAAAGCTTAACTTCTATATCAACTCCACTTGGAAGATCTAATTTCATCAAAGCATCTATAGTTTTAGCAGATGGACTATAAATATCAATAATCCTTCTATGAGTTCGAGTTTCAAAATGTTCCCTTGAGTCCTTATCTACGTGAGGTGATCTTAAAACACAATAAATTTTCCTTTTGGTGGGTAATGGGATAGGACCTATAGCAGAAGCTGAAGTTGTATCTGCAGTTTGAATAATTTTATCGCAAGATAAATCTAACATTCTTCTATCAAACGCTTTTAATCTAATACGAATTTTTTGTTGTGCTATAGATGCAGTCATAAGTCAAAGATAATATATTAAATGGGTTATAAAAATATATAACCCATCAATGGAATCTATTCTAATTGATAGATGTACTATTCTTAATAATTAAAATCTATTTAATTATTTTAGAAACAACACCAGCTCCAATTGTGCGTCCTCCTTCTCTAATAGCAAAGCGCATTCCCTGTTCGATAGCGACAGGACAAATAAGCTCTCCTGTCATTTTGATCCTATCACCTGGCATAACCATCTCAACATTTGAACCATCATCTGAAGTAAACGCAGTTATCTGTCCAGTTACGTCTGTGGTTCTAATATAGAATTGTGGTCTATAACCCGTAAAGAAAGGAGTATGTCTTCCACCCTCCTCTTTCTTTAAAACATAAACCTCACCTTCAAATTGAGTATGAGGAGTTATTGACCCTTTTTTAACAAGTACCATCCCCCTCTCAATATCTTCTTTTTGAACACCTCTAAGAAGAAGTCCTACATTATCTCCAGCCATACCTTCATCTAGAAGCTTTCTGAACATTTCAACACCAGTGACTGTTGTCAATCTAGTATCTCTTATACCGACAATTTCAACTTCTTCTCCGACTTTTACCTTGCCTCTCTCGATCCTACCAGTTGCAACAGTACCTCTACCAGTAATAGAAAATACGTCTTCAACTGCCATCAAGAATGGTTTATCAACTTCTCTTTCTGGTTCGGGAATGCTAGAGTCAACAGCTTTCATTAATTCTTCAATTTTAGATTCCCAAGTTGAATCCCCTTCAAGAGCTTTTAGGCCTGATACTTGAATTATTGGAATATCATCTCCTGGGAAATCGTAACTATCTAGAAGCTCTCTAATTTCCATTTCAACTAATTCAATAATTTCCTCATCATCTACCATGTCGCATTTATTTAAGGCAACAACTAGAGCAGGAACTCCGACTTGCTTAGCTAAAAGGATATGTTCTTTTGTCTGAGCCATAGGACCATCAGTTGCTGCGCAGACAAGAATAGCTCCGTCCATTTGAGCAGCACCAGTAATCATATTTTTTACATAGTCAGCATGACCTGGGCAATCAACATGAGCATAATGCCTGCCTTCAGTCTCATACTCTACGTGAGCTGTATTTATAGTAATACCACGCTCCCTTTCTTCTGGAGCACCATCAATGTCTCCATAGTCTTGAGCTTGGGCTTGACCTTTTTTTGCTAAAACATTAGTGATAGCAGCAGTCAATGTTGTTTTTCCATGATCAACATGGCCAATAGTACCAATGTTAACGTGTGGTTTGTTTCTTTCGAACTTCTCGCGAGCCATTTGAATTAAGAATCGAGGGATAAAGGATGTTTATTTTGGATAAGAGATCAGGAGTTGCCCTGATTCTTGGAGATAATTGCTTCAGCAACATTACGAGGAACTTCCTCGTAGTTGGCGAACTCCATTGAAAAGATACCCCGACCTTGAGTCATTGATCGGAGCTGTGTTGCATAGCCAAACATTTCGGCTAGAGGCACTTTGGCCTGTACTTTAGACAACCCATCATCGACAGATTGCCCTTCTACTTGACCTCTCCTTGAGGAGAGATCACCTATTACAGATCCTAGAAAATCGTCGGGACTTTCGACCTCAACTTTCATCATAGGCTCTAAAAGAACAGGGTTACATTTTTTCACCCCATCTTTAAAAGCCATTGAACCTGCAATTTTAAAGGCCATTTCAGAAGAGTCTACATCGTGGAAGGAACCATCGACTAGTGTAACTTTTACATCAATCAATGGATAACCTGCTAGAACACCTGATTCACAGGTCTCTTTCATACCACTTTCTGCAGGTCCAATATACTCCTTTGGGACTGATCCTCCAACAATTTTGTTAACAAATTCAAACCCAGCGCCTGATTCGGCTGGTTCCATTTCGATTATCACATGTCCATATTGTCCTTTTCCTCCAGTTTGTCTTGCGTATTTGCCTTCACCTTTTGAGCTAGATCTAATAGTCTCTCTATAGGAAACTTGGGGTGCTCCTATGTTTGCTTCTACCTTAAATTCTCTCAACATTCTATCTACAAGAATTTCTAGATGAAGTTCTCCCATGCCAGCAATAACTGTTTGGTTTGTCTCTTGATCTGTACTAACTCTAAAAGTTGGATCTTCTTCTGAAAGAGCTTGTAAAGCTTTAGACAGCTTTTCCATGTCCCCTTTTGTTTTGGGCTCTACTGCTACTGATATGACAGGTTCAGGAATAAATAAAGTTTCCAGAACAATGGGATCTTCCGTGTTGCATAATGTATCTCCAGTAGTAGTATTTTTTAAACCTAAAACTGCACCAAGGTCTCCCGCTCTTAATTCATCCACTTCTTCTCTTTCATCAGCTTTTAATATTACGAGCCTAGAAATTCTTTCTTTTGCATCTTTTGTAGAGTTCATAACGTAACTTCCCTTAGATAAAACTCCTGAATACATTCTTACAAAAGTTAATTTACCGTAAGGATCTGACATAACCTTAAAAGCAAGTGCACTAAAGGGAGCACTGTCATCTGAAGGTCTTATATCCTCCTTTCCATTTGGTAAGATGCCTTGAATTGGTTTAACGTCAACAGGAGCTGGTAAATAATCAACAACAGCATCTAGTACAAGTTGTACTCCTTTATTTTTGAATGCTGAGCCACAAAGCATTGGTACTAAACCATGCTTTAAAACCCCTTCTCTAATACCTTTTTTTAGTTGTTCTTCGGACAATTCACCTTTCTCCAAGAAAGCTTCTATAAGTTCCTCATCATTTTCAGCAATACTTTCCATTAGCTTACTTCTCCATTCATCAGATAAATCTTTCATATCATCTGGAATAGGAGCTTCTTCGATATCTGTTCCCAAATCATTTTTGTAGAGATAAGCTTTATTTGAAACCAAATCAATGATTCCAGAAAGATCTCCCTCCGCCCCAATCGGTAATTGAATTGGAACAGCATTAGCTTTAAGACGGTCTTTTATTTGGTTATAAACTTTAAGGAAATCAGCTCCTGTTCTATCCATTTTATTAACAAATACCATCCTTGGTACAGAATATCTATCAGCTTGTCGCCAAACAGTCTCTGATTGAGGCTGTACTCCTCCTACTGCGCAGAATACAGCTATTACTCCATCTAAAACTCTCATTGATCTTTCAACTTCTATCGTGAAATCAACGTGACCGGGGGTATCAATAATATTAATTCTGTGATCTTGCCAACTTGTTGATATAGCTGCAGCTGTAATAGTAATACCTCTTTCTCTTTCTTGAGCCATCCAATCAGTTACGGCAGCACCATCATGGACTTCTCCAATTTTGTGAACTACACCTGAATAAAATAAAATTCTTTCAGTCGTTGTAGTCTTACCAGCATCGATGTGTGCTGCAATTCCTATATTACGTATACGTTCCAGTGGGAAATCTCGTGCCAATTTTCAAACTCCAAATAAATTAATTGCAATAAGCTTTAGTTTATTAAAATAACATAAAGTATGTGTTTAATAATAGAACAAATAATTTCTATTTAGGATGTTCTTAGTATCTATAATGTGCAAAAGCTTTATTTGCTTCTGCCATTTTATGTGTATCCTCTCTTTTTTTAACAGCACTTCCTGTCTCATTAGCAGCGTCCATTAATTCTCCAGCTAATTTTTGAGCCATACTTTTCCCATTTCTAGCTCTAGAAAAAGTAACTAACCATCTTAAAGCCATAGCTATTCCACGTTCTTGGCGCACCTCCATCGGAACCTGATATGTAGCTCCTCCAACTCTTCTAGCTCTTACTTCAACTAAAGGTGTCGCATTTTTAACTGCTGTTTCAAAAAGATCCACAGGATCACTTCCTGTCCTCTCATTAATCAAAGAGAAAGCATCTGATAGTATCCTCTGTGCTGTAGATTTTTTCCCATGCTTCATTAATCTTGATATCATCATGGAAGCCAAACGACTATTAAATTGGGGATCAGGTAAAACTTGTCTTTTTACAGCTGCATTTCGACGAGACATATTTTTAAATTAAATGATTAAAAGTTTAATTGTTTTTTGGGGCTTTTGCTCCATATTTTGACCTAGCTTGGCGCCTATCTTTGACTCCAGCAGTATCTAAAGTACCTCTAATTATATGATATCTAACTCCTGGAAGATCTTTAACTCTTCCACCTCTTAGTAGAACAACTGAGTGCTCCTGCAAATTATGACCGATACCAGGTATGTATGCCGTAACTTCGAATCCAGAAGTTAATCTCACCCTAGCAACTTTTCTCAATGCAGAATTAGGTTTCTTCGGAGTGGAAGTATAAACTCTTGTACATACACCTCTTCTCTCCGGACATGATTTTAAAGCTGGTGATTTAGTTTTCCTTTTCAGGCTTTTTCTTTCAGAACTGATTAACTGTTGAATAGTGGGCATTAAATTTTATAATTTAAAATAGTATTTGATTATCATAACCTTTAATGAGTAATTAAGGCACTTTTTTAAAAGATTTCACGAAAAAGGATAAAAAATCTTTTAGTAATTCTTCATGATTTTTAGTTCTATTTAAGAATTTATTTTTATAATAAATGTATTAAATTTTTCAAATTTAATAAATCAAAAATTTCTATGCCAAAGAAACTTAAAAATTATATTAATCCATATAAAGATAGTTACTCTCCAAAAGCTGTCTCGGGAGAGAAAGATGCTTGCGGAGTAGGATTTGTCGCCCATATTTATGGGAAAGAAAGTAATTGGGTTTTAAGGGAATCCTTACGTGGACTTGATTGCATGGAACACAGAGGAGGTTGCGGAGGCGATAGTGATTCAGGAGATGGGGCAGGTATCTTATGTTCAATCCCTTGGACTTATTTATCAAAAAATAGTGATTTAGTAATTGACAACGCAGTAAATGTTGGTCTTGGAATGATTTTCATGCCTCAGGATGAAGATCTCATAAAAACAATAAAGGTTATTTGTGAAGAGGAGGCAGCAAATTTACACTTTTCTAAAACGACATGGAGGGAAGTTCCTGTAAATAAAGATGTACTTGGACCATTAGCCAAAGCGAATGCCCCTTTTGTTATCCAATGGTTTGTATCCTTCGAAAAAAATATTAACGATTTTGAGTTTCTTTTATTTCAGCTTAGAAAAAAGATTGAAAAAAAAGTAAAACAAAGCATGCCTATGCAAGATGATTTTTATTTTGCATCCTTTAGTTCCAAAACTGTTGTTTATAAGGGAATGGTTAGATCGGAGATACTTCCCAAATTTTATAAGGATCTACAAGATGAAGATTTTAAAGTTTCATATTCTGTTTACCATCGAAGATTTAGTACAAATACTCTTCCGAAATGGCCCTTAGCTCAACCTATGAGATTTCTTGGTCATAACGGTGAAATTAATACACTTTTGGGTAATATAAATTGGGCAAAAGCATCTGAAAAACACATAGACAGTTTTTGGGGTGATTTAGCAAATGATTTGAAACCAATTGTTGATAATTCGAGGAGTGATTCAGCTAATCTTGATGCGACTTTAGAAATTAATGTACGTTCAGGTCAATTAATCACTGATTCCCTTTTAAAATTAGTGCCCGAAGCCTTTAGAGATCAACCAGAACTTGAAGACAAAGAGGAAATTCAATGTTTTTACGAATATTCGGCAAGTCTTCAGGAAGCTTGGGACGGACCAGCTCTCATAGCATTTTCAGATGGTAATTTTATTGGAGCTACTCTTGATAGGAATGGATTACGTCCTGCAAGATATTCAATAACAAATGATGGCTTTGTTGTAATGGGTTCAGAAACAGGAGTAGTAAATCTAGATGAATCAAAAATAATTGAGAAAGGACGATTAGGGCCTGGACAGATGCTTGCTATTGATTTTCAGAAAGGAACTATACTAAGAAATTGGGAAGTTAAGTCTGCAGCAGCCAATAGATATAACTATAAAAAACTTCTTAAAAAAAGATCTATAGATATTGAAAATGACGAATGGAAAGAATCTTGCGAATTGCAAGGTTTAGAACTTCTTCAACAACAAACAGCTTATGGATTTTCAGCTGAAGATAATGATTTGATACTTGACTCAATGGCTTCTTTATCTAAAGAACCAACATATTGTATGGGAGATGATATTCCACTAGCGGTACTCTCTTCAAAACCTCACATACTATATGACTATTTCAAGCAGAGATTTGCTCAAGTAACTAATCCCCCAATAGATCCGCTAAGAGAAAAACTTGTAATGAGTCTTGAGATGTATCTCGGAGAGAGATGTTCATCTTTTAGTTTCAATGATATAAAACCATCCATACATCTAAAAAGTCCCATACTTAATGAAAGAGAGCTTTTAGAAATACAGAATAAAGATATTAAGTGTCATACGATATCAACCTTATTTGATATTGAATCTGGAATTGAGTGTCTTGAAAAAAGATTAAATGATATATGTATTGAAAGTGAAAATGCTATTAAAAATAATTGTTCTATTTTAATAATTTCAGATAAAGGCATTACGCCAAAGAGAACTTTCATTCCCCCTTTATTAGCTGTGGGAACAATTCATCATTATCTTCTAAAAAAAGAGATAAGATTGAAAGCATCTTTAGTTATAGAAACTGGTCAATGTTGGAGCACACATCATATGGCTTGTCTTATTGGATATGGTGCAAGTGCTATTTGTCCTTGGCTTATCTTTGAATCTAGTAGGCACTGGTTAAAACACCCCAAGACAATCAAACTTATCAATGGTGGAAAATTACAAAAATTCTCTGCAAAAGATGTTCAAAAAAATATTAAAAATGCTTTAGAAGATGGATTGAGAAAAATCTTATCTAAGATTGGAATATCTCTATTAGCAAGCTACCATGGAGCTCAAATTTTTGAAGCGGTAGGGTTAGGTTCCGATTTAATAAAAAAAGGATTTGATGGAACAACAAGTAGGATTGCTGGAATTTCATTAAGAGAATTAGCTATTGAGACAATCTCAATACATACGAAAGCATACCCAGAAATTGATCTCAAAAAGCTTGAGTTCTTGGGTTTTGTTCAATTTAGGAATTACGGAGAATATCATTCTAATAATCCTGAAATGTCAAAAATTTTGCATTCCGCTCTAAAACAAGGGCCTGGATATGATCATTTCAATACCTATCAAGAATTAATTAGAAATAGACCTATAACTGCCTTAAGAGATTTGCTTACAATTGATTCTTCAAGAGAAAGTATCTCTTTAAATAAGGTAGAAAGCGTCGAATCGATTTGTAAAAGATTTTGTACTGGTGGTATGAGCTTAGGTGCTCTATCAAGAGAAGCTCATGAAGTACTTGCTATTGCGATGAACAGAATTGGAGGAAAGAGTAATAGTGGGGAAGGTGGAGAGGATCCTGCGCGATTTAATGTTTTAAATGACATAGATGAACATACAAAATCTGCAACCTTACCATTTATAAGAGGTCTCGAAAATGGAGATACTGCTTGTTCAGCTATAAAGCAAATTGCTTCAGGGAGATTCGGTGTTACTCCAGAATATTTAAGAAGTGCACAACAGCTTGAAATTAAAATGGCTCAAGGTGCTAAGCCTGGTGAAGGAGGGCAACTTCCTGGACCTAAAGTTGACACCTATATTGCAAAGTTAAGAAACAGCAAACCAGGAGTTGCACTAATATCTCCTCCTCCCCATCATGATATTTACTCAATTGAAGACTTAGCTCAATTGATTCATGATCTTCATCAAATTCACCCTAAAGCTAAAGTCAGCGTAAAGCTAGTTTCAGAAATAGGTATTGGAACTGTTGCTGCTGGAGTAAGCAAAGCAAATGCAGATGTAATTCAGATTTCAGGACATGATGGAGGTACTGGAGCCTCTCCCTTGAGTTCAATAAAACATGCTGGTCTCCCTTGGGAATTAGGTTTAGCAGAAGTTCATAAATCGCTTTTGGAAAATAATCTTAGAGGAAGAGTATTATTGAGAGCTGATGGAGGTCTAAAAACAGGCTGGGATGTTGTTATAGCAGCACTATTAGGTGCTGAAGAATATGGATTTGGATCAGTTGCAATGATCGCCGAGGGTTGCATTATGGCTCGTGTTTGTCATAAGAATACATGTCCTGTTGGTGTGGCTACTCAAAAAGAAGAGTTAAGGAATAGATTCAAAGGTATCCCAGAACATGTAGTTAATTTTTTCATATATATAGCCGAAGAGATAAGACAAATCATGAGCATTATTGGAGTAACCACTATGGAAGAATTAATTGGGAATAAGGAATTTCTAAAAGTAAGAAAGATTACGTTACCAAAAACTAATAATATAGATTTGAGTTCACTTATAGAAGATAGTGATAGAAATGATGATAGATCTTGGATTAAACATCCAAAAAATGCCCATGATAATGGGCCAGTGTTAGAAGATGATCTTCTACATGATCCCATATTTATTTCAGCGATTAAAAATCATAAATCATTTGATAAAAATTTAATGATCATCAATACAGATAGAAGTGTCTGTGCAAAAATATCTGGAGAGATAGCAGAGCTACATGGCAATAAGGGGTTTAAAGGAATATTAAATATCAAATTTACTGGTGCGGCTGGCCAAAGTTTTGGTGCCTTTTTACTTAAAGGCATGCATATCAAACTTGTTGGTGAAGCAAATGATTATGTTTGCAAAGGAATGAATGGGGGGATTCTCACAGTAGTTCCAAAAACTATAAATCTTAATTCCTCTAATCAAGTCATCCTTGGGAATACATGTTTATATGGAGCGACAGGAGGAAAATTATATGCATTGGGAAAATCTGGAGAAAGATTTGCTGTTAGAAATAGTGGAGCCACAGCAGTAACAGAGGGAGCTGGGGATCATTGTTGCGAATATATGACGGGAGGGAAAATAGTAATTCTTGGACCAACTGGTAGAAATATTGGGGCCGGTATGACAGGAGGAGTAGCTTTTATCCTAGATGAAAAAAATCAGTTAGAAAAGAAGGTAAATAAAGAAATTGTTAGTATTCATAAGATACATAATTCACATCAAGAAAAAATTATTAAAGACATTATTTCAGATTATCTTAAACATACTGGAAGCCTTAAAGCTTCAAAATTACTGAACGATTGGGATTATTCAAAACAAATTTTTAAAATGATTGTTCCTCCAAGTGAAGAACAGGTTCTTCTTATAGATAAAAGCTCTAAGAGTTAATGCCTTATTACATAAAAACTGAAACCATCAAGAGACATTATCTGAGTGACATCGACTTTAAAAGCAATACTATAAAAGAGCATAAACTATGGGTGAAAAATTTAATAGATCAGGGTTTTTACATTAAAAGTGGTTTTTTAGTTGATAAGGATCAAGTACCTGGAGCAGGTGGATTTTTAATTATTGAGTGTGAGTCTTTTGAAGAGGCTGAAAAAATCATTAAAGATGATCCCATGATTAAAAATAATATGGTTAATTGGAAATTAAATGAATGGATTAATATTTTCCAATAGAAAAATTAAATCACCTTGGATATTGTTTCATTAGTTTCTGAATATCCTCAGCATGGTAGCTACTTCTAGTAAGGGGAGAACTTACAACTTGTAAAAAATTGAGTTCATTTTGTCCAAAATATTTAAAAAAATTGAATTTCGATGGACTGACGAATCTTTGTACAGGTAGATGCTTTGGACCTGGAGATAAGTATTGGCCTATAGTCACAATATCCACATCATTTTTCCTTAAATCCATTAAAAGATTTAATACCTCTTCATCTTTTTCTCCTAATCCAAGCATAAATCCAGACTTTGTATAAATACGAGAGTTATATTCTCGTACTTTTTTTAATAACTCAAGAGATCTTTGATAATTCCCCTGAGGTCTTACTTTCCGATATAACGAAGGAACTGTTTCAATATTATGATTAATCACATCTGGTTGTATTTCTAATATCTTTTCCAATGCATTCCAATTTCCGCATAAATCTGGAATTAATAATTCAATACTTGTCTCAGGCGATTTCTTCCTAATTTCCGATACACATGAAAAAAATTGTATTGCGCCGCCATCATCCAGATCATCCCTATTAACAGAAGTAATAACTACATGCTTAAGTTTCATTCGATAAACTGCCTCTGCCAAACGATGCGGCTCAGTTGGATCTAACTCTCTTTTTGACCTATCAAAACCAATATCACAATAAGGACAAGCTCTTGTACAGCCTGGTCCCATTATCAGGAAAGTAGCCGTTCCGCTCGAAAAACATTCTCCAATGTTAGGACAACTGGCTTCTTGACAAACGGTATTAAGCTTTAAATCACTAAGTAGATCTGCTGTATTTCCTATCCTTTCAACTTGCGGAGCCTTAACTCTTAACCATTCTGGTTTCTTTAATGAATTCTCTGTTTTATTTACCATTCTAAAATATATCTACTTATAAATTCATGTTACTAATAATATTAATTATTAACCTTTGAAGATATTACATGTTTTATAAATAGCCTCTAGGTGAAATTAAAAAATTATTAACTAATTTTGTACTAGAATTACCAATAATTATTATTGAAAGCATATCTATTTCGTCAATAGGAATAGTGTCTAAATTAAAAATCCTTTTTTTTTGTTGATTTCTTCCAACTTGTCTAGCAACTAAAACAGGAGTAGTTTTTGCTCTAAATTTTAAAAACATTTCAATGGTTGTTCTTAATTGCCAATTTCTCTCGTTTGATTGAGGATTAAAAATTGCAACTACAAAATCTCCAATCAAAGCTCCATTTATTCTTTTCTTTATTGTTTCCCAAGGAGTTAATTTATCACTCAAACTTATTGCGCAGAAATCATTCATAAGGGGAGCTCCTGCTAATGCAGCAGCTAATTGCAAACTACTTATGCCTGGATGGACAGCAAACGAAGGTCTAAATTGAATTTCTAGTTTTTGTATTAATTCTATTAATAATCCAGCCATTCCATATATTCCCGCATCACCAGAAGAGATAAGTGCAACTTTGATTCCTTGCTGAGCCAAACTAATTGCCTCAGCGCATCTTTGTTTCTCTTGGGTCAATTCACTATCAATTCTTATTTGATCATCTCTCATTAAAGGGTTAAGAAGATCTAAGTATCTTTTATAACCAATCCAAATTGAGCATTGAGATAAAGCTGCTTTAGATTCACCAGTTAAATATGAAATAGCACCAGGTCCACTACCAATAATATGTACAAAACCTCTCTCAGGTGCAAATTGTTTTTTAGACTCGGCTATAGCAAGTGTCACTGCACCTAAATTTTTCCCCGAAGGATCTTTATGCTTAAAAATATTTTTTTCAATTACTATTTGACCTCCTTCATTATCACAAGCGAGAAGACTTGCAGCTTCCGCAACAGAAAAAGTTCCAATCTCTTCAAAAACTATCTTTGAGGGATTGGGAACCTCTACTTTTAGTAAATCTTTATTTGAAAAAAATTTAATTGGCCAATTTTTTGTTTTTGTAATGTCGATTAATGCTTTTTCATCTTTTTTTATATCAACTGTTGCTAAACCAGCTATTGAAAAAAAAGATATTTCATATTTTAAAAATAATTTATTTATACAATCTTCAATAAATTTTGCTGAAGTATTTCTTTCACAACCAATCCCAACCCATAGCGTCCTTGGATGCCAAGCCGCTCTATGATAATTTTTTGTACTAATAAAAAAGGTATTTTCTTCTTTCTCAACTTTATCTTTATTAGTAAGGAAATTAATTTTTTTGCCACTTTCTGATTCCTTCCATACTTTGTTACCTGAATATTGTTTAACAAAAATGTTTTGTTTGTTTGATTGCTTAATAACTAGATCAGACCAATCATTGATTGAACCAGATCTATTCCAACCCCAATTTCTACCAAAAGAATCCAGATCGAGATATTTTTCAAATATAGAATTATTTGTCATGACAAGATCCCCATCAAATAAATTTGCTAATTTGAGTGAAATTTCGTAACAAAAAGGTTGATGAATTCCAATTAAAGGAATAATTCTTGAAAACTTTTTATCAATAACAATTACTCCAGGGTCTTTTGCTTTAGAGTTTAATAATGGAGAGATTATTCTGATAGTTGCACTAATTGAACCTACAAATAAAAATAAATCGATTTTTCTCCAATTTTTTTGAATAAATTCTTTGACATTTATTTTAAGAACAGATTTATTAACAACATTATTATTTTGCGAGGAGCTTGCAATATAAAATTCATCTAAAAAGTCTAAACTTCTAAGTGAATTTAAAAATTCTTCTGATTGTTCAGAAAAACTAATAGCTGCTACTTTCAATTGAAAATTTTGACTATCCTAAATTTAAAAGTATTTTCATCTCATGTCACTGGATTAATACATATATACTCAAAATATAAAAAAATATTTAAGATTAAAAAGTGCGAGACTAAGTAATTATGCTTATAATCCAGTCATAGCTTGACATCTTACAAGTAAAGGTTAAGTAACAATCAGTGAAACATTTGTTACTTTCTCACATGATCAAAGAATCTTTATCTTATAGTTTTGGGAACGAATATTTTAACTATCGACGGTAGGGTTACTTGAAAGCTTATTATTAATAAGTATCTTTTCAGATAAACCCAGTCTGTAATTAAGATTAATTAACTTTTGAGGTTCTAGATGACCATCAGCCCACCAGAAAGTGGAGAAAAAAACAAAAAGATTTTGGCTGAGCCTGTAAAGGCTGATCCAAGACCAATTGATTTTGGGAAATTAGATAAACCTGGTTTCTGGTCCAGTAAATTATCTAAAGGTCCTAAGTCAACAACATGGATTTGGAATCTGCATGCTGATGCACATGATTTTGATATCCATTCCGGAGACGCTGAAGAAGCTACAAGAAAAATATTTTCAGCTCATTTTGGACATCTTGCTGTAATTTTCATATGGATGAGCGCAGCATTTTTCCATGGAGCAAGATTTTCTAATTACACTGGGTGGCTTGCAGATCCAACTCACGTGAAGCCTGGTGCTCAACAAGTCTGGGCAATAGTTGGACAGGAAATGTTAAATGGAGATTTAGGTGCTAATTACAACGGTATTCAGATAAGTTCTGGTATCTTTCAAATGTGGAGAGCATGGGGAATTACCAACGAAACTGAATTAATGGCATTAGCTATTGGAGCTGTTGTAATGGCAGCTTTAATGTTACATGCAGGTATTTTTCACTATCACAAAGCTGCTCCAAAGATGGAATGGTTCCAAGATGTTGAATCAATGATGAATCATCATCTTGCTGGTTTGCTTGGATTAGGTTCACTTGCATGGGCAGGACATTGTATACATATTGGGGCTCCAACTGCAGCAATATTAGATGCCATAGATGCTGGTAAACCATTAATTATAAATGGAACTGCGATTGCATCTATAGCTGACATGCCAATGCCACATGAGTTATGTAATCCAGCTATTGTTAGTCAAATTTTTCCAGGTCTAGCTGCAAGATCTGCTGAGAACTTTTTCACAGGTAATTGGTGGGCATATTCGGATTTTCTTACTTTTAAAGGTGGATTAAATCCTGTTACAGGAAGCCTTTGGATGACAGATATTTCACATCATCACTTAGCAATTGCAGTTATGTTCATAATTGCAGGCCATATGTATAGAACAAATTACGGTATTGGTCACAGTATGAAAGAGATTATGGATTCCCAACAAGGAGATCCTCTTCTATTTCCAGCCCCTAAAGGCCATCAAGGTTTATTTGAATTTATGGCTGAAAGTAGACATGCCCAGCTTTCTGTAAACCTTGCAATGTTGGGATCATTATCAATAATTATTTCTCATCATATGTATGCAATGCCTCCATATCCATATATGGCCATTGATTATATGACTGTATTGGGATGTTTTACTCATCATATGTGGATTGGTGCTTTATTCATAGTTGGTGCTGGCGCACATGCAGCTATTGCAATGGTTAGAGATTATGATCCAGCAAAAAATATTGATAATGTACTTGATAGAGTTCTTAAGGCTCGAGATGCAATTATTAGCCATTTAAACTGGGCTTGTATGTTTTTAGGTTTTCATAGTTTTGGTCTATATGTACACAACGATACAATGAGAGCATTGGGTAGACCCGATGATATGTTCAGTGATAAAGCTATTTCATTACAACCTATATTTGCACAGTGGGTACAAAATATCCAATCTTCAGGCATAGGAACTACTCTTTTAACTGGAAATGGTGTAAGTCAAGTATTCAACGGAGAGACTTTAACTATTGGTGGTAAGGTTGCTATGACAGGAATACCTTTGGGGACAGCAGATTTTATGATTCATCATATTCATGCCTTCCAAATTCATGTTTGCGTACTAATCCTGCTAAAAGGGGTACTCTACTCAAGAAACTCTAGGTTAATACCTGATAAAGCTTCGTTAGGTTTTAGATTTCCTTGCGATGGTCCAGGTAGAGGTGGTACATGTCAGGTATCTGCATGGGATCATGTATTTCTAGGACTATTTTGGATGTATAACTGCATTTCTATAGTCATATTCCACTTCTCTTGGAAAATGCAAAGTGATGTTTGGGGTTTAACAGGAGGTAATTTTGCACAAAGTTCAATTACTGTCAATGGTTGGTTAAGAGATTTTCTTTGGGCACAAGCTTCTCAGGTTTTAACCAGCTACGGTCAAGCTATAAGTATGTACGGCCTAATGTTCCTTGGAGCTCACTTCATCTGGGCATTTAGTCTAATGTTCTTGTTTAGTGGTAGAGGATACTGGCAAGAACTTTTCGAATCAATCCTATGGGCTCACAATAAGCTTAAAGTTGCACCTGTTATTCAACCAAGAGCTCTATCAATCACACAAGGAAGAGCTGTTGGTGTAACACACTTCCTCGTCGGAGGTATTGCCACAACTTGGGCCTTTTTCCACGCTCGCCTCTTCGGTCTGGGCTAAACCTGAACTTTCCTTATTAATCAAATGGTAACTAAAAAATTTCCATCATTTAACCAGGGTCTGGCTCAGGACCCAACTACCAGAAGAATCTGGTACGGAATAGCTACAGCTCATGACTTTGAAAGTCATGATGGAATGACGGAAGAAAAACTTTATCAAAAGCTTTTTTCTACTCATTTCGGTCATTTGGCAATTATCGCCTTATGGGTAGCTGGTAATTTATTCCATATTGCCTGGCAAGGTAATTTTGAACAGTGGGTACTAGATCCACTACACGTTCGTCCCATAGCACATGCTATTTGGGATCCACATTTTGGGAAAGGTATCACTGAGGCTATGTCTCAAGCAGGTGCTCAAGGACCTGTGAACATTGCATATTCTGGACTTTATCATTGGTGGTACACAATTGGAATGAGAACTAATGAGCAATTATTCCAAGCCTCAATCTTCATGAGTATTCTTGCATGTTGGACTTTATTTGCAGGTTGGTTACATCTCCAACCAAAATTTAGACCTTCTTTAGCCTGGTTTAAAAACGCTGAGACAAGATTAAATCATCATCTTTCAGTCCTTTTCGGCTTTAGTAGTATTGCTTGGACAGGTCATCTCGTTCATGTAGCAATTCCTGAATCTAGAGGACAACATGTTGGTTGGGATAATTGGTTAACAGTTTTGCCTCACCCTGCAGGTCTCGCTCCATTCTTTACTTTAAATTGGGGAGCTTATGCACAAAACCCTGATACATTAGATGCAGTTTTTGGAACTAGTCAAGGAGCAGGTACAGCAATATTTACATTTTTAGGAGGTCTTCATCCACAAAGTGAAGCGTTGTGGCTTACTGATATTGCTCATCATCACATCGCAATAGGTACTGTTTTTATAATTGCTGGGCACATGTACCGGACAACGTTCGGGATAGGTCACAGTTTAAAAGAAATTACAGAAGCACATAATACAAGACATCCAATGGATCCTCACAAAGGAAGTTTTGGTATTAATCATGATGGAATTTATGAAACTTTAAACAATTCTCTTCATTTTCAATTGGGCTTAGCTCTTGCAGCGCTTGGAGTAGCTACTTCATTAGTTGCGCAACACATGGGTGCTTTGCCTTCTTATGCATTTATTGCAAGAGACTATACAACTCAATCAGCTTTATACACGCATCATCAATATATTGCGATGTTTTTGATGGTTGGAGCTTTTGCTCATGGTGCAATATTTTTCGTAAGAGATTATGATCCTGAATTAAACAAAGATAATGTTTTAGCTAGAGTATTAGGCACAAAAGAAGCTTTAATAAGTCATCTAAGCTGGGTAACTATGCTTCTTGGATTCCATACATTAGGAATATATGTGCATAATGACGTTGTAGTTGCTTTTGGCAATCCTGAAAAGCAGATATTAATCGAGCCAGTTTTCGCCCAATTTGTGCAAGCTGCCCAAGGAAAAATGATGTATGGATTCAATGCTTTACTATCTGATCCAACAAGTGCTGCAAGCGTAGCAGCAAACTCATTACCAGGTAATCATTACTGGATGGATTTAATTAATAGGCAAGATGCACTTAGTGCTTTCCTACCAATTGGTCCAGCCGACTTTTTAGTTCATCATGCAATTGCTCTTGGATTACATACAACCGCACTAATTTTAATTAAAGGTGCTCTTGATGCAAGAGGTACAAAATTAATACCTGACAAAAAAGATCTTGGATATGCTTTTCCTTGCGATGGACCAGGTAGAGGTGGAACTTGTGATAGCTCATCATGGGACGCTATGTATTTAGCAATGTTTTGGGCTCTTAATCTTATTGCTTGGGTTACTTTCTATTGGCATTGGAAGCATTTAGCGATATGGCAGGGTAACGTGGCACAATTCAACGAGTCAGGAACATATTTAATGGGTTGGTTTAGAGACTATTTATGGTTAAATTCAGCCCAACTAATAAATGGTTATAACCCATTTGGTGTAAATGCTTTATCAGTCTGGGCATGGATGTTTTTATTCGGACATTTAGTATGGGCGACAGGATTCATGTTCCTTATTTCTTGGAGAGGATATTGGCAAGAACTAATTGAAACTCTAGTTTGGGCTCATCAAAGAACGCCAATTGCTAACTTAGTCGGATGGAGAGACAAGCCTGTTGCTCTATCAATTGTTCAAGCAAGGCTAGTAGGATTAGCTCATTTTACAATCGGAAATATCCTAACTTTTGGAGCTTTCGTAATAGCTTCAACTTCTGGTAAATTTGGTTAATAATTACTTATCAAAAGAGTCACAAATGTGACTCTTTTTTTTTTGCATTTTTCGTTGAAAGATATCAGTTAAAATTAAAATTAAAATTGTACCCTCTATGAATGAATTAAATAATTTAGTTTCTATAGTAATTCCAATTTATAACGAAAGTGAAAGCGTTGAATTACTTACTAATGAGATTCTTAATGTAATGAATTCAAATAATATCTATTTCGAATTAATTTTAGTTAATGATGGTTCTAATGATTCAACATTGCAAATATTAAATAAACTATCATCAAATATTAAAGAATTAAAAGTACTTAATTTAAGAAAAAATTATGGGCAAACAGCAGCTATGGCTGCTGGCTTTGACTATACTAACGGTGAAATTATAATTTCACTAGATGGAGATTTGCAAAATGATCCTAATGATATTCCAAAATTAATTCAAACTATTAAAGAAGGTTATGACTTAGTTTGCGGATGGAGATTTGAAAGGAAAGATAAATTAATAAGTCGTCGTATTCCTTCAAAGATAGCAAACAAATTAATAGGGTTTGTTACTGGAATCAATTTGCATGATTATGGGTGTTCACTAAAAGCTTTTAAAAAAGAGATAATTAAAGATATTAAATTATACGGAGAATTACATAGGTTTCTCCCTATTTTAGCCAACATAGAAGGGGCAAAAATAAAAGAAATTAAAGTAAATCATAGAAGCAGAATATATGGCGCCAGCAAATATGGAATAGACAGAACATTTAGAGTCTTAATGGATTTACTAACAGTCTGGTTTATGAATAAATTTCTCACTAGGCCAATGTATGTTTTTGGATTTATTGGGATAGTCAGTATTATTAGTAGCCTAATTATTAGTTCTTATTTAATATTAATAAAATTATTAGGAGAAGATATTGGAAACAGACCTCTTCTTATGTTTGCACTAATATTAGGTATCGCTGGAGTTCAATTATTCAGTTTTGGACTATTGGGTGAATTACTTATAAGAACTTATCATGAAAGCCAAAACAGGCCAATTTATAGAATAAGATCAACATTTGGTGAAACTAAAAATTGAAGTTTAACTATTTAAATTTATGAATTAATTTAGCAGATACTTTTACGATATCTGAATCCATATCTTTTAAACCTATCTTTAGTATAGGTAAAATAGATTTATCAGATAAAAATTCAGCTATTTTTAAAGCCTTAATTTTCTCTTCTTTTGAACCTTTAAAGAGATTTAACATTTCCTTTCTTAAGATGGATTTCTTAAAACTTGAAAAATTATTTATATTATTTAAATCTGAATTATTTAAATTAAATTTAAATTCTTTTAATTCGTATTGCCTATCATCATAAAAAGTTTGACGCTGTAATTTTTTTTTAGTTTTTAATTTCTTAAATATATATTCTTTTTTATAAAAAATTAAAAAAACAGTAATGCAAATGATAAGAATTAAAGAAATTAATTTAAGCATGAAAAGTTAATAAATTTTTATATCATCTAGTAATATAATTACCACATATGAAGTTATTTCAACTAGAGTAATAAAAATATATCTTAAATTATGTCTTCTGATATGGTTGCAAGTTGGTTACCATCCCTTTTTGTTCCATTAATAGGAATTCTTGTTCCCGCTGTTTTTATAGTTTTAATTGGAAGATATATCACAGCAACTGAATAAAAATTAAACTCTAAATTAATAAAATGGATTCACAACAAAACAATTCTAATTCAACAGATCAAACTAAGACTGATGATCAATCCTTTGATGATTCAGATTATGGAGCAGCAAAAAATTGGGAAATTAAAACTGTTACGGATCCTTGTGTTGGAAATTTAGCGACTCCTGTAAACAGCGGTTATGTAACTAAAGCTTTTATAAATAATTTACCTTTTTATAGAACAGGAATTTCAAACAATTTTAGAGGTTTAGAGACTGGAGCAGCTTTTGGCTATCTATTATATGGGCCATTCACAATGACAGGTCCACTAAGAAATTCAGATTTTGCTTTAACTGTTGGATTATTGGGTGCTATTGGAGCAGTTCATATATTAACTGCATTATTACTTCTATATAATTCTCCAGGGAAATCGCCCAATGTTCAACCTCAAGACTGCACTGTAGATAATCCACCAAAAGATCTGTTCACCAGGGAAGGCTGGAATGATTTTACAAGTGGTTTTTGGTTAGGAGGATGTGGAGGCGCTGTATTTGCATGGCTTATCTGCGGGACATTGCACCTAGATACAATAATGCCAATGATAAAAAGTCTAGGTAACGCGGGTTAAATTATTAATCTAATTACCTTAAAGCCTTATTCCATTGATATGATCTAGTAACTCTACCTGCACATATTAATTTAGATCTATAGTATCTAGAAGTATTATCATCATGTTGTGATTCATATAAATTTTCTTTAGATATGCCATTCCTTCCAAATTCAATTCCTGAAGAATGGTAATAAATACCACTACGATAGTATATGGCGACATGATTACATATATTATTATCTCCAAAAAATAAAAGATCACCCATTTTAAGTTGGTAATTTTTCTCTGGGAAATTAAAAAGATGCCTACAAAAATGCATAATTTGATAAGAATCTCTAGGTATATATATTTGTTGTCGCATAAATGCTGCTTGAATGAGGCCAGAACAATCGAAGTCAGGTCCTAAAGATCCTCCCCACTTATAATTATTTAATTCTTGTGATTGTAAATCTATCCAATCTAAAATAAAAGGCATTTTATTTTGAATAAATAATTCATCACGGATGAATTTCTTTTGAAAATAGTTAGGATAGATCTCAATTTCTAATCCTTGAATATTAATCCAACATAAATAACCATCTTCCAATAATTGAACTAAATATCTTGATTTAAATTTATTATTTTTTCTTTTTAAATCTTTCTCTACAATCCTGAAGCATCTATTTTTAGCTATTTCAGTTACTATTTGATAACCTAGTTCATTTTTATACCCTACTGTATTACTTTTTAATCTCCACCAATTGGATGTCGAAAAATTTGTTTGATTAAATAATAGTAAAGTATTCATATCTATCTTTTTTCAATGTCCTTCTATAATATAAACGAAAAAATAGGATCAATTCTACAAGACATTTTAACTAAAATATTCGATGAAAAATATAGTAATAAACTAAATAATATTGCTATCACCTGGATCAATTATGAGGAAAATTCTAAAAAAGGTTATGGATATGGAATCAATAATCGTAAAAAGATTTACCCTGCAAGTATTGTTAAATTAGTATACGCACTAGCAATTTACGATTGGATAGAAAATAAGACAATTATACGCGACACACAAGTGGATGAAGCTATTCAAGAAATGCTTCAATATTCTAGTAATGATGCCACAAGTTTTATTGTAGATCTCCTTACTGGAACAACCAGTGGTCCGTCATTAGAAAAAGAAATATTTAATAGATGGAAATATCAAAGAACAATCATTAATGATTGGTTAAAGACTCTAAATTGGGAAGAATTACAAGATTTTAATTGTTGTCAAAAGACTTGGGAAGATCGTCCATATGGCAGAGAAAAAGATTTCTATGGAACTTCTAACAAAAACAGAAATGCCATGACAACTGATGGAACTGCAAGAATTATGGAAGAAATTATGCAGAATATTAGCTTTAATGAAAAAAATATAAATTTAAAGAATTGTTTATTCAGAGAAATTAAAGAACAATCACCATACGATGATACAAATAATCAAATAAATGGTTTTTTAGGGGCGGGGTTACCTAAAAAGATTCCTTTTTGGAGTAAAGCAGGTTTGATGTCAGAGGCTAGACATGATGCCGCTTGGTGGATCAATAAAAATCAAAGTAAAACGTTACTTGTAGTTTTTACAGAGGGAAAAGAATTTGCTTATGATAATTATTTCTTACCGAAATTTTCAAAAGCAATTTATAAATTTATTCATTCATAAAAGCTTATTAATCTTCCTTAAACTTTTTTACTCTAATTGTATAAGCTTCATAAGGAAGCATTAATATCTTTTCCTGCTCTAAATCCTCATGTATCCATTCTCGATATTCATCTAATAAACTATTTCTATCTTCATAATTTAATTCACATAATCGAAGAGCTACATCTTTAAAGATCTCTTTTATTAATTTTTCAAGTTTTTTATCTCTCATTTAATTATTACCTTCTGAATCGAGAATAATTCTTCTTATTGTTGACAGTGCAACTCCTGTTTGAGATCTAATAGTTCGATATGAATAACCTTCACTTCGTAAACGTAATACGAGTGATTCTTTTATTTTACTAATTTTAGGCCTCCCTCCTAAATTTAAACCAATAACTTTTCTATTTTTAAACATCTCTCTCTTTTTTTCGTCTGAAATGTCTTTTTCTAAATTTTCTAATTCTAGTAAAACCTTTAAAATTAAATTAAGAGGTTCATCTCTTTCGGATGATGAGAAATTACTTGATAAAATTTTTAAATCTATTCCTTTTTGCAATAGTATATTTAAACCTCGTATACAATCATTCTTAGAGTAAAAAAGTCTATCTAGCTTATCTATTATCAAAATATCCCCTTGAGATAAAGCATCAAATGCATTTTGAAGTTCTGGTTTTTTCTCTGCAGATACACTAATAATCTCAGAAAAAATTGAATTACATCCAGTATTATTCAAATCATAAATTTGTTTATTTAAATAATCAATTTCATTATCTATCGCCCTTGCATAACCAATTAGTTTTTTATTGGACTTTTTTTCTGATAAAAGTTTCTTTCTAATAAATTTATTTTTCAAAAATTTTATACATATATTTTTAACTGTATCAAAAACATATTAAAAAAACAGTATAAATAACAAAAATTTGTAATATTATACTAATTTTTATAAATTTTTTTAAGTATTTATAATTGTATTTTTAGAACGTTTTTTTTCTATATTTAAAACACATTATTTTTAAAATATTTTATTAAAAACTCAAGATTTAATAAATAAAGAATAATATATTACTTCTTCTCTACTTGATTTCCTCATATAATGATTAACGAAGCATGTATCTAAAACATTGCAAGCTATAGGGGTAATACTTTTTGATATAGATGGCGTCATAAGAGATGTTACAAATAGCTATAGACTCTCGGTTCAAAAAACTGTGCTTAAATACTGTAATTGGGAACCAAGCACTTATGATATTGATGAACTAAAGAATGAAGGGAAATGGAATAATGATTGGGATTTAACGCTTGAACTTATTAAAAGATTTATTAAAAAAAATAAACTATCTTTGAAGCCACCTTCAAGAGATAATGTCATAAAGAATTTTGAAAAACTCTACTTTGGTTGTAATCCGCATGAAAATTATTTGAAATGGTCTGGGTTTATAAATAACGAAAAACTTTTAGTAGATAAGAATTTTTTTGACTTTCTTACCTTAAATAAAATTAAATGGGGCTTCGTAAGTGGAGCTGAGCTGCCCTCCGCCAAATTTATATTAGAAAATAAACTGAGAATTCAAAATCCACCCTTAATAGCAATGAATGATGCACCAGACAAACCAAACCCTGAGGGTTTTCTTAAGTTAGCGAATGAGCTATTAGAACAGGATTTTGGTCGTAATTGTCCGCCAATCGCATATGTTGGTGATACTATCGCTGATATTCAAACAATCATTAATGCTAAAGAGTTATACCCTTCTCAAAAATTTATTAGCATAGGTGTAATACCTCCGCATTTAAAAACTGCAGATAACATTCAAAAACAATTTAAATATGGAACTAAGCTTAAAAATGCAGGAGCAGATTTTATAGTGAGTTCTGTAATTGATCTAAAAAAAATTTATAAGGAATTTTTTAAAACATAATATTTTATTTTAAATTGAAGAAATATATTAATGATTTAACTGAGAGAAAACATAATATTGCTTTTATTAGGGTTATTAAAAAAATAATTCTCCAGTTTTAATTTAGGAGATTTTCATAGCTAATAGAACAGTATTTAGGATTAATTATCGCAACTTATTATTAACCTTAAGCAATTAATCTCTTAAATATACCAACAACTTCTTATGTAAAATAAGATTGAACTAACAAATTCCCATTATTATTAACATGTTTGTTAATGATTTAAATTCAATTCGAAAATTAATGATATTAGGGAATGGATGGATTGTAGGGCAAATAGCATTAGAGTATATTGGTCGTCATTCATGTAGCGGGGGAATATTAGATGAGGAGGATTTTGAGATAGAGGAAGGCATTGAAGAAGTTCAACATAAATATTTAAGTTTTTCAAATTCAATGTATATGATCTTAAAAAATTTAGACAGCAAACAAGAGGAAAGATTTGAATTTAGGAATTTAAAAAAATTAGAAATATATAAGGGTAATTTAAATCCTGAAGACTTAATTTTGACAAATTCTTTTGAGAAAACCCCAAAAGACTCAATTAATCACTGGGAAACTGATGATGAAGAATATTATTTAGAATTTCAAGATTCTTGGAAAGGTGTGTATGGTGAATTCACTTTCAAAAAAGGTGAAATATTTGATTTTAAGAAGTTTAAATTTAATATTAAAAAATTAGATACTGGTTTTCATTTTTATGAGTGGGTATGTCAGGTTAGCTATTTAGGTAAGACCAGAACAGAAGGTAAAATAATTAAAGGCAAAAGAAAAAAGAGACTCAGAACTTAAAAATCAGAATCTAATTTAGGAGAAATTATTGAATAAAAAGCTGATTTTAGTTAAATATTTGAGATAATTTCACAATTCAATTATCCTTTACATAATATAAGCTTACTTTTAAAAACTTTTCCCTGAGAATGACATTCATAAAACTATCTCTAGTGTTACCAGAACAGAATAGAATTATAAATCATACTCAAAAAAAATTACGGAAAGAGAGGAAATCGCCGTAAAAATATGTGGCAACTTTAAGCAACCATAGACAACGTTAAACCAAAAAATTTATAAATTTTATTTTTTTTATCCAGGGCTAAAGACATTTGGTGTAGAAATAAATACTAAAGCATTTAAAAAACTAGAAAAAAATCATTCTGCATACAATGGATCAATTTACGACTTTTCTATAAATGAAAAGTATGATCTAACATTAAGTAGTGGAGTCTTAATACATCAAGACCCAAGTATGCTTGAAGATTTCTATGAGAAACTTTTTAATCTTTCTAGAAAATATATCCTTTTAAACGAATACCACTCTCCTTATCCTGTTGAACTAGAGTAAAGAGGAAATAAAGGTAAACTTTTTAAACGGGACTTTGGTAAACATCTCTTATCTTTTTATCCACAATTAAAGTTAGTTGATTATGGGTTTTTCTGGGGTCACGACCCCTTATATAGAGGAGAGGATTCAAACTGGTTTCTTTTTGAGAAGGTATAAGGTTATTTAATTTTTCATCCTAGTAAAATTTTATGAAAAATAAACATCCTATTAAATAATTAACATAGGAAAATTTCCTACCCTCTGCACTTTATTTTTCTACCAAATTTCCTGCCCCCAAACATGAAATTCCGTGATACTTTGTGAATGTCTCTGATTTTCTTTTTTCTGAAAAGCACTAGTATCAGCAGCTTCAGGAACATTATGAACTTCCATGCTCTACCAAAAACACGGAGAGAGAGGTAAATGGAGTGAGACCTAAAGGCACTCTATGACACGGATTGAGACTAATTTTATAAGAAAGTAAAGCAAAATATCCCCTAATCTATCCCCTGATATTCACAACTTCTATTTATTTCTATTTGAACCCTTTTAATAAAAAAATATATAAAATGATTCAAGTAATTCCCCAGAGAACTTGATTAACAAAAATTTTTTAAATTTTCTGAATATCATTCATGCATTGAATAGTTCTAATTGAAATAATTAGTTCCAGAATTATAGTTGATATTAATTCCCAAGTATTTGCATAAGCAGTTTCCTCTAAAAAAGTAAAATGAAAAATCCAATATGGGATAATAAAGAAGAATAGATATCTAATCACAAGGAGGATTTCAACAGAGAGAATTCTTTCAACAAAGTTTTTTCCCCTGCTCCCTTTATTTGCCTTATAGCATAAAAATATTGTTACCAAATAAATTAAACCTGTAACCCCCCAGTCAATCCACTTATAATTTTCTTGTGGATAATCATATAAAAATGAATCTACAGGTGTTAATGCGAGTGTAAAAGTTAATCCATATAAAAAATAGTAAATCAATAAATCTCTTTGATTTACTTTTTGATTAGAAAGATCATCTTTCAGTTTATTTATATTCCAAAGATTCATATTAGAACTAATCACTAATAATATTTAAGCAAATATAGAAAAAACATACACATCTTTTCTCTAACAGAAATAAATATCTCTTGATAAACCTAGAAATATCCTCTAAAACATCCCCTAGTAAATCAAGAAATATCCCCTAAAATATCCCCTGACATACGGAAACTTCCTGATATGTCATGAACATTGCTGACACTTTCTATTCTGAAGATCGTAGTTGAAGTAATGCTTTTGAGACTTTATGAACCTTATTGAAACGTAATAGATACGGAGAGAGAGGGATTCGAACCCTCGACAAAAGTTACCTCCTGTAACTCCTTAGCAGGGAGCCGCTTTCAACCACTCAGCCACCTCTCCAATAAATATAGGTTATCAACTTTTGGCCAAACCTACAAAACTTTTTAGTTAATCGAAATGTCTATTAGATTTGAACTCTAGGTAATCTATTTTTAAAAGCGCAAAGAATTTCCCAAGGGATGGTAGAAGCCGCATCCGCCCAATCAATAGGTGAGATACATTTACCTTTATCAAAGCCTAGTAGTATCACGGTATCTCCAACATTTATATCATTTGCATCAGTAATATCAATCATTAATTGATCCATAGTGATCGCCCCAATTTGAGGATACATTTTACTGTTATGTATCAATGAAATTTTATTAGATAGTGTCCTATAAATACCATCTGCATAACCAATACTTATAACCGCTAACTTAGTTTTTTTATTTGTAATAAATTTTTTCCCATAACTTATTCCAACTTTATTATCTACTATTCTTATAAAGCTAACCTTAGATTTGAGAGTCAATGCTGGTTTAAGTTTTAATTTTTTTTGTGATTGCGACGGTTTATATCCATACATGCATAGTCCAATCCTTACCATATCGAAATGAAATTCTTTACCTATCAATGTTCCTGCTGAGTTTGCTAAATGAATTTTAATATCTGGATATTTCTTGATTGAGATATTAGCAAGCACTTCAAGAAAAGTTCTTCGCTGTATATTTGCATAACTATTTTCATGTGAAGCATCTAATGCATCAGCAGTTGAGAGATGACTGTAAATACCATCTATTTTGATATTTTCTAATGCAATAATATTCTCGAAATATTGAACAAAATTCTTTACTTCAAATCCAAGCCTAGACATCCCTGTATCAATCTTCAAATGAATATAAAATAATTGTTTATATTTTTCGCCAATTTCATTACAAACAATGCATTGTTTAATATCACTAATAGTAGGCATTAAATTATTTTGAAAGCAAATTAATAAATCCTCTCTTCTATATATATTTCCTAAAACAAGAATTGGTTCTTTTATACCTTCTGATCGTAAATATAAGCCTTCCTGTAGAGTTGCAACTCCAAGCTTATCAGCACCTCCTTTAATTGCATGCTGAGATACAAATTTTGCTTCATGACCATATCCATCAGCTTTAACAACTGCCATAAATTGGCAGCCATTTGTTAATAATGATTTTATTGCACGAACATTATATTCTATGGATTTTCCACTAACCTCAATCCAGGCTCTCTGAGTTGGATCTAAAGCAAATAACTGACGAGAAACAATTTGAGGCACATATTTAGAATTTTTTAATCCACTTTGCATTTTAAATTCGCTTTTTATCAGCGTTTATATAAATATACAGTTAGCATGACATGTAATTGGGAAATTGGCATGAGCCAGACTCTCGTTTTAAATGCTTCTTATGAACCTTTAAACATAACATCATGGCGAAGAGCTATTATTTTGATGTTAAAAGGTAAAGCTGAAAGTTTGGAAGAAGATAATACCTACACTATTCACAATGGGAAAAATTTACCCACAGTAATTAGACTTCGCTATTACGTTAAAGTTCCATATAGAGAGGTTGCCCTTTCAAGGAAGAATATACTTCTGAGAGACAACAACACGTGCCAATATTGCAGCTATAAAGGTCGTGATTTATCTATTGACCATGTCTTACCCAGGAGTAGAGGAGGAGGAGATTGTTGGGAGAATGTCACTACCGCATGCTTACGATGCAATGTTCAGAAAGGCAATAAGACCCCTGAAGAAGCAAATATGCCCTTAAGAAGACAACCTTATAAACCTTTAAGTAATCTTAATTTTGAAGCCACAAAGCAAATTGACTCAGGGAAATATAAAGAATGGAGTAAATATGTAATTGGAATCGCAGCATAACATAAATATTTTATATTAGTCTTCGGTCATATTAAACTGCTCCATTTGCCTTTTTTGCTCTTGTGCAATACAAGCATTCAATATTTCATCTAATTGACCAGCAAGTATAGGTTCTAATGAAAAATTACATCCTAATCTATGATCAGTTGTTCTATTATCTTTATAATTATAAGTTCTAATTTTTTCGCTTCTATCCCCAGTACCTACTTGCATTAATCTTTCTGATCTTTCTTTTTTATTAGCTTCCTCTAATTGAATTTCATATAATTTAGCTCGTAAAATTTCCATCGCTCTTTCGCGATTTTGTAGTTGTGATCTTTCTTGTGTACAAAATACCCTTATACCAGTTGGTTTATGCAAAAGATCAATAGCTGTTTCTACTTTATTAACATTTTGGCCTCCAGCTCCACCAGATCTGGCAGTTCCAACTTCTATTTCCGTAGGATCAATTTTAACCTCAACAGGATCAACTTCAGGCATGACTGCAACGGTAGCTGTTGAAGTATGAACTCTACCCTGAGATTCAGTCGCGGGAACTCTTTGAACTCTGTGAACACCAGCTTCAAATTTTAGTTGACTATAAACTGAATCACCCTTCACAGATATGACTAATTCTTTAAAGCCTCCCATATCCGATTCAGAAGCACTAATAGGTTTAACAGACCAACCAATTTTTTGTCCGTATCTTTCATACATTCTTGCTAAGTCACCAGCCCATATACAAGCTTCATTACCTCCAGCGCCTGCTCTAATTTCTAGCATTACACTTCTATCATCTCTAGGATCCTTTGGCAAAAGAGCAATTTTTAATTTCTGAATTAGTGAATTTTTAATTTGCTGCAAGCTTATTAATTCATCATTTATTAATGTTTCCATCTCTTTATCACCCTTACTGTCTTTAAGAAGATTTTTTGAATCTTCTAATTCACTATCTATTTTTAATAATTCATTAAAGTCATTTACTAAAGGCTCTAACTTAGATCTTTCTCTTGCAATAGATTCCAACTTCTTAGGATTATTTGAAATGTCAGGGTCAGCAAGTTGTATTTCTAAGTTATCAAAAGTCTCTGAGGCAGTCTTTAACCGTGATAATAATATTGAGTATTCCAATTTAAGCTAATTACTAAGATAAGATTTTAAGCTTCTATTTATTTAGAGGTATTATCTTTATCTGATTCATCAGTAGATCCCATACCATATTTTTTCATGAATCTATCTACTCTACCTTCAGTATCAAGAATTTTTTGCGTTCCAGTAAAAAATGGATGATTACCACTCCATACATCCACATGTAATTCTGGTTGAGTGGAACCTGTTGTCATAACAACCTCGCCATTACAAATAACTTTGGCTTCTGGGTACCATTTTGGATGAATTTCAGATTTTGGCATAATAATTTAACGTTTTGAGTATTGGGGGGCTTTTCTTGCCTTCTTGAGGCCATATTTTCTTCTTTCTTTTGCTCTAGGGTCTCTACTAAGATGACCCTCAGTTTTTAAAGGTTTTCTGTTATCAATTGATAATTCACAAAGTGCTCTAGCAGCTCCTTGTTTTATTGCTCCAGCCTGACCTGTCAAACCTCCTCCGTAAACATTAACAAAAATATCATAAGAACTTTCAAGTCCTAAAGTCTGGAGAGGTGCCTTAACAGCATTAATATGTAATGGGTTGAAATTTAAATAATCATCGCCTGAACGACCATTTATCTTGATTTGGCCATTACCAGGGATCAACCTAACTCTTGCAACAGAAGTTTTTCTTCTACCAGTTCCCCAATATACGGCTTTGTTTTTTACTTGGCTATTCATGAAAATAATCTAACCTTTTAATAATACAGGATTTTGTGCATCATGAGGATGTTCGGAGCCCTTATATACCTTTAATTTTTTAAATTGTTGTCTTCCTAACGAATTATGAGGAAGCATTCCCTTAACTGCTTGTTCAAGTATCCTTTCTGGAATTCTATCCCTCAAACTCTCAAATTTTTCAATTTTCATTCCTCCTGGTCGACCAGAATGTCTTCTGTATAATTTTTGCGAAGCTTTTTTCCCAGAAACCACAATTTTCTCAGCATTAACAACAATCACAAAATCACCTGTATCTAAATGTGGAGTAAATGATGGTTTATTTTTTCCTCTCAAAACATTTGCTATCTCTGAAGCCAATCTTCCTAAAGTTTGGCCTTCAGCATCAACCAAAAACCAATTTCTTTTTATAGAAGTTATGGAGGGAGTAGAGGTTTTATTCATTAATCAGGACTATTCAAATCTGAATCAATATATAATATTACATCATCAAGGAATTTAAAACAATTAATTTAATAGAATATATAGAGTTTAAAATATGAACTTTAAGAATAACCACTTATTAAAAACTTTGGAAATAGATCATGATGATCTAATTTTTTAAAAACACTCTTTTTATATACCGCGTTTACAAAACACAATCCTTTTGCTGGAGCAGATTCATGCACTTCCTCTTTTTTTTTATTTAACCACCTTTGATAAAACGTATCAGGTGATATTTTATTTTCACCCACTAAGACCAATTGACCAACTATTGAACGCACCATCCCATACAAAAATCCAGTGGCTTTTATATCAATCAAAATTAATTGGCCTCTTTGAGATATTTGAGCATCTTTAATTGTAGTAATTGACGTTGACCTATTACTGCCACTCTTTTGGAAAGCAAAAAAATCATGTTTACCTTTTAAAGTAGCTATTGCATTTTTCATAGCTATTGTATTAAGTTCTTTTTGATAACGATGCCAAGACCAATTATCTAAAAAAATATTTGGCAATTTACTATTATTTATTACATATCTGTAATGTCTATAAATTGCTGAATAGCATGCATGCCATGAACTCGATACGCCCACAGATTCAATAATTCTGATGTTCTTTGGCAATCTTCCATTTAAAGCTCCTGACCATTTATCCTCTGGAATTACAAAATCAGTATCGAAATGCACAACTTGACCTGATGCATGAACTCCAGCGTCAGTTCTACCAGAAGCAAATGTTTTAATATTTTGGGAAGAAAGAGATTTTAATACTTTTTCAAGAGTTTCTTGTACTGTATGTACCTTCTTTTGTCTTTGCCATCCAGAAAAGTTTGTTCCATCATATTGAATGGATAATGCAACTCTTTTCAAAAGATTTTATTTAATATCTATACAAGCTCAATTATCGCCATTTGAGCATTATCTCCTTTCCTAGGAACAGTTCTAACAATTCTTGTATATCCTCCTTCTCTATCTCCATATCTTTCTTGAGCTTTCTCAAATAATGAGTGGACTAATTTTTTATCGTATATATATCCAAGGGCTCTTCTTCTTGAGGCTAATGAACCATCTTTCGCTAAAGTTATCATTCTCTCAGCTTCATTTCTTAAAGCCTTTGCTCTTGCCTTTGTTGTCGTAACTCTACCTTCCCTAATTAGTTGGGTTGTTAATCCTCTAAGCAGTGCTTTTCTCTGATCAGCAGGTTTACTTAATAGTGGAACTCTTAATTGATGTCTCATAATCTAAAAAATAGTTAAACAGATGTTCTGCTTTGCGGAATTGAAATTCCAATGCGTTCAAGAGCTTCTATGACTTCATCAGCAGACTTTGAACCAAAGTTTTTAATTTCGAGAAGATCCTCGTAACTGAAACCCATCAAATCTGAAACTGAATTAACTTGAGCTCTTTTCAGGCAATTGTAAGCTCTAACTGATAAGTTTAGTTCCTCTAAAGGAATTTGAGCTTCAGGAGATGGTTCTGGCTCTTCAGGAATCTCCTCAACCATTGTAACAGTTGCTAGAGGCTGAAAAAGTTCTATTAATTGATTAGCAGCTTCTGCTATTGCATCATCAGGACTTGTAGATCCATCAGTAACTACTTCCATTCTTAATCTTTCCCTTCCTGTTCCACCTTCGGCGACGGCAGTCTCATCAATTGTAAAATTGACTCTTTTTACAGGCATAAATACTGCATCAATTTGTAGAAGATCGATAGATGTGGTCTCTTCATTTCTTCTATCGACAGGTCGATAACCTGTCCCTCTTTCAACGTGAATTTCTAATTCAAGATTATGTCCATCTTGAATTGTAGCAATTGGTTTTTCTCCATCAACAACTTCAACTTGTGAAGAGAATTGTATATCATTAGCCTTCACTTCCATTGGACCTGTAGCTACTAATCTGCCAATTTCAACTTCATTACTTATGCTGTTAATTGATAATTGCTTACAATTTAAAAGAATATCTAAAACATCTTCTCTAACCCCTGGAACAGTAGCGTATTCATGGTTTACTCCTGCTATTCGAACTGCTGTGACAGCACTTCCCTCAAGGCCGCCCATAAGGACTCTCCTGAGGGAATTTCCTAGTGTAGTAGCTTGACCTCTTTCTAAGGGTCCAATTAAAAATGTTCCTGTTTGGGAACGATCATCTGAAATTTGATGGTCAATTCGATCAATCTGGTATTGCAACACGGAAAATAAAAGGATAAAGGGATAGTGTTAAATGAGATAAGTCTCTAAACGCGTCTGCGTTTAGGCCTTCTACATCCATTATGAGGTAATGGAGTAACATCTCTTATTAGAGTTATTTCTAAACCAGCCACTTGTAAAGCTCTTATGGCGGTTTCCCTACCTGAACCTGGTCCACGTACAAGAACCTCAATCTGCCTCATCCCTTGATCCAAGGCTCTTCTAGCCGCTGATTCTGCTGCAGTCTGAGCTGCAAAAGGGGTACCTTTTCTTGCTCCTTTAAATCCGCTGGCACCTGCTGATGACCAAGAAATTACATGTCCTGAAGTATCAGTAATAGATACGATCGTATTATTGAAAGTACTTTGGATATGAACTACCCCATTTGGTACATTTCTTTTGGATTTTTTTGAACCAGTTTTTTTTACTTGAGCTGCCATTTATCTAGAAAATTAAAGTTTGTAAGTTATCGTTCATTATTTCTTCCTTCCAGCAACAGTTTTTCTAGCTCCCCGTCTAGTTCTTGCATTAGTTCTTGTTCTTTGTCCTCTTACAGGAAGACTCATTCTATGTCTTCTTCCTCTAACACAACCTATATCTTGTAAGCGTTTTAAAGCCATACCTTCTTGTCTACGTAGATCACCCTCAACTGTATAAGCCTCGGTAGCTCCTCGTAATTTTTGCACATCTGAATCTGCAAGATCTTTAACACGAGTATCAGGGTTAACTCCAGTATTTACGAGTATTTGTTTAGACCTAGTAAGACCAATACCATAAATGTATGTGAGAGCTATCTCAACTCGCTTTTCGCGAGGTATGTCAATGCCTGCAATCCTAGCCACTTGTTTTCAATAAATAAATGTGTTAATTGAATTTTTATTTAATTTACATAAATTAAATAAAGCCAAAGTTTTACCCTTGACGTTGTTTGTGTCTAGGGCTAGCGGTACAGATGACCATAACCCTGCCATGACGACGAATCACACGGCACTTGTCACACATTTTTTTTACTGAGGCTCTAACCTTCATAAGGTTTTTCTCATTAAAATATCAATCCTATATTATACATCATCATGAAGCCATTTTTTGTTTTATATCGTCAGATATTGTTTTTAAGTCTCTATCACCATCAATATATTCCAAAATTTTTAGGTTTTTATAATATGCAATAAGGGGTTGAGTAGTTTCCTTATAGATATCTAATCTTGTTCGTATTATTTTTTCATTGTCGTCTGTTCTGCCTCTATTTATTAATCTTTTGACAAGAATTTCCTCGTCTACATTTAAATAAAAAACCTTTTCTAAGGGTTGATTTAGCTCATCTAAAACTTTAGTTAAAGAATCTGCCTGAGATATATTTCGAGGATATCCATCTAAAATCCACCCTTGTTTACTAAATGCCAAATTTTTTCTAACAATTTCCAAAACAAGTTCATCATCCACTAATTTGCCGCTATTAATAATTTCTTTGATTTGGATTCCTAAACTTGTCTTCTTCGTTACTTCATGTCTTAATAATTCTCCTGTTGATAAATGCAAATAGGAATTCCACTCACTGATAAGTGAAGCTTGTGTACCTTTTCCAGCTCCAGGAGGCCCTAAAAATAGTAAATGTTTATTCATCATTTATTTACCAAGCCCTCGTATCTTTGGGAAATTACATAAGTTTGAACTTGCTTTGCCGTATCAATTGCAACTCCTACTAGAATTAATAATGAAGTTGCTCCAAGACCTTGAAATGTTTGAACATTGGTTGCTCTTTCAACGGCTGCAGGGATAATTGCCACTGAACCCAAAAACAATCCACCAAGTAAAGTCAATCTATTTTGAATGCCTGTTAAATAATTTGTCGTTTTAGATCCTGGTCTAACACCAGGAATAGCAACGCCACCTTTTTTGAGATTGGATGCTACATCAATTGGATTAATGGTAAGAGATGCATAAAAATATGAAAAACCAAGAATTAAACCAAAAAATGTTAAAGCATAAGGCCATGGATTTGATGAGCCTGGATTAAGAGCATTAGCAAATTTAATCAAAATAGGATTTCCTGTAACATTTGCTATTGTGATAGGCAAAAATATCAAGGCTGAAGCAAAAATAATTGGCATAACTCCTCCAGCATTTAATTTTAAAGGGAGATAACTTTGCCTCGTAGGTAGTAATGATGTACTACCAATTTGTCTTTTAGCACTAACTATTGGAATTCTTCTTGCTCCTTCCTGTACAAAAATTATTCCAACAATTGTTAATAAGAATACTCCTAATAAAACTAATATACCCAAGACATCTCCCCTATCTCCAGTCTGAGCCTTTTCAATAGTTGAACTAAGAGCTTTAGGCAAAGTTGCAACAATATTTAAAAATATTACTAATGAAGCCCCTTGACCAATTCCTTTCTCTGTAATAATCTCACTGAACCACATAACCACCATAGATCCAGTCACTAATGCTATAGATGTTTGCAAAACAAACGTAGTTTCACTAATACCCTCAATTGCATATTGTCTTAGAATAAGAGAAAAAATTAAGCTCTGAAGAAAACCCCAACCTAAAGATACATATCGGGTAATTTGAGCAATCTTTCTCCTTCCTGCTTCTCCTTCATTTTTCTGTAGATCTTCAAGAGCTGGCAAAGCTGCCGTTAAGAGTTGAATAATAATTGATGCGTTAATAAATGGCAAAATACCAAGAGCAAAAATTCCCAAGGTTGAGATTCCACCACCTGTGAAAATATCCAAAAATCCTATTAATTGTCCACCTTGATCTATGAAAGTTTTAAAAGCGACTCTATCAATCCCAGGCATTGGAATATAAATTCCCAATCTGACTAATAACAGCAAGCCTAATGTTGTTAAAACTCTATTTCTAAGCTCCTCATTAGAAAAAAGTTGAGTAAGAATTTCAGACGCACTAGGATTTCGACTTTTTTTAACTAACATGTTCTATTCTCTTCATTCAATTAATGAATTAATAACTATTTTAATTTATAATCTCGCAAGATCCACCCAACTTTTCAATTTTTTCTTTGGCAGACTTAGTAAAAGCATGAGCTTCAACATTTAATTTAACTTTAATTTCTCCATTTCCTAAAACTTTCAAAGGATATTTTGGTTTAAAAAGCAAGCCTTTTTTCACTAATGAATCAATATTAACAGTATCATTCTCTTTAAAATCATTTAATTTAGAAAGATTGATGATTGAATAAGACTTCTGATTAATAATTTGAAAATGCTTTAATTTTGGGACTCTTCTGTAAAGAGGCATTTGACCACCTTCAAATCCTGGTCGGGTAGGCCTACCTGAACGTGATTTCTGGCCACGCATTCCAAAACCACATGAAGCCCCTTGGCCAGCAGCTATCCCTCGTCCTTTTCTTAATTTTTTCTTACGAGACCCGTTGTTTGGTTTAAGAGAATTTAAAGTAGTCATAATTTTTAAGAATATAGCTGTTCTAAAGAAATTCCTCTTTCTCTAGAGACAGATTTGTGGGTTCTTAATTGGGATAAAGCAACCATTGCTGCCCTAGCGTTATTAAGAGGAGTTTTACTACCTAATCTTTTTGCTAAAACATTTTTAATGCCAGCCAACTCTAGTACAGTTCTTATAGAACCGCCTGCAATAACTCCAGTTCCTGGTGCTGCTGGTCTTATTAAAACATTAGCAGCTCCATTTCTTCCTAATGAAAGAGTGGGTATTGAATTATTACGAGTTAAAGGTACTCTAACAAGATTTTTCTTACCATCGGCTACTCCCTTTCTTACAGCACCTATAACGTCTCCAGCTTTGCCTACGCCTACTCCTACTTGACCTTTTTCGTTCCCAACAACAATAATTGCCCGGAAACTCATTTTTTTACCTCCCTTTACAGTTTTAGAAACTCTTCTAATTTGAACGACTCTTTCTTGCCAATCTGAGTCTCTTTCGAGATTTTTAGAATCTCTTCTATTTCTTTTTCTATTATTCTTTTTAGGTTCATCCTGATTAAAAGTTGAAGCCTTTTCAGAAGTTAATTGATTTTCTTTTTTAGTTGGTGTGTCAGTCATGATTAATATTTAGAATTTTAAACCAGCTTTTCTAGCTGCCTCTGCCAGAGCTTTAACTCTTCCATGATATATCTTACCTCCTCGATCAAAAACAACCTCCTTTACCCCTCTTTTTATAGCTCTCTTTGCAAGTAAAGACCCTACTTCTGATGAAGAGTTACAATTTGAAGATGATTCATTATCCTTAATTTTAAATTCTTTATCAATTGTTGATGCTGAACATATAGTTGATTGAGCTTGATCATCAATAACTTGAGCATATATATGATTGTTGGAACGAAAAACAGATAGTCTAGGTTTTGTCTTTGTTCCAATTAAAAATCGTCTTAATCTTTTATGACGCTTTTGAGTTTGTTGTTTTCTTGAGATTGAAGTCATGGTTATTTATGTTAATTTATTTTTTGCCGGATTTTCCAGCTTTTCTAATAATTCTCTCATCATGATACTTGATACCTTTACCTTTATAAGGCTCTGGAGGTCGAATTGATCTTATCTTTGCAGCCTCATTGCCAACAATTTCCTTATCGATGCCAGAAACAAATACATTTGTATTGCTTTCAACCTTATATGTTATTCCTTCTGGCGGAATGATTTCAATAGGATGACTATAACCTGCACTAACGACCAAATTTTTCCCTTTAACTTGGGCTCTTGAACCAACTCCAACAATTTCTAATTTCTTAACAAATCCTTCACTTACTCCTTGCACCATATTAGCAATTAATGTTCTGCATAATCCATGCCTTTCTCTCGAAAGACGCTTGGAAGTTGAAGGGGTTACAACAATCTCATTATCTTTTTTATTTAAATTGACTCCTTCAGGCATTAAACGTTTTAATTCTCCCTTAGGTCCTTTAACAGAGACAGTTAATCCATCAATATCTACTGATACCTTATCTGGGATCAATACTGGACTTTTTCCAATTCTAGACATAATAAATTCTCCTTAATATACATAGCAGAGAACTTCTCCGCCAATACCTTGTTTTCTAGCATCTCGATCGCTCATGATACCTTTTGAAGTTGATATTATAGCAACACCTAGGCCACCTAGAACTCTCGGTAATCCTTTAGTATTTTTATAAATTCTTAACCCAGGCTTACTGACTCTTTGCAATGACCTAATAGTAGGAAATCTATTTTTACCGCTATATTTTAATCCAAGAATTAATTGAGATTTAAACCCTTCCCCTTCCTCATTAATTTCATTAATAAATCCCTCTTTTTGAAGAACTTTTGCAATACTTCTAGACATTTTAGATGCTGGGATTACTGTTGATGAGTGCTTTTTTTGGCTCGCATTTCTTATACGAGTGAGCATATCTGAAATTGGATCGTGATTTGACATAATTTTAAAAATTAATTACTACTAAATGGCATACCTAATTCCTTAAGAAGAGCTTTACCTTCTTCATCTGTGGATGCACTTGTAACGATAGTTATATCCATTCCTCTGATCGCATCAATCTTATCAAAGGAGATTTCAGGAAATATCAATTGTTCTTTTACACCTATAGTATAGTTCCCCCTCCCATCGAAACTTTTAGGATTGACTCCTCTAAAATCCCTGATTCGAGGTAATGCTAGGTTGATGAATCTTTCTAAAAATGAAAACATTCGATCACCTCTCAAAGTTACTGTACAGCCTATAGGCATACCTTCTCTGATCTTAAAACCAGCAATAGCCTTTTTAGCCCTTGTAACTAATGCTTTCTGTCCAGTGATAGTTGCCATTTCATTTAAAGAAGCTTCTAAAGCTTTTGAATTTTGCGCCGCTTCTCCTAGCCCTCGGTTTATATTTACTTTGATAACCTTTGGAACTTGGTGAATATTTTTAAGACCTAATTCTTTTAAAAGCTTTGGCCTAATTGCGTCTTTGTAACGATGCTTGAGAGTCATAATTTGTGTTAATAATTCTGGTCTTTGTCAGAATTGAAGGATGAAATAAAAGAGATCCCATTAAGAGATGAATAATTAATTAATCAATTAATTCACCTGTTTTTTTTAATCTTCTTTTTTTAACTCCTTCTTTATCAATAAAATATTCAATTTTGCTTGTTATGTTTTTTTCCTTAGAAAAAAACATAACATTAGATGCATGAATTGATGCTTCCTCTGTTACGATTCTGCCATTTTCACCTTCTTGAGTAGGTTTTATATGTTTTGTCCTAAAGTTAATTCCCTTAATAACTAATCTATTAAGAAGAGGAAATGTTTTTAAGACTTCACCTGTTTTACCTTTTTCCTTCCCATTTATAACTTTTACTAAGTCACCTGTTTTAATTCTCATTTTGACTTTTTTAAGAATTTTATTCTTTTTAACAGCATCTAACATTTAAATAACCTCCGGTGCTAATGAAACAATTTTTGTAAAATTGCGATCTCGCAATTCTCTTGCTACGGGTCCAAAAACTCTTGTGCCTTTTGGGTTTTTATCTTCATTTATAAGTACTGCAGCATTATCATCAAATCTGATTGAATTACCAGTATTTCGTCTTAATGTAGCCTTTGTTCGTACTATGACAGCTTTTACAACATCGGATTTTTTTACTCCCATATTAGGTAAAGCATCTTTGACTGAAGCGACAATTACATCACCAACATGAGCATATCTTCTATTAGAGCCAAGAACTCTAATACACTGTAATCTTTTCGCACCACTGTTATCTGCAACAGTCAAATAAGTTTCTTGTTGAATCATTGTGTATCCTCCTTTACTTTGACTTGCTTATTTAAGATTTCATCAATAGCCCATCTTTTGTGTGCACTTAGTGGCCTAGTTTCCTTGATACGGACTCTATCGCCTGTATTACACTCATTCTCAGGATCATGTGCTTTATAGCGTGTTGTGCGACTAACAATTTTTTTATAAGTAGGATGAGGATATCTATTGATAACAGCCACAACAACTGTTTTATCCATCTTGTCACTTACAACAGTACCAACTCGTTCTTTTAGTGCCATAGTTTTAATTAATCATTTACCTGTGAATTAGATTGACTTTTAGAAAGAGTCAATAATTGAGCTATCTGCTTCTTTATAATACTAAATCGATGGGTTTCATTTAGTTGCCTAGTAGCTTGTTTAAACCTTAGGTCAAAAAGTTCTTTTCTTAGTTTTTCAACTTTCTCAATAATCTGGTCATTATTCAAACTCTTGAATTCTTTAAGGCTTTCTTTACTTTTCATGATTTAACCTCCTTAGAATTTTGTAGAGCATTCTGATTATCAGATTCATTATTTATGTGATCATTAGAAGTTATAAATTTTGTCTTAACTGGTAATTTATATTGTGCTAACCTCATTGCCTCCTTTGCTATCTCTTCTGTTATCTCATCTCCTCCCATTTCAAATAATATTCTTCCAGGTTTGACTACAGCTACCCAAAATTCAGGATTACCTTTACCTGAACCCATCCTCGTTTCAGCAGGTCTCATGGTAACTGGCTTATCAGGAAAAATGCGTATCCATATGTTTCCTCCACGTTTGACATATCTTGTCATAGCTCTTCTGCTAGCTTCTATCTGACGGGAGGTTACCCAACCACAGTCTTGAGCTTGAAGTGCGAATTGACCAAATGCAATTTTATTACCTCTTGAGGCAACACCTTTCATTCTACCCCGATGCTGTTTGCGAAATTTTGTACGTTTTGGACTAAGCATTTTTTAACCTCCTATGAATTTTCATTAGAACGATCCTCAAATTGCTGAGGCATTCTGCTACCTTTTCTTTTTTGGGAAATCCCTACAGGGATGGATTGCTCCTCTTTAGATAGGATTTCCCCCTTAAATACCCAAACTTTTATCCCTAAGACACCATAAGTAGTATTAGCTTCTCTAGTGGCATAATCAATCTCGGCTCTCAATGTATGCAATGGAACTCTACCTTCTCTTGTCCATTCAGTTCTAGCAATTTCAGCACCATTTAATCTTCCTCCAACTTGTATTTTAAGTCCTAAAACGCCCGCTCTTTGAGCTCTCTGCAAAGCCATTCTGATAGTTCTTCTAAAAGCGACCCGCTTCTCAAGTTGTTGGGCAATATATTCTGCAAGTAAAAAAGCGTCTGCATCTACTCTTTCGACTTCAACAACATTAATTCTGACTTGTCTTGTTCTATCTCCAATGGTTTTTTGAATACCTGATCTTAGCTCTTCAATCCCACTACCTTGTCTTCCTACAATTACTCCTGGTCTAGCTGTTTTCAACTCTAATTCTAATTGATCAGCTTTTCTAGCAATCAATACATCGCTTATGCCAGCCGCTCCATATTTCTTTTGAACAAAAGTACGGATTTTATGGTCTTCTTGTAAAAGAGTTGGATATGTTTTGGATGAAGCATACCACTTAGAACGATGTTCTTGAGTAATGCCTAATCTTAAACCTGTAGGACTAATTTTATGGCCCATTATTTTTGTTCCTCCTTATTTGTTTGTAACGTTTGTGATGTAACAGAAATTGTTATGTGACATGATTGTTTTTTAATAGAAAATGCCCTACCCTGAGCCCTTGGACGAAATCTTTTCATTACAGGTCCATTATTAGCAGCAGCAGAATTGATAATTAAAGTTGATGGATCCATTCCCAAATTATGTTCTGCATTAGCTACAGCAGATCTTAAAACTTTTGTGATTGGTTCAGTAGATCTATAAGGCATAAATTCAAGCATAATCAATGCATCTCTGTAAGATCTTCCACGAATTTGATCTAGGACTCTTCTTACTTTTGAAGCAGAGCCTCTAATATAATTTCCGTGAGCGACTGCTGTTTTCATAGATTCTTTTGTTGTATTCATTATCTTGCTCCTTTTTTATCTCTAATATGACCACGATAGGTTCGTGTTGGAGCAAATTCTCCTAGCTTATGACCGACCATTTGTTCAGTAATAAAAACTGGAATATGTGCCTTACCATTATGCACTGCGATGGTATGACCAATCATGACTGGTAGTATCGTGGAAGATCTTGACCAGGTTTTAATAACGGATTTGTCATTATCATTATTTTGTTTTTCAACCTTTTTAAGTAAGCTATCAGCTATGAAAGGTCCTTTTTTTAGTGAGCGTCCCATAATTAAAAAATGAATTTAGAAATAATTGCAATCATGAATCTCTTCCTCCCCTACTTCTCTTGGAAACACGACGGCGCTTACGAATGACAAGTTTATTACTTGGTTTATTCTTCTTACGTGTTTTTAATCCCAAAGCAGGTTTACCCCATGGGGTCACTGGTCCAGCTCGTCCTATTGGCGCTTTACCCTCTCCTCCTCCATGTGGATGATCACATGGGTTCATAACACTACCTCTAACTTGAGGTCTTCTTCCAAGCCATCTTGTTCTACCCGCTTTGCCTAATTTTGTATTTCTTATTTCTGCATTACCAACTTCCCCAAGAGTGGCATAACATTCCTTTCTAACAAGTCTTACTTCTGTAGAAGGAAGCTTTAGTGCGACATAGTCACCTTCTTTAGCCATTACTTGAGCGCTTGCTCCTGCAGATCTAACCATTTGAGCACCCCTGCCAGCATAAAGCTCAACACAATGAACGCTTGATCCCAGTGGCATTACAGCTAGTGGCATCGCATTACCGTTCTCAATTGGTACAGATTCACCTGCTATTAATTTTTGCCCAACCTTAATTCCAGATGGAGCAATTATGTACCTTTTCTCTCCATCTTCATAAAATAGAAGTGCAAGTCTTGCATTTCTATGTGGATCATAATGTATAGCAGCTACTTTGGCATTTATATTTCTTTTATCTCGTCTGAAGTCAACAATTCTATACTGTCTTTTATGACCTCCCCCCCTATGTCTACATGTAATTACACCTCTATTATTTCTACCTTTTAATCTATGTTTGCTTACAACTAGCGACTTTTCAGGTTTTCTTTCTGTTATTTCACTGAAGTCAGTAACAACCCTTTGACGAGTGCCAGGTGTATAAGGTCTGAATTTACGAATTGCCATGATAAATACTCCTTAAGATTCTGGGAATAACTGAATTTTGTCTCCATCAGCCAGACGGACAATAGCCTTCTTAACTTGGGATCTTTTGCCAGCGAATTTGCCTACCCTCCTTGATCTTCTAGGAGGATTCATTGTGTTAACCCCAATAACTTTAACACTAAACATTGACTCAATAGCTGCTTTAATATCTGGTTTTGCAGCCCTATGATCGACTTCAAAAGTATATTGATTCAAATCAAGTGCATTGGTAGCCTTTTCAGTGATAATTGGCTTACGAATTACATCTGCAAGTCGATTTTTAAAAGATTTAGACATTAGCTATATACCTCCTGAATCTTAGCAATAGCCGAGTTCCCTATGACTATTTCATTAGCATTTAATATGTCAAATACATTTAATTGATCTGCTAACATAAGCCTTACATTTGCGATGTTTTGAATTGATTTTTTAATGTTTAAGGAGGGATTATCAAGGATAATAAGTATTTTTTTAGTTTTATCAATTCCTAAGCGAGAAAGTCCTTCTATTATTTCTTTAGTTTTTGGAGTATTAATAGAAGAACCGAAATCTTCGACAGTTTTAATATTTGAAGACTTTGAGATCAATGCTGTTCTTAATGCTAATCTTCTTTCTTTTCTATTCATATCTAAGTTGTAGGAACGAGGTTTAGGACCAAAGATAATTCCTCCACCAGGTCTTAACGGTGTACGGATTGATCCTTGTCTTGCTCTTCCAGTTCCTTTTTGCTTATAAGGTTTTCTTCCTCCACCTCTTACTTCAGACCTTGTAAGAGTTGAAGCAGTTCCTTGCCTCTTATTAGCTAATTGCCTTAATACAGCGCGATGAATCAAATCGTTAGCAGATGCATCTTTTGCAACTTTTAAATCCAAAGAAACTTTGGCACCTTTTTTACCATCCCATTTTAATGATTCAAAAGTTGTCATTATTTGTTACCTCCATTATTTCCAACTTTATTATTTGGTTTGATGTTAAGTAATGATCCGGGCTTCCCAGGGACAGAACCTTTTACAACAATAAGATTTTTCTCATCATCAACTTTGACGACCAATAAACCTTTTGTAGTAATATTTTTGCCGCCATATCTTCCAGCCATCCTTTTACCGGGATAAATCCTACCAGGAGTTGTGCCTGCACCAGTAGAACCAGGTTGTCTATGATTTTTAGAACCATGACTCATTGGGCCTCTGCTGAATCCATGTCTTTTTTGATAACCAGAGAATCCTCTTCCCATTGATTTACCACTTATATCAACTTTCTGACCTACTTCAAAATTTTTCACAGTAATTGTTGTTCCTAGTTCATATTTTGAAGTTTCATCAACTCTATATTCTCTAAGATATTTAAGAAGATCATCTCCAGATTTGGCTAAATGACCTCTATGAGGTTTATTTAGAAGTTTTTCTCTAGACAAACCATATCCAATTTGCACAGCAGAATAACCATCCATAGATGGAGTTTTAAGCTGAGTTACTTTACATGGTCCAGCTTGAATGAGAGTAACTGGCACCGCATTGCCATTTTCATCAAATAATTGGGACATCCCCAATTTCTTTCCTAAAATTCCGATTGACATGAGATTTTGAAACTAGCTTTATTGTTAATTTTTAATTTGTATATCTAGAAACCTTAAGTTTTAAAGAAACTAGCTTAAAGTAAAAACTAAATTATTGGGCGGAGACTTATCAAAATAATGATAGTTTCTCACAGATCCAAATTTTTTAACGCAAACATTAAAAAAGGGTATTTTATTTAGAGGCTCGGCTAGTGTTCGAGCTTAAAAAACTACCAATTTTAAATTGTACATCATCAAGTCCCAAAAAATGAAATATTATATGATCAATTAGAAAACTTTTATGCCATTACTTCTTTCAGGTGAGAAATTTCATGATGATTTATATAAGCATGGCTGCTTAGCAGTCTTTGCTCCTCTAGAAGGCGGAAGTGAGACCCGTTTATTAAGAAGGATGCGTGCTAAGGGTTTTAAAACATTTATCACCTCGGCAAGAGGTTTAGGCGACCCAGAAGTTTTTCTACTAAAACTGCATGGTATCAGACCTCCTCACCTTGGACATCAAAATGTTGGAAGGAATGGAGCTTTAGGAGATGTTCAACAAGTCATTCCTGTTGCCGCAGAACTATTTAATGACAATGATAAGAAAAAGTTACTCTGGTTAATTGAAGGTCAGATCCTATCACAATCAGAATTAGCAAGTTTAATAAAAATGTCTCAAGATGATGATACTCTGAAAATCGTAGTTGAAATGGGTGGATCTAGAAATCTAAAGTGGCAATCATTAGGAAAATATATAAAAAATGAATTTTAAAGTTGAAAAACTCTAAAATTGGATTATTAACAACAAAATAAAATCATTTCAAATAAGTGGGTCAAGTTAATTTGTGGTGCAAGTAATGAAGATATCGCTTCGATTGAAGATATTTGCGCTATTTATTCAGCAGCAGGTGTTGATTACATAGATATTGCAGCGGATCCATCAGTAGCTGAAGCAGCGAGGAATGGAATTAATTGGTCAAAAAAAAAATATGGGAAAAATCCTGGATTAATGATTAGTATTAGCGATGGAAAAGATATACATTTTCGAAAAGCAAAATTTGACCCCAAAATATGCCCTCCAAATTGTAAAAGACCATGTGAAAATGTTTGTCCGACTTTCGCAATTAGTGAATATGGAGTGAGTAAAAATAAGTGTTACGGATGTGGAAGATGCATTACAAGTTGTCCATTAAATTTAATTTCTGAATATGAATATCAGTTGTCACAAGATTCATTGAAAGACATCCTTCTAAAAATAAAACCAGATGCTGTTGAAATCCATACAGAAATTAATCGTAAAGATGCATTTCAAAAGATTTCAAAAATTATTAAAGATGCTGACGTTAAATTAAAAAAAATATCCGTAAGCTGCGGTTTGGCTCAGTCCAATGCTCAACCAAAAGATCTTGCAAAAGCTTTCTGGGAAAGATATGAAATTTTATCTGAACACAATGTACAGTTAATTTGGCAATTAGATGGAAGACCAATGTCTGGAGATATTGCATCTACTACCGCAAAGGCAGCTGTAAAACTTTGGGAACGAATGCAGCCAATATTACCACCAGGATTAATCCAACTGGCTGGAGGCACAAATGGTAATACTTATAAATTTCTCAGCAAGGATAAAATTCCTGATGGAATCGCTTTTGGAAGTGTTGCAAGAAAATTAGTACAGCCATTAATTGAAGAGACATTTAAGACAAATCAAAAAATATATGAAAACCCAGATAAAATGGCGCAAGCTATTGAAAAAGCAAAAACATTACTGAACCCATGGAAATCATAAAAAAATTTATTATTTTTTTTATAGAAAAAGATCTGCAAATGTACTAATATAAAAATTCATTGGGCCGTCGCCAAGTGGTAAGGCAGCGGGTTTTGGTCTCGCCATTCCTAGGTTCGAATCCTAGCGGCCCAGTTATAACTTCCTAATAAAGTGCATCATCAAAAATTAATCTTATTTGATTTTGATGGTGTAATTATTAATGGAATTGATGAGTATTGGTTTAGTTCTAAACTTGCATGCGAAAGATATTTATTAAATGATTTACAGAATCTAAATATTAAAAAATATATTGAGGCTCCAAAAATATTTATTGAAATTAGACCTTGGATTAAATATGGCTGGGAAATGGTTCTCATAACACATGAGATATTGAAAAAACATAAACCTCTGAATAATCTCACAAAAAATTCATTTCTAGAAAATTATGAGAAAAATTGCTCAAATTTATTATTAGAATATTCATGGAATTCAATTCAATTACAAAGATGTCTTGATGATGCGAGAGTATTTCAAATAAAAAATGATTTCAAGAAGTGGATCTCATTGCATCAACCTTTTAATGAAGTTGTTAATTTTATTAAATGCATCAAGGAGAAAGGTTATAAAATAGGAGTAATTTCAACAAAAGGTAAAACTTTTACTTCAAAAATACTCTCTAATTTAGATTTATTTCCCGAATTTATCTTTGGCTATGAATCTGGAACTAAAGTTGATATCATTTCAAAACTTTCTCAAAGTTATGATATCAAGGGATTTATTGAAGATAGGAGAAAAACATTATCGAATATTTTACAAAATAATCAAACAAAATTTATTGATTGCTATCTAGCTGAATGGGGTTATCTGAAAAGTACAGATAAAGAAGATTTACCTCAGGGAATAAAACTATTAAAAATAAAAAATTTAGAAGATTTAGTTGCTAATTAAAAATGTTCGGCTAGAGTACGTGTGTACTATTCATTTTAAACCAAGAATAAAATACTTGTTTAAAAAG
>CACNWH010000002.1 GCA_902624105.1 uncultured Prochlorococcus sp. | reverse complement strand
GAAGGATGGTTCAGTTAAAAGAAATCAAACTATTACTTTTGGGCTTGGAAATTATGAGGCTGAGGAACTGAACTCTTCGGCGTTTGCTAATAGCTATAAAGGAAGTATTAATTATCAATTTAATCAAAAAGTCCCATTACATGAAAAGAGAATTGATTCTGAATATATTGATAGATCATTTGAATATATCCCAAAACCTATAAGACAAGGATTCTATATTAATTCAAATATTGCTATTAATTATAGTTTATATGAAGATGATAATTCCCAGCAATATTTAGGAGTTGGTATAGGTCCAGAAATGATAATAGGGGACTATAAGAGAAAATTTTTCGATTATACACATATAAAAATTCAACCATTTTATAAATTTAAGAGTGGCAAGAGTATCTTTAAATTTGATCAAGTATCAGATAAATTTACGATGGATTTAAACTTTGATCAACATTTAGTTGGTCCTTTGTTAATTGAAACTAAAGCTACTATTAATTTAGATAAAGATTCAAATCACTTTGGGGATTTTATTAATTCAAGAATTGGAATAAATTTCAAAAAAAGATCTTATAGTTTTGGAGTCTTTTATCAACCACATAATCAAGCTGGAGGTATAAATTTTAATTTAAATGGATTTAAATAATTATTTATTTAATTTTATGTAAGGTAAGTTTTCCATTGTCCTTTCAATAAGCTCAAAATTGCTCAAAAGTGTTGATGTTGCATCCCACTGCCCTGTTAAAAACATATTTTTAGAAGATTCTTTTAGATTCAATTTGTGTTTTGTAGATCCTTCAGTAGCGATAACATTTTTAATATCAATCTCAATAAATAAATTTCCTGTTTCTGCACTCAGCTGCAAAGATTTGATATTTTTCTTTGCCAAAGTAAAACATGGTATTCCAATTGCAACACAATTACTATAGAAAATTTCTGCAAAACTTTCTCCAATAATTGCCTTTATTCCCCAACGCATTAGTGCTTGGGGAGCATGTTCTCTGCTGGAACCACATCCGAAATTACTATTTACAAGAAGTATCGCAGCATTTTGATTGAACTTTAGATCAAATGGATGTTTACCATTTAAATCTTTTCTATCATCTTCAAAAACTGCATCTCCTAAAGATTCAAAGTCTACACACTTTAGAAATCTTGCAGGAATTATTCTATCTGTATCAATATCATCTCCCACTAATGAAATGCATTTCCCACTAACTTTTAAGATTTTTCCTTGAGGTGTTTGAAATACTTCTTTCATTTTTTTATGAATTCTCTTACATCACTAACTTTCCCTTCTATTGCTGCAGCCGCGACCATCGCAGGACTCATAAGTAGAGTTCTTCCGCTAGGTGATCCTTGTCTTCCCTTGAAATTTCTATTACTTGAACTAGCACTAACTTGATTACCTGTTAATTTATCTGGATTCATTGCTAAACACATTGAACAACCTGGCTCTCTCCATTGAAAGCCTGCCTCCTTAAATATCTTATCAAGACCCTCTTCAATAGCTGCCTTAGCAACTTTTTCTGATCCAGGGACAACAAAAGCTTTAACATTTGGTGATACTTTATGATTCTGTACAATTTCTGCAGCAACTCTTAAGTCACTAATTCTTCCATTTGTGCAACTTCCTATAAAACATACATCAATAGGAGTATTTTTAATTGCTTGCCCAGGATTTAATCCCATATACTCATAAGCTTCTCCTGCTATAAATTGATCATCCGCATTAAGCTCATTTAATTCTGGAATTTTCTGACTCACTCCAATACTTTGACCAGGTGTTATCCCCCACGTAACTGTGGGTTCTACTTTTGAGGCGTCAATTGATACTACATCATCATAAATAGCATCTTTTTCGCTCGCTAGTGATTCCCACCATGTAACTGCTTTAATCCAATTTTCATTTTTAGGTGCGAATTGTCTTTCTTTTATATATTTAAAAGTAATTTTATCTGGATTAACATAACCACATCTAGCTCCTCCCTCAATCGACATATTGCAAATAGTCATTCGCTCTTCCATTGATAGAGCATCGATTGCGGGACCAGAAAATTCATAAGCATAACCAACACCAGCTTTAACACCAAGTCTATTGATTATGTGAAGTACTAAATCTTTAGCAAATACTCCATCAGAGAGTTTGTTCTTACACCATATTTGTCTGACTTTTAATTTGTTCATTGCAAGTGTTTGACTCGCTAAAACATCTCTAACTTGACTAGTTCCAATTCCAAAGGCAATTGAGCCAAAAGCTCCATGAGTAGAGGTGTGTGAGTCTCCGCAGGCAATAGTCATACCAGGTTGAGTAAGACCAAGTTCTGGAGCAACAACATGTACAATACCTTGACTACCACTGCCTATATTAAAAAATTTAATTTTATGTTTTTTGCAATTTGATTCAAGGGCATCAATCATTTGCTCAGCTAGATTATCTTTGAATGGCCTACTTTGATTATCTGTTGGAACAATATGGTCGACAGTCGCTATTGTTCTAGAGGGAAATCTAACTTTTAAATTTTTGTCTTTTAGGGCACCAAAAGCCTGAGGACTCGTAACTTCATGAATAAGATGTAAACCAATAAAAATTTGGGATGATCCTCCTGGTAGATCAGCAACTTTGTGCAAATCCCAAACTTTATCAAATAGGGTGTTTTGACTCACCGATCAAAAATTTACTTCTTATTAGATAATAAGATTAATCGAAGACTGTTTAAACAGTCATTTACACTTAGTCTCTGAATTTCATTTCTATTCCTTAAAGGATTATATTGTTTTTTGATTTTAAAAGTCTCATTGTTAGGTCCCGTAATTGCAATATAGACAAGGCCTATTGGCTTTGATTTACTCCCACCCTTTGGTCCTGCAATACCACTCACAGAAATTGCCCAATCTGAATTCAGTTTATTTTTTGCTCCAATTGCCATTGATTCCGCTACCTCCTCAGATACGGCACCATAATTGTTAAGAAGGTCTTTGGGAACATCTAGTAATAAGTTTTTTAATTCATTACTATATGCAATAATACTACCTTTGAAAATTTTGGAAGAACCAGATACAGATGTTATTTGAGCAGAAAGCAATCCTCCTGTGCAAGATTCTGCAAAAACTATTGATTCATTTCTTTTAAGCAATTCCTTAATAAGAACTGTTGGAAGATTCTCATTATCCTCTCCGAAAATATATGTAGAAAATTTTTCGTACAGTTCTTTTTTTATTGGTTTAATTAAAAGTTTGGCCTCTGATAAATTTTTGGCCTCAGTGGTTATCCTTAGTTTTACTTCTTCTAAACTTGCATAAGGAGCAATTGTTGGATTTCTAAACTCAAGGAGATTTTTGATTTTTTCTGCAACTGTCGCCTCTCCAATGTTTGTTAATTTTAATGTATTTGAAAAGAATATATTCCCATTTGAAAAGTTACTTTGAATAAAGTTATAAGCACTTTCTTCCCACATTGCCTTCATTTCCTCTGGTACACCTGGGAAAGTTAGAATTGTAAAATTCTCTTTTGGTTGCCATATCATACCTGGAGCAGTTCCTTTAGGATTATTAATTATTTTGGCATCTTGAGGAAAGAAGCATTGTTTTTTTAAATTCAGGTTATCAGTATATGATTTCTTGTTAAGTAGTTTTTTTTTTATTTCTTCCCAAATAGGTTCTCTCGCAAAAAGGGGTTGATTAAAAGCTCTAGCGATTGATTCTGTTGTTAAATCATCTGGAGTTGGTCCTAGACCACCAGTAGTTATAAGCAAATTACTTCTTTTTGATATTTCTTTAATTAAATTAGAAAGCCTCTCTGAATTATCACCTATGGTAGTTTGCCTAAAGTGATTTAAACCCAAGGTTGATAATTGTTCTGCTATCCATCTTGCGTTTGTGTTAACAATATTGCCAAGAAGTAATTCGGTTCCAATAGAGAGAATTTCTACTCCATTGTTAATTTTTTTAATGGATGGATGGTTCAAGTTTATCTGCATAAAGAGGGAAATAATCACATAACTTTTTAACTCTTTCTTTACATTTTCCCTCAATAGATAAATCTTCAGGATTTTGTAATCGATCAGCGATTATATTACCGATCTCAACAAAAGCTCTTTCATCAAAGCCTCTTGTTGTTAAAGCTGCTGTACCTAATCTTAATCCGCTTGTCACAAATGGTGATTCTGGATCATAAGGAACTGTATTTTTATTTGCTGTTATGTTTACTTCGCTAACTAACAAATCAGCAACTTTACCAGTCATGCCAATGCTTCTTAAGTCTAGTAGTACGATATGGTTATCAGTTCCTCCGCTTACAATATTGATTCCCCGATCATTAAGCGTTTTGGCTAATACTTTTGCATTATTAATAATTTTTTGTGAGTATTCTCTAAAATCAGGCTTTAATGCTTCTCCAAAGGCTACTGCTTTTGCTGCAATAACGTGTTCTAATGGACCACCTTGTATTCCAGGGAAAACTGCTTTATCAAACCTTTTCCCAAACTCTTTATCTCTACATAAAATTAAACCTCCTCTTGGACCTCTTAAAGTCTTATGAGTAGTGGTTGTCACTACATCACAGTGAGGGATAGGATTCGGATGTAGCTTGCTTGCTACTAATCCAGCGATATGAGCGATATCAGCCATTAAATAGGCTCCAACTTCATCTGCTATTTTTCTAAACTCTAAAAAATCTATAGTTCTTGGGTAAGCAGAAAAGCCGCAAATAATTAATTTTGGCTTCTTTTCATAAGCAGTTTTTCTAATCTCATCAAAATTCAGACGACTTGTAGCCTTGTCAACACCATAATGAAAAGATTGAAACCATTTTCCACTCATATTGACGGGTGAACCGTGGGTGAGATGCCCTCCATGAGATAAATCCATTCCTAATATTGAATCACCAGGATTGATTAAACTTAAAAATACTGCTGTGTTGGCTTGCGCCCCGCTATGCGGTTGAACATTAGCCCAATCTGCATTAAATAATTCTTTAGCTCTACTTATAGCTAATTCTTCAATTTCATCAACAAATTCACAACCACCATAATATCTTTTGTTAGGTAATCCTTCTGCATATTTATTAGTTAAAACAGAGCCTTGTGCTTCCATTACAGCTAATGAAGTAAAATTTTCACTAGCGATTAATTCGAGGTGATTTTGTTGACGTTGTTTTTCTTTGTTAATTAAATTTGAAATTATTGGATCACTAACTTCTAATTTGTTAATAAGACTCATTGATTTTTTCTATATTAAGTTAAATATAATAGAAAATTTATAAAAAAATATAAAATAAATATTTCATAGTATATTGACGCGCCTGGAGAGATTCGAACTCCCGACACTCTGATCCGTAGTCAGATGCTCTAATCCACTGAGCTACAGGCGCATACTTATGTAATATCTCTGTTATTGGGTCTCTTAGTCAACTAAAATCTGACATTAAATATCTATTATTAACAATCCTAGGTTCAAAAACTTTTTAATTTATTTGAGGTATCATCTCTTAAAAGTATGAAAAATTTATTGCTCCCCTAAATTATTTAGAGTGATCTTTAAAAAAGATATATAAATTTAAAATTACTATTTTAATTAATTATCCTTTAGTAATTAATCGATAAATTTTCATGAATTCAAACAATAATTCAATTAGTGATTTGGAAAATTTAATTGCAGAAACAGTTTGTCTAAAAATAGAGAAATGGAATCTTTATTTAGGCGATGCAGGTTTAGCTAGGAAATTAGCTATTGAATGTTTGAGCAATTTATCCAATGGAATAAAAAAAGCTGTTGAAATAGCTTTAGAATCAGTTCAAGTGTCAATTGGCAATGGTTCTGAAAAAATAGCTCTTTCAAAATTTATTATCGATTCACAAAGACAAGATTTAGAAAATCTATTACAGGATTATATTTAGAGAGCTACCTTAAGAATTTTAGGTTTAATTTGTTGACTTTTAACAATTTAGTTAAGAAGAAATAAAGAGACAAATAAATTATGCTTCCAATACTTAGCATAAAAATCTTAACAAATTCATTCAAACTGGGATCATAGAAATTAATGATATTGTGAGAAATAGTTATTGAAAAAATAGAAGCTATAAATATTAAAAAAGTTTTCCTCAATAAAATCATATGAGACAGTGGTTTAATAAAATTTTTCAGTTTTATCGATAAGATTATGCAAATAATTAAATTTACAATTCCTGATGAAAGAACAAGACCAACAACTCCGAAATTGTAGGGTAAAAGATTCCCAGAATTTGCAATAGGAGCACCTATAAGCATCCAATCAAACAAAAAATTAAGGCCTATCCCATATATTGATGATTTAAAAGGTAAGCTACTTTCTTCAATTGAGTAATATATTCTTATTAGTAAATCCCTGTAGAGATAGGCTGGCAAACCTATAGCATAAGCAATTAATATATTCTTTACGATAATTGCTGATTGTATATTAAAAGCACCCCTTCGAAAAACTAAATCAACTAATAGATCGTTAAAACATATAAAAAATCCCGTCAATAAGAATGTTGCTAATAAGCAATATTCAATACTGTTCATCAAAATTTTATTTAATTTCTGATTGTTTTTTTTATTTATTAATTTAGAAACTTTAGGGAGTAATGGAAGAATAAGTGCATTAGATAAAATTCCTAAGGGCGCCTGAATAAGAAAATTTCCATAAGCCAATCCGGAAGCTGCTCCTTTAAAACTAGAGGCAAAAAACATATCAATAAAAACATTGATTTGTCCAAGCCCAGAAGAGAAAGATGCAGGAATTATCAAATTTAAAATCCTAGTTTCCTCTGAAAAACTCTTTCTATTATTGAAACTAAATTTGATTAAGCCAATTTTATGAGTTTCATAAATTTGAATAATAGTTTGAATAAAAGTTCCAGCTAAAGTTGCAAGAGAAAGCAGTTCTGAGTAAAAAAGATTATTGAAGATCTGATTTTTTACGTTAAAAAACCAGTAGAAAGAGATGAATATAATAGTAACTATACTTACAATTATCGGACTAATACTCGAAGTAAAAAATTTATTTTTAGAGTTTAAAGCGCCATAACTCAATCCATTAAAACCTGATAATGGGATGCAAGGAGACAAAATTTTTAATTGTCTTGCAGCAATTAATTGGGTCTCTTTATCCAAATTTGGCCCAATAATATTGATTATTAATTCTGAGTTCAAATAAATTAGTAATGAAATAATCAATAACATCAATATTATTTTTAAACTGATATTTTGCAGTACTTGTCTCGCTATGTTTTCTTCTAAAGGTGTTAAAATTGCTACTACAGCGTTATGTAATGGTCCATTTATTCCTCCAATAATTATTATTAAAAAACCTGGAATTATGTATGCATAGTTATATGCGTCATAAGCGAATCCTACTCCAAATAGAGCAGCTATAAATATTTGTCTTAAAAATCCAGCAAATTTACTAAGCGTAGTACCTAGAGAAATCGAAAATATATTATTTTTGAGAAACGAATACATTAAAAGTGATAAATTTTTTTATTGAACTTTTTATATTTGATTATATTAATCTATTATTTATTTTCAAAAATGAATAAATTATTACTTAAATTTGACCCATTGCAAGAAGGAACTTTAATTAAGCGTTATAAAAGATTCCTTGCAGATATTCATTTAGATGATGGAAGAAATATAACTGCTCATTGTCCTAATACTGGACCTATGAAGGGACTATTAACAAAAAATTGTAGAGTAAGAGTTAATTATAGTCCCTCTCCCAAAAGAAAACTTGAATGGACTTGGGAACAAGTACAAGTTATTAATCATCAAGATGATCAAATATGGGTGGGGATAAATACTTTGATTGCAAATAAACTTATAAGGAATGTCATTGAAAAAAATTTTCTAAAGGAAATTATTGGGGAAATAGATTCAATTAAATCTGAAAAAATATATGGGAAGGATAATAAAAGTAGGATTGATTTCTTCTTAACTCCAAAATCATCAAATCCTGATAATAGAAATATTTATATTGAAGTTAAGAATACAACTTTAATAAAAAAAAATAATGCACTTTTTCCAGATACTGTAACCTTGAGAGGGCAAAAACATTTAAGAGATTTAATGTCCATTATTCCAGAATCAAAAGCAATAATGATTCCCTGTATTACTAGAAATGATGTTGACTATTTTTCAACTGGAGATGAAGAAGATCCTTTATATGGAGAGCTTTTCCGTCAATCTTTAAAGTTAGGATTGATTGTGATTCCATGTTGTTTATCTTTTAATATAGATCATATTAAGTGGGATAAAATAATACCTGTATTAAGGGATAAAGATTTAAAATCAATATATTAAATCTATTAAATATTTATTAATTAATAAAAGTACTTAGCTTTAACAAAATTCCAAAAATGTATAAACCAATACTAGTTACTAATTGAAATAATGTTCAAAATTATATTTATGAAGCAGAAATTCTGTTTCTATTTCTAAATATAATTTTATGACCACTGCTATGCAAACGCCTGCAAGGCGTACAAGGTCTAAATTGCAAGAAGCAAGTCTTGCAGATGGCCCAATACTCTTATTGAGGAGTATCCGTGGATTCAGTTCAAATCGCTCAATGCTGTGGCTTGCAACTGTTCCATTAGCTTTATTTGGCTTAGGTGTGTTTAATTTATCAGCTCACGCTAATGAACTACCTGAATTAAATGCAGCTTTTCTTGCTAATAACCTATGGTTACTTATTGCAACTATTTTGGTAATTTTCATGAATGCAGGTTTCGCAATGGTTGAAGCCGGTATGTGTAGATCTAAAAATGCTGTTAATATTCTCGCTAAGAATCTTTTCGTTTTTGCACTTGCTGTAACTTCATATTGGTTTATTGGATATTCATTAATGTACGGAGGCAGTTTTATAGATGGCTGGCTTTTCTTTAATGGTTTATTTTTTGATCCAACAGTTACTGCGGAAACAGTTGCAGATGGAGGCCTAGTTCCTACTGTTGATTTCTTATTTCAAGCAGCTTTTGCTGGAACGGCTGCAACCATAGTTTCTGGTTTAGTGGCAGAAAGAGTAAAGTTTGGAGAATTTGTAGTATTTGCTCTTATTCTTACAGCATTTATATATCCCATCGCAGGTAGCTGGAAATGGAACGGTGGATGGCTAGATTCATTAGGATTCATTGACTTTGCAGGCTCTTCTATTGTTCATTCAGTCGGAGCTTGGGCAGGTTTAGTTGGCGCAATGCTTCTCGGGCCAAGAATCGGTAAGTTCAAAGATGGTAAACCTCAAGCTATGCCAGGCCATAATATGTCTATAGCAACGCTTGGAGCTTTAATCCTTTGGATTGGCTGGTATGGTTTTAATCCTGGTTCTCAACTTGCAATGGATCAATGGGTTCCTTATGTAGCTGTAACAACAACACTTGCAGCTGCAGGAGGCGCAATTGGATCTACTATTGTTTCAACAATGACCTCTGGTAAGCCTGATCTTACTATGACAATTAATGGAATTTTGGCAGGCTTAGTAAGTATTACTGCTGGTTGTGGCGATATGACTTTGACTGGATCCTGGTTTGCAGGTTTAGTGGGTGGAATTATCGTTGTATTTGCTGTAGGAGCACTTGATGCTGCTGGCATTGATGATCCAGTTGGAGCATTCTCTGTTCATGGAGTTTGTGGAGTATGGGGGACTCTTGTTATTGGTCTCTGGGGTACTGCAGTACAGGGAGATGGCTCTGGCCTTGGCTTATTCAATGGAGGAGGAATTAATCTTTTATTAGTACAAGCTCTCGGTGCTGGTGCTTATGCTCTTTGGTCTTTGGTTACTTGTTGGATTGCATGGTCCGTTATAGGAGGCTTATTCGGTGGAATTAGAGTTTCTGAATCTGAAGAAGTTCAAGGTTTAGATATTGGTGAACATGGAATGGAAGCTTATCCTGACTTTGCTTCTAGGTAACCATTAAAATCTTCAAAAAAAAACCTGACTTATGTCAGGTTTTTTTTTGTTTCTTTAATTTTATTCAAAATGATGTAATATCTTAATCATGGATACTCAAGCTGTAAAACACGCTATACAACATTCGGGAAGATATAACCGAAGAGGATTCGAGTCGCCAACACAACGTGCAAAAGCTTTAGGAGAATCATACCAGAGTAATTTAATCGCTTCTATTAGAGAAAATAATTTTACTTATCAAGAAGGACGTTTAAAAATTCAACTAGCTAAATCATTTGGATTTTGTTGGGGAGTAGAGAGGGCTGTAGCAATGGCATATGAAACGAGGAGACATTATCCAAAAGAAACCATATGGATGACAAACGAAATAATTCATAATCCTTCAGTAAATAATCATTTAAGTAGGATGAATGTTAAGATAATTTCTGCAAAAAATGGTATTAAAGATTTTTCTGCTGTTTCACATGGAGATGTTGTAATCTTGCCAGCTTTTGGAGCGACAGTTCAAGAGATGCAATTATTACATGAAAAAGAATGTCATATTATTGATACTACCTGTCCTTGGGTCTCAAAGGTTTGGCATACAGTTGAAAAGCATAAAAAACATACTTTTACTTCTATTATTCATGGTAAATATAAGCATGAAGAAACTCTTGCTACTAGATCTTTTGCAGGGAATTATCTAGTTGTATTTGATCTAGCAGAAGCAGAGTATGTCGCAAATTATATCCTTGGGAATGGAGATAGAGAGCATTTTTTACAAAAGTTCTCTAAAGCATTCTCGAATGGTTTTGATCCTGATATTCATCTTGAGAGAGTAGGTGTTGCCAACCAAACTACAATGCTCAAAAGTGAAACAGAGGAAATAGGGAAATTATTTGAAAATACGATGTTAAAAAAATATGGCCCTGCTCATCTCAATGATCATTTCTTAGCATTCAATACTATTTGTGATGCAACTGAAGAAAGGCAAGATGCAATGTTTTCTCTCGTTGATGAAGATTTGGATATGTTAGTTGTAATTGGAGGTTTTAACTCTTCAAATACTACTCATTTACAAGAAATAGCAATAACTAATGATATTGAATCATTTCATATAGATACTCCAGATAGAATTTCTGTTGAAAATAATTCAATATGTCATAAACCGCTTGAGTCTGATTTGGTATTGAAAAAAGATTTTATTCCTGATGGAGAACTAACAGTTGGAATTACATCTGGCGCTTCAACTCCAGATAAAGTGGTAGCTGATGTAATTGAAAAGCTTATCAAGATAACAAATTAGAAATTAAATAAAATTAGGTATAAAATTTTTTATTTCTTCCTAAAGATGTACTTTATTATTTAGAATGATACAAATAATTCTGTAGTATGGAAGACACAACACTCAATGAACAAAATCCAACAGCCAAAATGAACTCTTCAAAAGCTCCTCAAAAGGTTGAAGTTGTGGTTGCAAATCCCTCTGGAAATCCTGAGGTTAATATTCTTGGGGAATTATCAATTTTTATTTTAAGGATTGGTTTTAGTCTATTAATGGTTCACCATGGGTTAGAAAAATTACAAGATCCTCAAGGATTTGCAGAATTTGTAGTTGGTAAATATTTTCCATTCTTACCTGGAGATCCTGTTATTTGGACATTTGGTGCAGCAATTACACAACTGGTATGTCCATTGGGTTTGGCATTGGGAGTATTTGCACGCCTCTCAGCTTTAGGTCTCTTCTCTACAATGGCTTTTGCTCTGTATTTTCACATGCTCGATACAGGCTTAGAGGGATTTCCTCTCGCTGTAGTTGAAGGTCATAATTATGCATTTGAATTATCCTTTATTTATGGTGCAATTTCTTTATATTTTTTATGTGCTGGTCCTGGCAGATTAGCTTTATTTAGGAAAACAAACAAGATTACATATTATCCTAAGACTAATTAACTTAATGTAAGAAATGCCTTTTATTGGTAAAAATCATAGAAATACCTAACTTATTACACATATCAATAGAATCTTGATCTCTTAAACTTCCACCTGGCTGAATAATAGCTTTAATTCCGTAGTGGTTCGCAATCTCTACTGAATCTGAAAAAGGGAAAAAGCCATCACTAGCCAATACAGCACCAATGGAATAATTTTTGGCTGACTCTAAAGCAATTTTAGCTGCACCTACTCTATTCATTTGTCCTGCTCCTATCCCTAAGGTTTTTTGATTTTTTGCAATTACTATCGCATTTGATTTGACATGCTTGCAGATTTTCCAAGAAAATCTTAAGTCATTAAATTCTTCTGTTGAGGGTTTTGTTTCTGTTATGTATGACCATTCATTTAGTTGATCAATTTCATTATCAAGATCTTGTTCAAGAACTCCTCCCAAGATTGACTTAATCGTAGATTTATTATCTACATTGATATTCTCATTGTTTATTTGAAGTAATCTTAAGTTCTTTTTATTTTTTAAGATCTCTAGGGCATCTTTATCAAAAGAAGGTGCGACAACACATTCAAGAAAGATGTTTGAAAGTAATTCTGCTGCAGCCAAATCAACATTATTATTGAAAGCTACAATTCCACCAAAGGCACTTGTGCTATCACAATCTAATGCTTTTCTGAATGCATCTGATGGAGAATCTGATAATGCTGCCCCGCAAGGATTATTATGTTTTAGTATTACTGCAGCGTTAGTTTTTGTAAAAGAGTTTTGTCGCTGATCATATTCAAATTCAAGGATAGTTGAAAGTGCAGATTCAAGATCAAGTAAATTATTATAGCTTAATTCTTTTCCCTGCAATTGTTTTGCGGCATTCCAACCTAAATTATTTAAACCATACCAAGAGGCTTTTTGATGTGGATTTTCTCCGTATCTTAAATTTTTGATAAATGGGAATGTTTTTATATGAATATTGCTTTGTAGAGTTTTTTCTTTGGCTAACCAATTAGAAATTGAAGCGTCATAACTTGTAGTATGTTCAAAAGCTCTGAGAGCTAACTCTGTTTTATACGAACTAGTCAGAGTTCCCTTCCTTAATTCTTCAATAAATTTTTCATATTGATTTTTATTTACTAATATTGAAACATCTTGATGATTTTTGGCAGCGGATCTTATCATTGACGGGCCACCAATATCAATATTCTCAATTGCCTCTTCCCAATTGCATTGTGCTTCAATTTTTTTTTGAAAGGGATATAAATTCACAACTACTAGATCAATTAAATCAATATTATTTTTCTCAATATCATTTAAATGAGTTTTATTAGATCTTTTCGCTAAAATTCCCCCATGAATTTTTGGGTGCAAAGTTTTAACTCTCCCCTCAAGTATTTCGGGAGAATTTGTAAATTCGGAAACTTTGATGACTGGAATATTTGCACCCATAAGGTGTTTAGCTGTCCCTCCACTTGATAGAATCTTATAACCAAATTCTTCAACTAAAACTCTTGAAAAAGCGATTATGTTTGTTTTATCTGAAACACTAATTAAAGCTAAACGAGACATTAAAAAAAATATTAATTACTTAAGAATATAAACATGAAATCTTTAATGCATCATGAATATGTGTCGATAGGCTCTCAAAACTCCTCACATAGGATTATTTTGCTTCATGGCTGGGGAGCTGATGCGGATGATCTTCTACCCATAGGAAAATCAATTATTAATAATTCATGTTTGGAATTTCAATTAATTTCTCTTAAAGCTCCTGCTTTACGACCTAATGATATTGGGAGGCAATGGTATAGTCTATTCCCCCCTAATTGGAATGAAGCAGAGATTGCTGTAGATAAACTTTTAGATACATTAAAGGCGTTTGATAAGACTAAAATTTCTCTTAAAAAAACTGTATTATTAGGTTTCTCTCAGGGGGGAGCTATGGCACTCGATGCTGGCTTAAGGTTGGATTTAGGCTTAGTAATTGCATGTAGCGGATATGCTCATCCTAAATGGGCTCCTATAAAAAATAATCCCGTATTGCTTGGCCATGGTTTAAAAGATGAGGTAGTTCCTGTTAAAGCATCTAGGGAAATTTCAACACGACTTGCAAACAGCGCAAATTTAAATAATGAATTACATGAATATAACTGCTCACATACAATTCATCCAGATTTTATTGAGGTTATAGGTTTAAAAATTAAAGAATTATTTTAAACAAAAGCATATTCATATTCCTCTATCTCTTCCCAGTCATCTGCTGAAAGTTCCAATCCTTCAAATATTTTTTCCTCGCCAATCCCTTCTACAACTGTCTTAAGAGAAGGAAATAAAAAGTGATTCTCTTCAGCATATTGTGCACTAAATAATCCTTTCTCTCCCCAAAAGAATCTATCAGTTGTGTGTTCATTTCTCCTCACATTAAAAACACATGGAGCAGATAAGCTATTTTCAGCTATAAACCTTCTCGCAGCTGTTACTGGCTTTAGCTTACCAGTCTCAATATGATAAATGGGCACATGCGCCATTACTCTTTGGCCAGCGAGCCTTCTTCTACTAATTCTTTTCCTTTTTTTTGACATTGATTGGGATCTCCATTAATTCTTAATATTTTTGATTAGTTTCCATTTTGAAAATTAACTAATCAATCTAGTTACTGAAATACAACTATAAAATACATAGAGGACCCATCAACCTCTGATGTAGCATATTTATTATGAACATCTGTTCATAGAGAGAATGACATGTGTCATGCATCACTAACAATCTTAATACTTTTTTCAGATTTTACAAGTTTTTTTTGAAAATTTCTTTAAAAATTTTTCTAACTTCTTTTTAAATTATGCAACTTTCTAATAAATTTGAAGAATTAGTTTTAACTCAATTAGAGAGTTTCGGATGTTTTATGGGTGTGAAGCATCTAGTGGTGTATATTGCTTCTGCAAAGAAAGGGGAAAAGGCTAGTTTTGAAATTTTAGGTCAGTGGCCTCAAAATCAACGGTCTCTTAAGCCAATCGCTGATGATCCTGAATTAAAAGTTTCATCACCGAATAGAAGATGGTATCCGATACAAGATAAAGATATTTTATTTGGTGTTATTAGGGTAGAAACTGATTTCACACGAGGAGAGTGGCCATTAATGCTTGATTCTCGACTTAAAGCTCTCTCAATTGCATTATCGAGGAGTTTTTCTATAGAAATTGATAGGCAAAAAAATGATGAGGAGATAAGTTATTTAAGAAGCCAAGTAGGTTTTATTATTCATCAACTCAGAAATCCTTTGGCTGCACTAAGAACTTATGCAAAATTATTAATGAAAAAGCTTGGCCCTGATAGTGATTCGTTAGAAATTATTGAAAGTATGTTGATAGAACAAAAACAAATAAATGAATATATTGGATCTTTTGAAAAATTAAATAAACCTATTCAGATATCTGTTGAGATTGGTGAAGAAAGACTTTTATTACCTCCTGATCTCAATGCGACAGAAAAGATTACCATAAAAGATCTTTTGACTCCAATTTTAGAGAGAGGGAAAGCTAATGCAAAATTGCAGAGTAAAGATTGGCATCAATCTATCGAATGGCCAGATTGGTCACTGATAAAAATAAATTCAAAATATAGATTAATATCTGAAATTATTGCAAATTTGTTAGAGAATGCATTTAAATATACTGAAAAAAATGCTCAAATAGGAATATCAGTTTTTGAATTAGGAATAATTGTATTTGATAATGGGAAGAAGATATCTGCAGAAGAAGGGAAAAAAATTTTTAGAAAAGGTTATAGAGGGATTTCCTCTAAAAATAAAGATGGGACTGGGGTAGGTCTTTTTTTAGCTAGAAAATTAGCTAGAAAAGTTGGAGGTGATTTATATCTTATCGAGAATTACCAAGATAATCAGTTTAATAATGAGATTAAAAATCTTAAAAAGACTAATATTTTTTATTTGAAATTACCTATAGAGCAATTGCATAAATAAATAACATAATAGTTTCAGTTAATACGATACTCGCTCCACAAGTATCTCCATTTACTCCTCCAGTTTTATGACCTAATAACATTGGTATCTTCCATGAGCAAATAAAACCTATAAGTAATAGTAAAAGTGTTTTAAATATAAACAAGTAAGAATCACTAATAATTAAATAATAAAATCCTAGTAAAATTAATAACAAAATAGATAATCGTGATTCTTTATTTATTCCCCTCCAATGTTTTTGGTGACTAGCATATTTTCTTTTATAGTTTAAATATTTAAATTTATCTATGTAGATAAGTGTTGATACTCTTCCCCAAAATAAACATATCGGTAAGACATTAAATATTTGATCTTCTATCTTCGTTAAAGATGCTAATTGTATTAAAGTTATTAAGATAATTGACTGTACACCAAATGCTCCAACCCTGCTATCTTTCATTGCCTTAATAAATTTATCTTTACCAGCATATAAACCATCAAATGTATCCATTAAACCATCTATATGAATTCCTCCTGTTATTAAGTAACCACTTGCTATGCAAATTGATGCAGAGGCGAAAATTGGCCATGAATTGTTTTTTAAACTTATGAATATAAGACTTTGTATATAACCAATTAAAATTCCTAAAAACGGTGCATATTGGGCAATATTTTTAAATCTTGGATAGATTAAAGGTAACTTTGGGAAAATAGTGAAGAAGATCCAAGCACCTGCAAAGTCGTTTAAAAATTTCTTTTTGATGAGTTTCAAAGCTATGTCGTTAGATAATAATACGTTAAATTAGAAAAATATAATGACAAAACTTTAATAAATATTGTGTTTGATTATAAACCAATTTCTTTTTGTGGTTCCACAAATGCGAGAACTGGTATTTTTACAACTCCTCATGGTTTAGTGAAAACACCAAAGTTTATGCCGGTTGGAACTTTAGGTACAGTAAAAGGTTTGAGCTCAGCTCAACTTGAATCTACAGATGCCTCAATGATTTTGGCAAATACTTTTCATTTGCATTTACAACCAGGAGAAAAAATCATTAAGCAATCTGGTGGTATTCACAAATTTATGAATTGGCATAAACCAGTACTTACAGACTCTGGAGGTTATCAGGTTTTCAGTTTGGCAAAATTAAATAAGATTTCTGATGAGGGGGTCAGCTTTAAGAATCCAAGAGATGGAAGTTATATTTTCCTTTCTCCTGAAAAAGTAATGGAAATCCAAATGGACATAGGAGCTGATGTATCAATGGCTTTTGATCATTGTCCACCGCATACATCTACTGAGAATGATATTGAGGATTCATTACGAAGAACGAATCTTTGGCTGGAGAGATGCGTGAAAACTCATACAAGAAATGATCAAGCGCTTTTTGGTATAGTCCAAGGAGGAAAATATCCAAGGTTAAGAGAGTTAAGTGCAAAATTTGTTAGCTCATTTGATCTTCCTGGAATTGCGGTAGGTGGAGTAAGTGTAGGTGAGTCCATAGATGAAATTCACAATGTAATAAACTTGGTTCCAAAATTTTTACCATCTAATAAACCAAGATATTTGATGGGGATTGGCTCTCTTAAAGAAATTTCGATGGCAATAGCAAAAGGATTTGATTTGTTTGATTGTGTATTACCCACAAGATTAGGACGTCACGGAACTGCATTCTTTAATGATGAAAGATGGAACTTGCGGAACGCACGTTTTAGAGATGATTTCCGCCCAATTGATGAAACTTGTACATGTGAAACCTGTAAATATTATTCACGTGCATATCTCCATCATTTAATTAGAAATAATGAATTATTGGGTTTAACATTAATAAGTTTGCATAATATATCTCATGTAGTGAGATTCACTAATGCAATTTCACAAGCAATCCAGGATAATTGTTTTACAATAGATTTCGCTCCTTGGAAAACATCCTCCATTGCTCATCATACGTGGTAATGTCATAAAGTAATTAACTAATTTATCTAGAAGGTGTTGATTTTTTTAAATACATTTGCTGAACTTCCTGAAGCTTACAAAGCTTTTGCTCCAACAGTTGACGTTCTTCCTTTAATCCCTTTATTCTTTTTTCTTTTGGTATTTGTATGGCAAGCTGCGGTTGGTTTTAAATAATTAATTGTTTAAATAGAGTTTCCTAAGGGAATACTTTCTCCTGGATTCTCTACAGCATGCTCAATATAATCTGCAATAATAAGTGCTCTTGAAGCTTGTTCTCCATCAACTTCTGGTGATTCTTTTCCTTGTACACATTTTAAAAAGTGCTCTAATTCAGCATAAAGTGGTTCAATGGAAGTTGTGCTGACCTCTTCTACAAAGCCATCATTTCTATAAACTAGTTCTCCGTGTTCAGCTGAATAAGATTCATTGGATTTTCTGTGTATTTGAAGATTATGGTTTAAGAAATCAGTTTCTACAAGACCATTTTGGCAATGTGCGCTTAAACTTCTAATCTTTTTATGACTCATTTTGCTAGCGGTTAAGTTTGCGATTACATTATTTTCAAAAACAAGTGTAGCGCTTACATAATCAATTAAACCTTCTTTATTTTTGCCTCCAACAGCGGATAATTTTTTTATTTTTGAATTAACTAATTCTAAAACCAAGTCAATATCATGAATCATAAGATCCATAACAACTGATACATCATTAGCTCTGTCTGAATGTGGACTATGTCTTCTCGCTTCTAAGACAACTATTTTTTCATTATTAATGATTTTATTTAATTCTCTAAAAGCAGGGTTAAACCTCTCAATATGTCCAACTTGTAATAAACAATTTTTATTTTTAGAAACACTTATTAATGAGGCTGCTTCCTTTCTACTTGCCGCTATTGGCTTTTCAATAAGAACATGCACACCTGCTTTAAGAGCTTCTAATCCAACTTGATGGTGCAATAGGGTTGGAACTGCTATGCAGATTGCATCGACTTTACATAGAAGTTCATGATAATCCCTATACCAATCGCATTCAAATTGGTCTTTGGCTAAATGACCTTTTTGCTCATTTGGATCAGCTACTCCAATTAAATCAGCGTCTTTTAATAGACTGAGGACTCTTGCATGATGCCATCCCATATTCCCTATACCTATGACTCCAACCTTGACTGGATACGAGTCTAGTGTCATATCTTACAATCCATATTCATCTTTTATTATCATGCATAGGATGTCAACTTTTACTATCAATAAGATTTATTTTTACACGATCGATTCTAGGACCTGACATTGAAATTATTTCAAATTTAATATTTTTAAATTTTAAAATATCTCCAATTTTTGGAACCATTTGAAATTTATCCAAAAGAAATCCCGCTAAGGTATGGTAATCTTCACCTTCTAAAATATGACAACCTAATTTTTTATTAATCTCAACGATTTCTGCTTTCCCAGCAATTGACCATTTTTTTTGTGAATTATCTAACTGTTTCATATCAATATGAATACTATTATTTTGCATTTCATCTCCAACTATTTCTCCCGTTAGATCAGCTGCTGTTATTAAACCTTCTGTGCCCCCATGCTCATCTACCACAAGTAAAAATGGATTGTAATCTCTAACTAGAGGCAAAATCTCAGCTAAAGAACAAGTCTCTAAAACTTTTGTAACTGGTAAAAGAAAAGGTTCTAAGGATGTGTCTGCTCCTAATTGACTTTTAGATATTGGTTTTGCCAAATAACGTAAATCTAATACCCCTAGGACATCATCTAAAGATTCTCCAGTAACAAAGAACCTTGCATGACGAGATTTATCCACTTTCTTCATAAGTTCAGAAAAAGTGATGTCTTTCGGCAAGGTAACCATTTCAGATCTAGGGATCATAACTTCTTTAACCTGGGTATCTTTTAAAGCAAAAACACCTTCGATTATATTTTTCTCATCAGGTTTTAATCCAGTAACATTATTAGTCTCAATCAGTGTTTCAAGTTCTCCTGCTGATAATCCAGAATTTAGTGAATCCCATTTATTGTTCAATTTTAATAATCTTAAGCATGCACTTACAAAAAATTCAATTATTGAAACTATAGGCTTCATTCCTTTCCTTACAGCTTCAAAAATTGTTGTTAATTTTAAAGCGGCTGATTCAGGATTATTGATAACAATTGCTTTTGGGATTAGGCCAGAAATAAGTGTCGAAACGAAAACAATTATTAAAAATAGAGTAAGATCTAAAAATCTAGTTTTATATGAATTATCTTGCCATAGGTCTCTAGCCAGTCCATTACCAAGCCAGCCGATAGCTATTAGTGAAATAGTTACTCCAAATTGTGATGAAATTAATGATGATCTAAATCTTTTTTGAATTTTAAGTATAGAATGAGCTCCCTCCTTTTTTTCTTCTATTAATCTTAAAACCTTACTAGGCCTTATTAATAATACGGAAAGTTCACTGGCAGCAAAAAAAGCAGGAAAAGCTAATAAAAATAAAATAAGTGTTATTTTCATGCAAAGCCAAGTATTAATGGGGGTGGCGAGGATCGAACTCGCCTAAGGCGAATTATGAGTTCGCTGCATTCACCAGATTGCTACACCCCCAAATGAGTACATCAAAAAATGCAGCTAATTTTATAGTACCTAAAAATAATATTTCAAAAAGCACCAAATTAGTAAGCTTTTGTGAGATTTCTTTTTTTTATTCTAATCTTTAAATATATTAACGTACTATTAATGAGTAATTTTACTCCAGATTTTCATAACAAAAAAGCAAACTTACTTAATCTTTTACAAAGAAACTCTTATAAAAAAGGTAATTTTCAATTATCTTCTGGTAAACAAAGCAGCCATTATTTAAATTGCAAACCTGTTTCTTTAAATGGGTATGGCTTAAAATTAATAAGCGAATTATTTTTAGAAATAATGAATTCGGAAACTGAAGCTGTCGCAGGTTTAACTTTAGGAGCAGATCCACTAGTTAGTGGCGTAATTTTGTTAGCTGCAGAGAAGGGAATTCCTCTCGATGGTTTAATAATTAGAAAAGAAGCAAAAAATTATGGTACTAAATCTGGGATAGAAGGACCAAAACTAGAAAGTAATATTGTTATAACTGTTTTAGAGGATGTAGTAACAACTGCTGGTTCTTGCCTAAAAGCAATTAATAAATTGCGAGAGAATGATTATATTGTTAATGAAGTTTTAACAATAATTGATAGAGAAGAGGGTGGTGCTGATACGTTGAGGAAAAATAATGTTGTTTTGAAGAGTTTATTTAATATTCGAGACTTTATTAATTGATGATTAAAAAAGACATTAAAAGAAATTTTTGGTTAGAAGAATTTGAATCCTTTTATGTCGAGGGAGAAGACTCTAAAAGATTTCTAAATGGAATTACAACAAATAATATGAATCTGGATGTTCCTTTTATACAAGCATGCTGGCTTAATCCGAAAGGTATTTTAAGAGCATTGCTAGAAATTCATATCTACAAAGATAAATTACTACTTATTAATCTTGAAGGCAATATTAGAGAAATTAAAGATTTCTTCGAGAATATGATTTTCCCCACTGATAAGGTTTGCTTGAGTGATAAGTTTCCTATTTTTAGATTGCAGGAATTAGAGAAGGATCAACCCTGGAGAAAATTTGAACCAAAAATTTTTATCAATAATGATCCTAAAAAATATTGTCTAGATAATAAAATAGAATTATTACAATCAAGTAATCTTGAAGTGTTGAAAATATTGCAGGCTATACCAAGATTAAATTCTGAAATCGATGGTGAAACTAATCCCCTTGAATTAGGTTTACATGATTTAGTTGATTTCAATAAAGGCTGTTATCTTGGTCAGGAAACAATGGCAAGATTGAAAAGGATATCATCTTTAAGGCAGGAAATTAGAGTTTGGTCAGCTAGTATCATTAATAAAAATTTTGAATTAAACGATAAAAAAATTTATTTAAATGAGAATAAAGAATCAATAACTGGAACTATAACTAGTTATTTATCTCTTAGCTCTAAGAAAGTAATTGGTTTAGCTATGATGAAAAAGAATTATTTAAACCAATTAAAATATTTTTTTAATGAGGAATTAGGATCAATAAAAGTTGAAAAATCAATAGGATCAGATTTCTTTTAGAAACTTATAAGCATTATCTATGTGCCATTTAGTTATTGCTAATGTTGCTAAACAATCATCTTTGTTATATTTAATGATTTTTTCTAAAAAAGAATTTTCTTTCGTATAGCTATATTGAATCCACCAATATAAAGCTTTAGATCCGCTAATATTTTTTTGACTCCAATCAAAGCCTACCCAATTTGCAACTGTTTTTAGACTGTAATTTTTGATTGGGAGGATCCATGAGTTTCTAATAAGTAAATGTAAATCTATAAATCTTGACTCTAAAGAATCGATTTCAAGTTTATTTAAATTAATAATTTTTGCCATTTTTATCATTGTTATTTTTTCTGTTTCTCCAAAGTGTAATATTGGCCAACTATTTCTTGAATTTAATTGTTTGAAAATCTCAATATTATATTTATTTTTATTGATCAGATTCAATATGGGTTCATAAGTAAAATTTTCAGTTTGGTCATATACATTTTCTACTGAAAGTAATCCATATAAAAAGTTATGATTTTCGTCAGGATTTGATTCGATATCAAATACATAAAAACCTTGTTTTAGTTTCTTAAATAAATCCAATAAATCTTTGTGAGACTTGCGATGTATTGGTAATCCTGATAAATAAGATTTTGATTGACTAATTATTTGATTGAATTTCTTAAATTCATTTTCATCACTAATAGATAATCTATTTTTTAATTTAGATTTATCACAAGATGCTAATTGCTTAACATCATTTATTCCAACATTGTTTAATGATTGAGCTGTTTTACTACCAATTCCATCAATGTCGGTTAAAAAACCATTAGATTCAGCTTCTTTATCGCAGAATTTTTTCCAAGAACATATTGAGCATTTTTTTCTGTTTTCCGTGATTTTGGGAATTTTATACTTTAATGATTCATTTAATTCAAAAAAAAGATTTATTGCTTTATCTCTTAATTTTTTATTTATGAAGATTTTTTCAGTATAAATTTTATTATTTTGGCTTGATATCACCAAGCCATATTCTATCTTGGCTTTTTGAAATTTTTCTATAAAAATTGAACATAACGCTAAATCTAATTGATGTTCTCTCGTTGTTCTTCGCCCTAATTTTGAAACGGCAGGCAAATATTTATATTTACCCCAAATACTATCTCCATTAGTTCTTATTAATAAAGATGGATTGAGCTCAATTTTTAAATCATTTTTTAATTTATCTCTAATTTTTATTCCTATTACTCCTTTTACACCCTTTTCACATGCTTTTCTTCCTTTGAACAAATCTCCATTAGTAAATTGATTAAAATTATTAAATTCAGTTATTACATTAATTGATTGTTGAGCAGACCAAGTTTTTAGTGATTTTTCACCCCATAAATCAAGCCAAGCCTTTCTTTTGCATCTTAAATAACTTTTAAGTAATAAATTATTCAAAAATTTCCTAGTCGGCTTATATTCATACTACATAAATTAATATATATTTATATACTTGAGAGGTCTTTAACACTTTGCATCAAGATAATTACCGATTAATTAAATTTGGTACTGATGGCTGGAGAGGCAGGTTAGCTTTTGATTTTACTTTAGAAAATTTAATCAAAGTAACGGTTGCGTCTTGCCAAGAATTAAATTATCAATATTACAATAAGCTTTTATCCAAAAAGGTTTTAATAGGTTTTGATAGAAGATTTATGGCTAACCACTTAGCGAAAGCAATAATTCCATATGTTAATGCTTGTGGTCTTCAGCCGATCTTATCGACTAGCTATGTAACAACTCCTGCATGCAGTTTTTATGCGAAAGAAATGAATTTACTTGGCTCTTTGATAATTACTGCAAGTCATAATCCAAGTGATTGGCTCGGTTTGAAAATCAAAAATTTCCAAGGAGCCTCTGTGAATTCATCTTTTACGGAAGCGGTAGAAAAGAGAATTAAATTACAAAATACTATCGAGCCTGGAAGTAATAAATATGAAGAGATCGATATAAAGAGATTCTATTTAGAAGGAATCTCCTCCAAATTTAATACTCAATTTATTTTGAATAAATTCAAAGAGATGAAAATAAAAGTATTTTTTGATTCAATGCATGGTTCAGCTTCTAATAGTTTGGATATTCTCTTTAAAGGTAATGGATCAGATATCGTTCAAGGTATTAGAGAAAATAATGACCCATACTTCGGAGGACATCCACCAGAACCTTTAGAAAATTATATTGATAATTTAAAAAAAATCCTAAAGAAAGAAGCCATTAATGATACAAAAACTTTAGGTATAGTTTTTGATGGTGATGGCGATAGAATTGCTGTAATTGATGAGTTGGGTAGATATTGTAGTACTCAAAAACTACTTCCATATTTTATTTCTTATCTTGGTTTAAAAAATAAGACTTCAAATCCTGTCTTGAAAACTGTAAGCGGATCGGACATTATTACGAACATATCAAAAAAACAAAATCGGAAAGTAATTGAGTTACCTGTAGGTTTTAAATTTATTGCAGAAAAAATGATTAATGAAGAAATATTTATTGGTGGAGAAGAATCGGGAGGAGTAGGTTTTGGTGAATATTTGCCAGAGAGAGATGGTTTATATGCTGCTATGAATTTATTAAATGGCATTGCCGAACAATCAAAATATTTATTTGAATCCCTTGATGAAATAAAAAAAGAATTTGGTCCAAGTTTTTATGAAAGAATTGATTTACCTTTTACGGATAATAATAAAAAAAATAATCTAAAAAAGTTTATAACTAATAATATACCTAATGATATTTGTAATTATTTAGTTAAAAATGTTTCTATGACTGATGGTATAAAAATACGACTTGAAAATAATTTTTGGATACTTTTCAGATTCTCTGGAACAGAACCGCTGTTGAGATTGTATTGTGAAGCCCCTTCAAAAGATTTGCTTGATAAAACTTTAAAATGGAGTAAAGAATTTATTAATAACGAATAAATAAATGAAAAAAATTCTATATCTCGCAAGTAAAAATTTAGGAAAAATTAGTGAATATAAAGAATTACTCTCAGATGTTAATTGTCAATTAGCTTTACAACCTGACTCAATAGATGTTGTTGAATCAGGTAAAACTTTTAAAGAAAATGCTGCAAAAAAAGCATGCGAAGTATCAAGAAAGTTGAATAATTTTGCAATTGCAGATGATTCAGGTTTATGTATAGAGGCTCTAAATGGTAGTCCTGGTATTTATTCATCAAGATATGCAGATAATGATAGGGATAGGATTAAGAGAGTATTGAGTGAGCTTGAAGGTATTGATAATCGTAATGCATATTTTGTCGCAAATGTTTGCGTCGCGACTCCTGAAGGAGAAATAATATTAGATATTGAAGAAAAATGTTTTGGAACTATATTGTCAAATACTAGAGGTACAAATGGATTTGGATACGATCCAATATTTGAAGAACAATCAAGTCGATTAACTTTTGCTGAGATGCCAAATGATATTAAAGATAATTTAAGCCATAGAGGGAAGGCTATCGCTAAATTAATTCCTGAACTTAAAAAGATTTTTCCAGATTATTAAATTAATTTTTCATTCGCCCATGATCCATGTAAACCATGTGGAATGTTAATCGGTAATTCATATGTAACTAGCTCTTCAAGATTAGTAGAATCTAAAATTATTAAATCACTTCCTCTCCTGGATCCATTCCAGATAAGTATTAACAAATAACCTTCATCTTCATATTTACTACCTTCTTTAGGCACCATTATGGGTTCGCTGACAAAACCTTTTGGAGCAGCAGACCAAAATAATTCTTCTTTAGTTTCAAGATTTATTTTTTTTATCGCTTGTAATGGTGCATTTCCTGTCTTCCTCTCTGTGCATGCCATCCAGCTATAGTTTGATTTAATTCCTAGATAATTAGGGTTAACGACTGCGAATTCACAAGTTTGATCACTAATACTTACCAATTTAGAACTTTTACCTTTTAGATCAATAAGTGATCTTTTTAATTTGCCTGCGGGATAACTATCAAAATCAATATCTCTAAAATCTTCATCAGGACCGACTGAAGGGAAATCATCATAGAAAATGCTATCTAAAATAATATTCGAATCATTCTCATAAGCATTTACATGGTGAAAAACAAATCCTTTAGGCGCGTCTATGATAATAGGAGGTTGACCTCTGAAGAGTCCACTGTCTCTTGGCACGATGAAAAATTTGGCTGTTTTTTTAGGGTTTGACTTCAAACATTGTGCTGCACCTTTCTGACCGATCACAAATGGTAGAGGATTAAAGTCTATAGCATTTTGCAGAAAGATTGCCCAATTAGTAGTTATGGCGAAATCATGAAGGAATGCAAAGCCTTTAAGTTTATCTTTCCTGTCAAATAAAATTTGCCCTGAAGTTTTCCCAGAATTTGAAAATTCCATTAATCTGATGGTACTGGTCGGTCCTGTTTGTACTCCAAAAGTTATCAAAACTTCATCTGCTGAATTGGAATTAAAATCTATCTTTGGATGTGCACTAAATGCCTCATTCTTTTTAAGTACACCTTTAAGTGTTGTTAATCCATTAGTTTCCAGATTATTAGGATCTAGTGAATGAGGTCCAGCTGCTTCCCATAAAGCTAATAGTTCATCTCCTAATTTAATAACATGAGTATTGGCTATATTTTTTAGATTTAGGTTAAAAGCATTATTAATAACTCCGCCCTTTCTTTGAGTTCCAAATACTCCTCTATAAATAAATTTGTCAACTTCCTGTTCTTTTAAGAACCCTTCAGTTTTTACAAATTTATTAGTAAAAGAAGCTTTCCCATTTTTAAATTTAATTGCAGTGATCATACCATCCCCATCAAAAGGATGATGTAACCATTGACCATTTCTTTCAAGAATGCCTGGACCATTTCTAAATAATGTTCCATTTAATTCAGGGATTATATTACCCTTTGAAATAATTAAAGATTTATTTTCTAACTCAACTTCAACATTTTGATAAGCGCTTGACCAATCAGCTTTATCAAAAACTTGATTATTTAGAATATTTTTTTCTTGTAAGCTTGTCACGGTTTATCAATAGTTATTTTTATTTTCGCGAATAATGTTAAAAATTGTGGATCATTTCTATTTTTAATCTTGTTCTCTTTCAAGCATACCTTTACTACTTGGTACGGATCCTGATCGTCTTTCATCTATCTCAGTCGCCATTCTCATGGCTCTAGAAAATGCTTTGAAACTTGCTTCAACAATATGATGTGCGTTAACACCTTGAATTTGATTTATATGTAATGTGATTCCACTACTATTGACAAAGGCGATGAAAAACTCTCTCACTAATTCTGTATCGTAGGTTCCAATTCTGGAGGATTGCATTTGAAGGTTATATGACAAATGAGGCCGACCTGAGCAATCTAAAGTCACCTGTATTAATGCCTCATCAAGAGGAGCTAAAAAATGTCCAAATCTATTAATACCTTTTCTATCCCCAAGAGATTTTGCAAAAGCTTTGCCTAGTGCAATACCAACATCTTCATTTGTATGATGATCATCTATTTCAAGATCTCCAATGGCTTTAATTTTTAAATCAAATAATCCATGACTAGAAATTTGATGCAACATATGATCAAGGAAAGGAACTCCTGTATTGATATCGGAGATACCAGTGCCATCTACATTTAGAAAAACACTTATTTCAGTTTCGTTTGTCTTCCTTTGAATTTCTGCTTGTCTTATATCTGACATAAAATTTAAAAATTTTTTCTCTACATACCATTAATGCAATAACCTGCATCAACGTAAATAGTTTGACCCGAAATACCACTAGAAAGATCGCTTAATAAGAATGCTGCTGTATTTCCTACCTCTGTTTGAGTAACTGTTCTTCTTAAGGGTGCTTTCTCTTCAACATTATGAATCATATCTAAGATTCCACCAATTGCAGAACTTGCAAGAGTTCTTATAGGACCCGCACTTATAGCATTAACTCTGATTTGCTTTTCAGGCCCTAGCTCTGCGGAGAGGTACCTGACTGATGCCTCTAATGCAGCTTTTGCAACTCCCATGACGTTATAGTTAGGAATAGCTCTTTCAGAACCTAGATAAGTTAATGAAACTACGCCTGCTCCTTTACTGAATAAGGGTTTCGCATATTTGCATAAAGGTGCAAGCGAATAAGCACTTATATTAAGTGCTCTATCAAATCCTTCTGATGAAGTATTACTGTAATCACCAATTAATTCATCACGCCCAGCGAAAGCTAAACAATGAACTAGTCCATCGATTTCTCCCCATTTATTCTTGACATTTTCAAATACTTCTTCAATTTGAGATGTGTTTTGAACATCTAATGGTAAAAATAATGAAGGATTTAAATCACTTGTTAACTCTCTGACTTTAGATTCAAATCTACCTTTTTCATCAGGCAGGTAGGTTATACCTAACTCAGCTCCAGCTTTGGATAACTGTTGTGCTATACCCCATGCGATTGATCTGTTATTAGCGATACCAGTAACAAGGATTTTTTTTCCGGTTAAATCAAGAAGCATTTTATTAATTATTTATACTATTCTCCTACAAAAAGGGGACTTGTTAATACATTAATCAAAAATATACAATATTCTTCAACTATATAGTTTGTTCATAAACAATGGTTAAAACTAATTCAATGTTTATCGAGTTGGGTAGTTCATTACCTAATGCTGAAATGCTTAATGTTAATTTAAAAGAATATAAAAAATTTGATTTTTCACATTTGGACGAAAGACATTTATTCGTAATGTTTATTTGCGCTCATTGCCCATTCGTTAAGCATGTTGAAACTCATATCTCAAAAATAATAAAAGATATTGAAAATGATATCCAAACTATTGCAATCTCAAGTAATAATATCAAGACTCATCCTGGAGATTCTCCAGAGAATTTAAAAAATCAAGCTGAAATAAATGGATGGAGTTTTCCATATTTATTTGATGAGGATCAAAGCTTTGCAAAGCAATTAAAAGCTGCTTGTACCCCAGATTTTTATCTTTTCACTAATAAAGGTAATAGAAATTTTTCTCTTTTTTATCATGGTCAACTCGATAATAGTAGACCTTCTAATAATGTTCCCGTAACGGGAGATGATTTGATCTCTGCAGCCAAAGCAATGATTTTTGATAAAGATTATCCGTCAAAACAGCTTCCCTCATTAGGATGTAACATAAAATGGACACCTGGAAATGAGCCTGAATGGTTTAAGTAAAAACTGTTTATCTCGTATAAAAAAGTTTAAGGTTAAGATAAATACTATGCAAGTACCTCCATTCACTTTAGAAAGACAATATTTAGAAATAGGTTCTGATATTGAAAAAGAAGTTTTAAAGGTATTAAAAGGAGGCCAGTTTATTGGCGGAGATGTAATTAAGCAATTTGAATATTCTTTTTCATCATTGATAGGTACAAAATATGCTGTTGGTTGTAATAGTGGTACTGACGCCTTAATTCTTGCTCTAAGAGCCTTAGACATAGGCGAAGGTGATGAAGTTATTACTTCATCTTTTAGCTTTTTTGCTACGGCGGAGGCAATAAGCAATGTTGGAGCTAAGCCGGTTTTTGTGGATATAAATCCCAATACTTTCTTGCTAGATTCAAAAAATATTGAGAAAAAAATTAATTCTAGAACTAAAGCAATAATGCCAGTTCACTTATTTGGAAATTCTGTTGATATGTCAGTCATTAAGACAATTGCTCAAAAATTTAAACTCAAAATTATTGAAGATTGTGCTCAGGCTACATGTACAGCATGGGATGGACAAAAAGTAGGGAGTATAGGGGATATTGGCTGCTTTAGTTTCTTCCCAACAAAAAATCTTGGTGCAGCTGGTGATGGAGGAGCAGTGACAACATCTGATGCTTTTTTAGCTCAAAAAATTAGAGAATTAGCAGTACATGGCAGTCCTGAAAGATATACTCATAATCAAATTGGTTATAATAGTAGGCTAGATACGATTCAAGCAGCGATTCTGAATGTTAAGTTAAAGTCAATATCTAAATGGATTGAATCGAGAAAAAAAGTTGCTAATAATTACTTAAATTTAATCAAAAAAAATGACTTTCTTTTCCTCCCAGAAACCAATACTAAATTTGCTTCTCATACATGGAATCAATTTGTAATAAGATTTAAAAGTGATACTTTCTCAATTAAAGATAATCCCCAAGATTTATTTGAGACAAATATGGACAAGAAAAAATCTCTTAGGAATTTCTTGAAATATCATCTTTTAAAAAAGGGAATAAATACTATTATTTATTATCCTATCCCTATTCATTCTCAAAAAGCTTATCGAAATACTTTATTTAGAAGAGAAGAACTTTTAGAGACTGAGAAAATATGCACAGAAGTTCTTAGTTTACCTATGTTTCCAGAAATTACATACGATGAACAAACCTATGTTGTAGAGAATTTGAACTTAATAATAAATGATTACTTAAATATTATTTAAATAGTTGCATATAGCGTTTTAAAAATTCTTTGCTGAACGTTATGAGAAACAATTGGACTTGGGTAGTTAATTTTTTCTAGTTTTGATATTTCACCATTTATTAATTCTGAATTATTAATACCAGATAATTCAGGAATCCAAAATTTAATATATTTGCAGAGAGGATCGAATTTTTTAGTTTGGGTATAAGGGTTAAAAATTCTTAATGGTTTAGGATCCATTCCACTGCTAGCACTCCATTGCCAACCTCCATTATTAGCTGCAAGATCCCCATCAACTAAAAGTTCCATAAATTTTTTTTCTCCTAATTTCCAGTTACAAATAAGATCTTTAACTAAAAATGAAGCAACAATCATACGACATCTGTTATGCATCCAACCACTTTGATTTAACTGTCTCATCGAAGCATCAATTATTGGGACACCAGTTTGACCCTCAGACCAACGATTAAACCATTCTTGATTATCGTTCCATGGGAAATTATTCCATTTCTCTCTATAAGGTCCTTTTTCTAATTCTGGGTAATGAAATAAGCAATGTTGATAAAATTCTCGCCAAGCAAGTTCTTTTTGCCATGTTTCTATTGATTGGTTTTTTTTAGTATCTTCATCTATTAAATTTAATTGCAAAGTCTTTTTCCAAAGACTTCTTATACTAATTGTCCCAAATCTTAATGAGCCACTTAAATATGAAGTTCCATCTTCTGATGGGAAGTTTCTAGCTAAGTGATAAGAGGTGATTTTATTTGATGAAGAAAAACTTTCCAATAATTTTTCTGCACCAATTTCACCAGGTCTACATGGGCAAATTTCCATGCCTGAAAAATTAATATTTTCAAGAAATTCATTAAGTATTTTTTTTGATTTTGATACTAATTTACTCTCTATTAATTCATTATCTAAATCTTTTAATTTTTCAAATCTGAAATCCTTATCTTTTTCAAAATTTACTATATCCATTTGAGCTTTGAACTTTTTAAAAAAAGGTCCATAGACCGTGTATGGTGTTTTACTTCCAGTAGAAATTTCTGCGGGATTAATTAATAAATGATCCCATAAATCAATAATCTGAATATTTGAGTTTTTTAAATCAGCTTTAATCTTCTCATCTCTTTGGATTTCGTAAGGTTCAATTGATTTATTCCAAAATAAATATCTAGCATTTATTTTTTTTGCTATAGAAGGAATTAAATCTATTGGTGAACCTTTTTCAATAAGTAATCTACTACCTGCCTTTTCCCACTTTTCATTTAATTCTTTTAAACTTTCACTTAAAAACCACGAACGTGATTTTGAGTTAAAATCATAAGGGTACATTTCATCAAAAATATAAATTGAAGTTATTGCTTTTGATAAAGCAAATGCACTAGCTAGAGCTTGATTATCATTAACTCTAAGATCTTTTCTATACCATAAAAGAATTCTTGGATGTTCCATTAGATATTTAAAAATTGTTTGGCTCTAAACCATGCTGTGATAGTTTTTGCATCTAAAATTTCTTGCCCACTAGCAATTAAATTATCTAGTTCATCAGGATAGAAAGTAAGTACTTCAATATCTTCATCTAAATCACCTTCTACCTCAATATCTAATTTATGTAATTTGCGGGCAAGGAATAGATGAATTACCTCATCTGAATATCCTGGAGCATTAACCAAAGTTCCTAATTTACACCAATCATCTGCTTTATATCCAGCCTCTTCTTGTATTTCTCTTTTTATTGAATTGATTGGTGTCTCTCCTGTTTCTAAAGTCCCCGCAGGAAACTCAAGTAAATATCGTGAAATAGCAAATCTATATTGACGAAGAAGGATAACTTTATTTTCGCTTGTTATAGGAACGGCTAATGCCGCGTTTGGGAATTTTATACTTCCATATTCACCTTCATGTCCATTTGGTAGTTCAATTCTGTTTATCTCAAAGCTAAATTTTTTTGTTTTTAATTCAGATATCTTTTCTTTAAAAATAGGTTTTTTTATTAAATGATTATTCTGCATTTTCATTAAATAAACTTACCCTAACAATTATTTTGCGCAAATGGACATTAATTCAATACCCAATTTTGAACATTTAATTTTTCTATTTTCTGCGTAATACTTAGTACCTCTGCTAAGGGAGAAATTACAAAATTACGATTTTGAAATCTTGGATGAGGAATTTTGAAATCATCATCATTAATATATAAATTATCCCACCATAAAATATCTATATCAAGTGGTCTTGGAAGCCATCTTTCATCTTCCAATGATTTATTTCTTCCGAATTCTTTTTCTACATTTTGAAATTCTTTTAGGAGGAATCTTGCTTGTTCAATCGAAGAAGGAGGCAGTAAATCTCCTTTGACTAATAATAAACAATTAATATAGTCAGGTTGTTTCCCAATGACTCCTAAAGGACTTGTTTTGTAAAGAGAAGACCAATTACAGATTTTCTTAAGTAAATTTTTTTCTAATTGGCCTGCATGATTTAAATTAATTAAATTATTAATTATCTTTTCAATCCTGCATTTTGATTCAATTAATGAATTAACAGGGGTACCAAATTTGCTATCAATATTTGATCCTAATGATATACATAAGCCATTTTTGATATTAAGATTTGATAATTCCACTATAAATTTTAATTTTATTGGATAAATTCTATATCAGGCATTTAAAAATTGACTTTGGAACAAGAGGTGAAATCTACATCAAATATTAAGGAGTTAATGAGTAAGAGAGATTCATCTGGGTCATTTCCACTCGCTGCAATAACAGGACATAATCTATTAAAGTTATCACTTTTATTGGCAGCAGTAGATCCAAGCTTAGGTGGTGTGATAATTGCAGGCGGAAGAGGAACTGGGAAATCTGTATTGGCTCGAGGCTTACATGCATTAATTCCCCCAATTGAGATCCTTGATAGTGAAACAACATTAAAAAATTTAAAACTAAATACAGTTAATTTCAGGGCTATCAGTAGAAATCTTGATCCCAGCCAACCAGAAGAATGGGATGAAGGGCTTTTAAAGTTATGTGAAAATATTAATTTCAAAGATGACAATGAATTAAAAGAATCCATATCAACAAAAGTTGTACCTGCTCCTTTTGTTCAAGTCCCTATTGGCATAACAGAGGATCGATTAGTTGGTTCTATTGATGTTGCAAGTTCCTTAAATTCAGGTGAACAAGTTTTTCAGCCTGGGGTTTTAGCCGATGCCCACAGAGGTGTTTTATATATTGATGATATAAATTTATTAGATGATGGAATTGTAAATCTAGTTCTTGAAGCGACTGGTAGGGAACAAAATTATGTTGAAAGGGATGGTTTGAGTCTTTCTCACCCATGTAAATCACTCTTAATTGCTACTTATAATCCCGAAGAGGGCGTTTTAAGAGATCATGTCCTAGACAGATTTGCAATAGTACTTTCTGCTAACCAATCAATAGATAATAATCAAAGAGTTGAGATTACTAAATCTGTTTTGATGCATGCTGAGGACAATATCAAGTTTTCTGAAAAGTGGTCTGAAGAAACGGAAAGTTTATCAACACAATTAATTTTAGCGAGGCAGTGGTTGCCAGATGTGTGTATAAGTAAGGAGCAAATAAGCTATTTAGTAAACGAAGCTCTTAGAGGAGGTATTGAAGGTCATAGATCAGAATTATTTGCAGTTAAGGTCGCAAAAGCTAATGCCGCCTTAAGAGGAAGCGATTCTGTAAATTCTGAGGATCTTAAAGTGGCCGTTAGATTAGTAATTATTCCAAGATCTCAGCAATTGCCTCCCGAAGAGGATGATGAGATGCAGCCCCCTCCTCCTGAAGACCAAACTCCACCACCACCTCCTCAGAATCAGGAGGATTCTAATGATGAACAATCTGATTCCAATGAAGACAATCCGGAAGAAGAATCAGAGGGTGATGAAGAATCTACTCCTGATGTTCCTGAAGAATTTATCTTAGATCCTGAAGCATGCGCTGTAGATCCTGACTTACTGCTTTTCTCTTCTGCAAAATCCAAAGCATCAAGTAGTGGGAACAGATCAGTAATATTAAGTCAGTCTAGGGGTAGATATGTCAAACCTATCATCCCTCGAGGTAAATTAACTCGAATTGCTGTGGACGCAACACTAAGGGCCGCAGCACCTTATCAAAAATCTAGAAGGCTAAAAAATCCTGATAAAAAGATAATCGTTGAGGAAAGTGATTTTAGAGCAAAGTTATTGCAAAAGAAATCAGGAGCCTTAGTTATCTTTCTTGTAGATGCAAGCGGATCAATGGCTCTAAATAGAATGCAAAGTGCTAAAGGAGCTGTTATAAGACTTCTAACAGAAGCTTATGAGAATAGAGATGAGGTATCTTTAATACCGTTTCGAGGTAATCAAGCAGAAATTCTTTTGCCACCTACCAGATCAATTACTGCTGCGAAACGACGTCTAGAAACAATGCCTTGTGGAGGAGGTTCTCCTTTGGCGCATGGTTTGACGCAAGCAGCTAGAGTTGCTAAAAATGCAATTGCTACTGGTGATATTGGTCAAGCAATAGTAGTTGGAATAACCGATGGGAGAGGTAATGTCCCCTTAGGAGTCTCTTTAGGTCAATCTAAAGAGGAAGACACCGAAGCTGTCAATTTAAAAGAAGAAGTATTAAGTGTCGCCTCTAATTATCCAAGCTTAGGAATTAAACTCTTAATTATTGATACTGAACGTAAATTTATTGCAAGTGGATTTGGGAAAGAATTAGCAGATGCGGCACAAGGAAAATATGTTCAGCTTCCAAAAGCGACTGATCAAGCAATTGCTGCCATGGCTTTAAATGCAATTAACGAAATCTAATCTTACCTAGGGATATATTTCATTTAAAAATTTAGAAAGTCCAATCGCTAAATCTCTTAAGGCACTAGTAAGTTCCTGGTCTCTCATTAATAATTCAAAGTCATCAGCTATTAAATTTATTTTTTGAGAAATTGAGCTAGATGCTTCTAGGGTTAATTTAATGTCTTCAAGAGTTTCTGCATCATTCAATGTTGCTAATATCTTATTGAGATGTCCTGCTGCAATCGTAAGATCGTTTAGCAAAGGTTTGACTCTAATAATTTCTTCTTTTGAAAGGTAAATTAATTCATCAAGATTTAATTGAGTTTTATCAAATTGCTCAATTGAATTCATAATATTCTCAACTAAATTTTCCTGATTAGAGACTTTTAATAGCTGATTAATTCTATTAGTAATATTAGATAAACTTGATAATTTTTTCCCTTTAATTGTATCTCCTTCACAAACTATTAAGTCTTTATTACATGATTTTGAAGTAGCTTTTTCAATGTTTTTTGGTAAATTCGCTTCACTTGTCTCTAAAGCGACTTGTACATCTCCTCCTAAGAATGAATTTGTAACTACTTTTGCAAAAGCTGGCTTGGCAAGTATGATTTCAGGATTATTAATGACAATTTTGGCTTTAATAGAGTCATTAGTAAAAATTAAATCTTCAATAGATCCAACAATAATCCCTCTATATGTGACTGGAGATTTCTTTGATAGTCCACTTGCATTAGTAAAATCTGCAAAAATGAACCAATCTTTTGAAGATAATTTTATTCCTCTCAACCAAAAAGAAAAGGATGTAAAAATAATTAGCCCTCCGACCAAAGAAAAACCAACTATTGAATCTCTAAGACTTCTACGCATAATAATTAAATCTCTTTTGGTTGCATTGGACCATCAAGTCTACCTTCCCTAAATTGGCAAACATATGGATCGTTACTATTTTTGAAATCATAAATTGAACCTTCCCAGCGAAATTGTCCGCCATATAGCATTAGGACTTTTGTAGATGTTCTCTCTATAGTACTAAGAACATGGCTCACAACAATAGAGGATCCTTTGACTTTATTGTTTGTTTTATTTATTAAATCCTCAATACGAGATGATGCTATTGGATCAAGACCAGCAGTAGGTTCATCAAACAAAAGTAAAGGTCTATTCTCTTTATTATCTTTTGGCTCACTTATTAAAGCCCTTGCAAAACTAACTCTTTTTTGCATTCCACCACTTAGTTCATTTGGAAGTTTTTGTGAAACATCAAATAAACCAACCGCCTCTAAACATTCATTTACTTGAGCTTTTATATACTTTTTAGGAATGTTTTTATTCCTATTTAAAATAAACCCTACATTTTCTTCTATAGTCAATGAGCCGAGCAAAGCCGGGTTTTGAAAAACTAATCTTACATCAGGGGGATTATTTTGATCTAACCTTAAATAACTTTGTTCTTCACCGAATATTTTTAAAGTGCCACTTGTCGGTAATATTAGTCCAGCAAAAATCTTTAATATCGTTGATTTACCAGTACCAGATGGTCCTACAATTGCCAATCTCTCTCCAGAGTTAACTAATAAATTAATTTTTTTAAGTACATTAAGTTTTCCCCAGACCATAGAGAGATCTCTAGCATCAATGGCGGGAATGTTTTTTTTCAAAACTAAAAATTTTTATAAAATAAAATTAATATACTTTATATATTGCCTTTATTGAAGAATTAGGAAAGTAGTATTTTATTTGATTTATCATTTAATTATAAATCTAATGTATTAAGAAATCCTAGGATTGATGAAAATAGAGAAAAAAAGAAAAAGGAAAAAATTTAAAAGGACTATTTCGGGAATAAGAAAATCAAATTATGAAATAATGAATCGCTTTTTGCGGATTCTTAGTTGGTTATTACCTGGACTTGTCATAAAAAGATGGATGATTACCTCTGGGGTAGGAGTAATTACATCTCTTTTAGGTATAGCTATATGGACAAACCTAGGCCCTCTTTATTGGTTAATTGAGATCTTTTTTTGGGTAATGAATAGTATTACAAGCATATTGCCAATTTCTTTACTAGGTCCAATAATTTTATTTATAGGTATTTTATTAATTGGAGTAGGTCAAAATAGAAGCATAAATTCTATCCAAAAAGCTTTAGTTCCTCAAAAAGATACATTTTTGGTTGATGCACTTAGAGTTAAAAGTAAATTAAGTAAAGGTCCAAATATAGTTGCTATTGGAGGTGGCACGGGTTTATCTACTCTTTTAAAAGGATTAAAAAACTACAGTAGCAATATTTCAGCAATCGTTACAGTTACTGATGATGGCGGTAGTAGCGGAGTTCTAAGAAAGCAATTAGGTGTTCAACCTCCTGGTGATATAAGAAATTGTTTAGCTGCTTTATCTAATGAAGAACCAATGCTTACTAGATTATTTCAATATAGATTTTCTCGTGGGGATGGTTTAGAAGGCCATACTTTCGGGAATCTATTCTTATCGGCTTTGACAACAATAACTGGTAGTTTAGAAAAAGCAGTACAGGCCTCTAGTAAAGTTTTATCGGTGCAAGGTCAGGTTATTCCTGCAACTGGAATAGATGTTATGTTGTGGGCAGAACTAGATACGGGTGAAAAAATATTTGGAGAGAGTCTAATAAGCAAATCTAAAATACCAATAAATAGAATAGGATGCATACCAGAAAATCCACCAGCTTTGCCAGCAGCGATTGAATCAATTAGAGAGGCAGATTTAATTGTTTTAGGTCCAGGTAGTCTTTTTACTTCTTTATTACCAAATTTACTTGTTCCTGAAATCGTTGAAGCGTTATTAAAAAATGAATCACCAAAAATTTACATAAGTAATTTGATGACTCAACCTGGAGAAACTGATGGACTTGATGTCCTCCAACATATCAAATCTATAGAAAGGCAATTATTAAATTTTGGAGTAAATACCAGAATTTTTAATTCAATCTTATCTCAAGGAGAGTTCGAAAGATCTTCCTTGATTGATTATTACCGCTCCAGAGGAGCAGAACCTGTTATTTGTAATAAAGGGAGATTAATATCTGATGGTTATTATGTTTTACAAGCACCATTATATTCCAAAAGAATTACACCAACTTTAAGGCATGATTCTCGACGATTAGCTAGGGCAGTAATCGCAATGTACAGAAGACTAAAGAGGATTTCTTAATATGCATCTTGTAATTCATAAAAGTCAGGCTGAATATAATCTTTTCGTAAAGGCCAACCTCTCCAATCTTCAGGCATCAATAATCTTTTAGGACAAGGATGATCTAAATAATTAATTCCAAACATATCATACGTTTCTCTTTCTTGCCAATCACTACCCTTAAAAATAGAGTATAAACTTGGAATTGATAAATCAGAATCTCTTTTTAGGAATACTTTTACCCTTATTTCCTTAATTTTAAATTTATCACTAAGATCATCTAATGATATTAAATGATAAAAACTTACAAGACGTTTACCTGGTCCTTCATCATAGCCTCCCTGACATTGAAGATAATTAAAACCATAGGATTTTAATTGTGCAATAACACTATAAAGATCTTTAGGTTCAACAGAAATCATTTCTATCCCAATATGGTCTTCTCCTAGAGATTCGTTATTGAAATTTTCAGATGAAAGCTTTTTACTAACTTCTCCTCTTTGATCCAGTAACTCATCCTTTGATTTATCTTTTTCTGTTTCCATTTAAACCTCTTGTTGTTTAAAAACAGTTTCTTTATTATTTTCTTGAATAGAATCAATGACTTCTTTGCTTTTAGATGAATCAAGACTTTTTTCAGTCTGCTTTTTAAGATATTCACCTGTATTCTCAGAAAATACTAGATTCATATTATGTTCGATTGTGAAATATCTGTGAGTTTGTTCAGATCTATTCCTTTCAAAAACACTTTCATTACTAACTTTTTTTCTTAGCTTAATAACAGCGTCAAATATAGCTTCAGGCCTTGGAGGACATCCGGGAAGATATAAATCAACAGGTATTAATTTATCAACTCCTCTAACTGCGGTTGTTGAGTCAGAGCTAAACATACCTCCAGTTATTGTGCAAGCACCCATTGCAATAACGTATTTTGGTTCAGGCATTTGTTCATAAAGCCTGACTAGTGCGGGCGCCATTTTCATTGTTACTGTCCCAGCTACGATTAACAAATCTGCTTGCCTTGGGGAACTGCGAGGGACTAGGCCGAATCTATCAAAATCAAATCTTGACCCAATAAGGGCTGCAAATTCGATAAAACAACATGCAGTTCCATATAATAATGGCCATAGACTACTCAGTCTAGCCCAATTATGTAGGTCATCTAGACTTGTAAGAATTATATTTTCACTTAAATCAGTTGTAACTTGAGGAGCTCCTAGAGGATTGCAGGTGCCCTCTCTAATTTCTCTTATAGCCTTTGGTGATAATGAATTGTTCAATTTTTTAACTCCATTCTAATGCTCCTTTCCTCCATGCGTATGCTAATGCAATGACTAAAATCGCAATAAAAATAAGAGCTTCTATGAATGCTAGTAATCCTAATCTATTAAAGGCGACTGCCCAAGGATATAGGAAAACTGTTTCAACATCAAATATAACGAAAACCAGAGCAAACATGTAATATCTAATATTAAATTGTATCCAGGCGCCACCAATTGGTTCCATCCCTGACTCGTAAGTTAATTTTCTCTCTCCAGTTCTCCCTTTGGGCGAGACAATTATGTTGGTGACGAGTGCTAAAACTGGCACAGCAGCTGCTATTAGCAAAAAACCTAAGAAATATTCATAACCTGGGAGTGAAAACATTTTAAGAAATTTTTTTTGAAAAATTCACTGAATTAGCTAAAATCCTTTAGAGTTTCTAAAGATTAAAGCGTAAATTGTGAGCGAAGAAATTAAACCATCCTCAAATGATGATAATTTGGTTGGGATTAATGAGAATGAAAACTCATCTCAAGTACCTCTTGGGATTGAAACCAAGGTAACTTCATCTAATCTAGAACAAAATAGATTCGAATGTAGAAGTTGTGGTTATATTTATGATCCGTCCGAGGGTAATAAGAAATTAAGTATCGCTCAGAATACTTCATTCGAACTTCTAGATATTAATACATTTAGGTGCCCAGTTTGTAGAGCTGGTAAAGTCTTCTTTGAAGATATTGGACCAAAGTCCAAACCAAGTGGATTTGAAGAAAATTTAGTTTATGGTTTTGGTTTTAATAGCTTACCTGCTGGCCAAAAAAATATACTTATTTTTGGTGGATTAGCTTTTGCTGCCGCTTGTTTCCTTTCGTTATACTCTTTGCACTAATATAAAGTAATGAAAAAGAATTTATCTAGATTTACAAATCTTATTTTTGTATCACTATTATGTCTTGTTCTTAGCAGCTGTTCATCTTCAGCCGTTAAAACTGCAGAAAATAGTCCTTGGGTTCCTATCCAATTAGAAAACCAAGCAAATGCTCTTGATGTCGATTTTATTGATGACAATCATGGTTTTATGATTGGTTCTAACAGGTTAATATTAGAAACAAATGACGGAGGAATTAATTGGGAAGAGAGATCCTTGAACTTATCAAGTGAGGAAAATTTCCGTTTACTTGACATTGATTTCAAAGGAGATGAGGGATGGTTAATTGGACAACCATCATTAGTAATGCATTCTGTTGACTCTGGTAAGAATTGGACGAGATTATCTTTAGGAAATAAGTTACCAGGGCAACCATTCCTTATTACCACAATTGGCAAAGATTCTGCTGAACTAGCTACTACCGCTGGTGCGATTTACTCAACATCTAATAGTGGAGAATCATGGGAGGCTATAGTTGTTGATTCATCAGGATCAGGAGGTATTCGAGATCTGCGTAGAACTAATGATGGTAAATATGTAAGTGTAAGCAGTTTGGGTAATTTTTTCTCTACACTTGAGAATAATAGTAATCTTTGGGTGGCTCATCAAAGAGCAAGTAGTAAGAGAGTACAAAGCATAGGATATGCACCCGATGGAAATTTATGGATGCTCTCAAGAGGAGCTGAAATTAGATTTAATAATAATCGTGATGATGTAGAGAGCTGGACAAAGCCTATAATCCCAATTTTGAATGGATATAATTATTTAGATATGGCTTGGGATCCAGAAGGATATATTTGGGCAGGAGGAGGAAATGGAACCTTGATTTTTAGTGATGATGAAGGCCAAACTTGGCGCTCTGATCCAGTAGCTTCTAAATTACCTACTAACTACATAAAAATAGTATTCTTAGATAAAAATGAACTTAATGAAACTAAAGGTTTTATTCTTGGAGAAAGAGGATTCATACTTAGGTATAAAGGGTAAATTTATTAATTTTTCTAAATTGCTATTAAAAAATTATTAAGTTTAAGTTTCAATTAACAACTGTCTGTAACCAAGATGTAAATTTCTTCGCAGATATTGGATTTTTCCTTGTAAGATCATATGGTATTAAATTTATATTATGGCCGCAGGTTCAACGGGTGAACGCCCATTCTTTGAAATAATAACCAGTGTCAGATACTGGATTGTTCATGCAGTAACACTTCCAGCAATCTTCATTTCTGGCTTCTTATTTGTTTATACAGGTTTAGCTTACGATGCATTTGGTACTCCAAGACCAGATAGCTACTTCCAAGCTTCTGAATCAAAAGCCCCTGTTGTTACACAAAGATATGATGCTAAAGCTCAACTAGATCTACGAACCCAATAGATGAATAATTTTATTTGGTTTTGATTAATTAAAATCAAATATTAATTATTTATTATTGAAGTTCTTTGGCTTTATTTTTTAGTAAATCCAAATTGTAAACTTTTTATCATGCAAATAAACGAAAATCCTAATAAAGTTCCTGTTGAACTTAATCGCACCAGCCTCTATTTAGGCGTGCTTTTTATTTTGGTTTTGGGAATTTTATTTTCCAGTTATTTCTTCAACTAATTTTTAATTATGAGTAACAAAGGCCTTAAAGCCCCTGACGGCAGAATAAAAGACAGACTACCTGATGGTAGACCAGCAATAGCATGGGAAAGAAGATGGACTGAAGGTTCATTGCCTTTATGGCTTATTGCTACTGGTGGAGGTATAGCAGCAATCTTAGTTGTAGGTTTATTCTTTGCGGGATCCTATAATGGAGTTGGTGCAGGAGGTTAACCCCTAATTCCAGTAATTATCTGTAAATATTCTAACTTTAGATTGAGCCTCTTTTGATGCTCTATTCCTAGAAGTCATTAGCCCATCTTTCAAAGATTGATGGGCTTTACTTATTGGTCTGTTTGTATCAATCACTTTTGCTGCTTCGTATATTATATTGTTAGCTACCTCAGTATTAATCTTAAGATTTTCAATTACCATTTCAACAGATACTTCTTCTTGTTTTTGATTCCAACAATCATAATCAGTTACCATCGAAAGAGAAGCATAGGCAATTTCCGCTTCTCTCGCTAAACGTGCCTCTGTATGGTTAGTCATACCTATTATTGAACATCCCCATTGTCTATATAAATTGGATTCTGCTCTTGTCGAAAATGCAGGTCCTTCCATCGCTAAATAAGTACCTCCTCTATGCAATTGCCTCCCTGAAGGAATATTCTTATCACCAATATCACTTAATATTCCTGATAAATTTGTGCAAAAAGGGTTTGCCATCATTACATGAGCAACTATATCCTCATTGAAAAATGTTGCAGGTCTATTATGTGTTCTGTCAATAAATTGATCAGGGATGACAATATCTAGTGGACGGATTTGTTCTTGAAGAGAACCAACCGCCGATGGAGCTATTATCCACCTTACGCCAATTGATCTCATGGCCCAAATATTAGCTTTATAAGGGACTTGAGTTGGATTAAATGTATGATTTCTTCCATGTCTCGCAATGAAAGCTAATTCTAAATTGCCAATATTAAAAATTCTTATTGCATCAGAGGGTTTACCATAGGGGGTATCTACCTCAAATTCTTTTGAGCAATCCATCCCATTTATAGAATAAAAACCGCTCCCACCAATGATCCCCAATTTTGATTCTTTAATAGGTAATAAATGTTCTGTACTCATTGAAATTTAAATGACTCTTAATCATCTTGTTTTAGTTGGAGGTGGACACACTAATGCTCTTTTAATGAAAAATTGGCTAATGAAGCCAAGTTTAATGCCAGATGTTCCCATAACAATTATATCTAGAGATCCGTCTTTAGTTTATTCTTCGATGTATCCATCTGTTATTTCCAGATCAATTCTTTTAAAACAAAGTCTTATAGATATCTCTTCTTTAGCAAGTAGCGCAAAAATTTCTTTTATTAAAAGCGAGGTTAAGGATATTCAGTTTGATAATCAGAAAATCATATTGAATAATAGGCCTCCTATCGAATACTCAAAAATTATTCTTAACTGCGGAAGTTCAACAAAAGTTTCAAAAGAATTTAGCGAATTAGTGAAAGAAAATATTGCTTGCACAATTAGACCATTTTTTCAATCTTATCTATTCATAAAAAGTGAGGATGCATTTAATACTAAACATGAATTACCTTTCGTAGTAACTGGTAGTGGTCTTGGTGCTATTGAAATTGTATTTGCATTAAGAAAAAGATGGAAAAATAGAAAATTAATATTAGCTTGTAATCCAATAAAAATTTCAAGAAGATTTATAAGAACATTGGAAACTTTTAATATTCAAATTAAGGAAGATATGAATTTTGATTATAAAAAAGTTCTTTTATGCACTGGTAATAGTCCACATTCGTGGATTAAAAATAATATTTTAAAATTAGATAATAACGGTAGGATTATTACTAATCAATATTTAAGAGTAAAAGATTTTTTAAATATATATGCTGTAGGTGATTGTGCATCTGTTGGAATCAACAATCGTAAATCATCTGGGATATTAGCCGTTAAGTCATCTCAAACACTTTGCAAAAATATACAAAATGACTTTATCAATAAAAAACTGAAGAAATGGTCTCCTCAAAAATACGGTTTACAAATAGTGAATTTGTTTAATAATCAATCAATAGCTTTTGCTGTTTATGGAAAATTTGTCTTAGGACCATCTCGTTTATTTTGGATTTTTAAAAATATTTTAGATAATAAATTTTTACAAAAATTCAAATACCCTTTCATGCCCTTTTCTGAAAATGATTTAAGTATGTCTGTTATGGATTGCAGAGGTTGTGCTGCGAAAATTCCTCAAAATGTACTTAATGATTCATTGATAAACTCAAAGTTAAAAAAATTTGCTCATTTCCCAGAGGATGCTTCTCAAATATATAGAAGTGATAAACATATTATTCTTGAGAGCTTAGATGGTTTTCCTTCCCTAGTAAGTGATCCTTGGTTAAATGCAAAAATTACTGCATTACATGCATGTTCTGATTTATGGGCTTGTGGAGCTAAATTGATAACTGGACAAGTTTTAATGTCAATTCCTAAAATTGAAAATGCTTTTCAAAATTATATTTTTTCTCAAAGCCTTGATGGTATAAGATCTATTTTTGATGAGTTAGGAGCAGAAATCATTGGAGGACATACGTTTGAATCAAGAAATTATTCTCATAAGCCATATACTCTTGGAGTTGACCTAGCTCTATCAGTTCAAGGTATTTTAAAAGTTGGCCAAAAACCCTGGAACAAATATGGTATGAAGCCTGGAGATGTCCTGCTAATGTCAAGACCTTTGGGTGTTGGTATTTTTTTTGCAGCATGTATGAAAAATATAAATGTGTATGAAAGTTATGACGAGATTTTTAAAAATTTAGTTACTAGTCAGCAAAAATTAGTTGAAAATATTCAAAGTATTCAAGAAAAGTTTGAAATTCAAATAGTTAATGCAGCAACTGATATTACTGGTTATGGATTTTTAGGTCATCTTAATGAAATGATTGAGGCAACTAATTCAAAGAGAAGAAAAGAAAATCTTGAAGATATCAAGGTCGTTTTGAATATGAATTCATTTAAAGCCTATCCAGGTGTAATTGATTTAATAAATAAAGGAATAAAAAGTTCTTTGTTTGAGGAGAATTATAAAATTCTAGATTCTTTAAGATATAAATCTGATAAACCAATAATTGATTTTGTTCTTGAGAACAATATTAATCCTGAAGAAGTGAAAACAATAAAAAAACTTTTGTGCGATCCACAAACTTGCGGTCCGCTATTAATAAGTTGTAATGAGAAGTTTGTTAAATATCTTGATAACAATTGGTATAAAGTTGGAATAGTGGATAATAAGGATAATTAATTCTTCCTTAGGTTATCTATTTGTATAAATCTTAATCTTTTCAGCTCATCACCCATCTCTTTCCCAGGTTTCCAGCCCTCTTCTTTTAATATCTTTCCATTTTTGTCACTTTTAATATATCTATAAATAATCAACCATCTTAAAAAATTACGCCAAAATTTACCTCCATCACAAATAATTAACTTTACGGTTTCAGGATCTAAATTCTTTTCTTCAATAAAATTTGTCCAGCTAGAGGGTGAAAATCTATAAAAAGCCTTCTCATTTGCTTTTAAAAAATTTTTTACCTCTAAAAACTCTTTTAAATATTTTTTCTCTTTTTGATTTATTAAAAATCTATCTGAAATTATTTCTATTGAGTTTGAATCTTTGATTAGAAAAAGGATCGAATTTCCATTGAGCCTTTTTATCCAATTTAAACCTCTGATAAATTTATTATGAAGTTTTATATTTTCATCTATTAATAGTGATAAAACTTTCCATTCTTCTAAAGTTCTAAGTATCTCTGTTAAATTATCATATTTAAATATTTCAGTAAGTTCCATTCTTATTCTTATACTTATGCCTGGCGGAAATTTAAAACCATACTTGTTTTTAGTGTATTTCCATGGCCATTCATTGATGACTGTTTGTGCCTGATGTAAAGAATCTTTTGATATCCTAAAACCAAATCTTGTGGCATATTTTGAACATCTTAATAATCTACTTGGATCATCTCTAATGCTATTTTCATGTAAAAGATTAAGTTCCTTATTTTTAATATGACAAATACCATTAAATGGATCATATAACTTCTTCTCTGAAATTTCATAAGCAATAGAATTTATACTAAAGTCTCTTCTTTTTAAGTCATTCTCAATGCTTGAATCAATTACTGAAGGATTTAATCCAGGGGCAAGATATTTTTCCTCTCTGGCAGAAGCAATATCAAGTTTAATATTGTCAATATTTATTTCTACAGTATTGTAAAGTTCGAATTCTTTTATCAAACAAATTTTTACATTTTTAATATTTTTTTTTATAAATCTTGCCAACGATAATGATGAGCCTTCAATAACAAGATCATAATCCAGACTTTGTGGAAAATTATCTGAATGAAATTTCTTAAGTAGTAAATCTCTTATGTAGCCTCCAACAAATGCAACTTTTATATCTTTGTGGATTTCTATATATTTTGTAAGTATTGTGAATAAATTAAAAGGTGTATTTTTTAATTCTGTATAAAGATATGAATTTAAATTATCCATATTTAATTATTAATTTAGAGTCCTTATTGGTGCTATTCGTGGATCTAGGATTTTACTACCCTTATCACCAAATTTAACTGCTAGTGAAATTTTTTCTCCACTTCCAAAAATATGAATAATTTCACCCTTACCAAATTTTGAATGTAATAACAGATCTCCAAGTTTCCATTTCTCTCCTTTAGTGGGACCAGAGTAAAGTCTTCTAACAGAATTAATTGGCGTATTTTTAACAACATTATTATTTCGATCAACTCTTGTTAAACGATCTAAATGAAAATCTCTTTTTAACGAAATTCCACCACTCTGAGGGATTTCTCCATCAATTAATTCTTCTGGAATCTCTTGAAGAAATATAGAAGGGATTGTAACTTCTCTATTTCCTCCCCATAATCTTCTCTCTCTAGCATGAGTTAAAAATAGTCTTTCTTTAGCTCTAGTTAGTCCTACATAACATAATCTTCTCTCTTCCTCTAATAGGGATGGTGTATCAATCGATCTATAGCTAGGGAAAAGACCTTGCTCAAGTCCTGTTATGAAAACATTTTGAAATTCCAAGCCCTTACTATTATGTAAAGTCATTAGAGTAACAGAATTTGATACATTTTTTTTATTGTCATCGCTGTCAGTAGTTAGAGCAGCAGTAGCTAAAAAACCCTCAGCATCTCCATTCTCAGTTTCTTCCTCATATTGAATAGCAGCATTGACCAATTCTTGGAGATTGTTTCTTCTATCCTCAGATTCATCAGTCCCACTCATTATTAATTCATTAAGATATCCACTTTTTTCTAGAATTAATTGTAATAGTTGAGATGGCCCCGAATTCTCTACATAACAAGTTAATTCATTCATCAGTTCTGTAAATTGATTTATCCCTTTTGAAGATCTTCCTATAGTAGAGATTAAGCATTCTTTATTATTAATTACTTCCCACAAAGGTAATTCCAATTTATTAGCTATTGCATTAAGTTTCTCTATTGTGGTTTTACCTATACCTCTCCTTGGAACATTGATAATCCTTAAAAGACTAATATTATCTGCATTATTTATTAGAACTTTTAAATATGCAATAGCATCCTTTATCTCTTTGCGATCATAAAAACGTAATCCTCCATAAATGGTATAAGGAATCCTCCATCTAACTAAAGATTCTTCCATCACTCTTGACTGAGCTCTGGTTCTATATAAAATTGCAAATTTACTCCAATTTGGTGAATTGTTCCTAGTACTTAAGCTTCTTATTTTACTCGTAATAGCTTCTGCTTCGGATATCTCATCATCACAGCTTATTAGTTTTAATGGCTCTCCATCGCTTTTGGTTGCTTTTAATACTTTTTCTATTCTTTCAGTATTATTTTCAATTAATGAATTTGCTGCACTAAGAATATTTGATGTTGATCGATAGTTATTTTCTAATTTTATAATGCAATCACTTTTATCATTAGGTTTATTTTTAAAGTCTTCTTTAAAACCAATTAGTATTCTAAAATCTGCAGCTCTAAAGCTGTATATACTTTGATCTGCATCACCAACAACAAATATTGACCTATCTTCCCATTCAAAGAATTTTTCAGGATCAGTATCCCCAGTTGTAATTAATTTAATAAGCTCATATTGGGTTCTGTTTGTATCTTGATATTCATCAATAAGAATATGCATAAATCTTTTATGCCAATATTCTCTAACTTTATGATTTTGCCTCAATAAAAATACTGGTAATAATAATAGATCATCAAAATCAAGAGCATTGTTTCTTGAAAGTGCAACTCTATATCTCATATATGCATCGGCAATAAGTTTATCGATTTGATTTTCAGATTTTTCTTCAAGTTCTTTAGGAGTTAAACATTGATTCTTTGCATTGCTAATAGCCCATTTTATTTTTTTTGGGTTGAATTTTTTAGGATCTAATTGCATCTCTTTAGTTATTATTTCCTTTAATAGAGTTTGAGAATCTGTTTCGTCATATATGGAAAATTGTCTATTCCATGAAAGGCCATCTGGGTCTTTATATTTATCAATATCAAATCTTAATAACCTCGAAAATAATGAATGAAATGTTCCTATCCATAAGTCTTGCAATCTTTCTTGATGTATAACAGTTCTCAGTTGATTTTGATCAAATTCTTTTAATGTTGACCATGGTTGACCGAAGCGTATAGTTGCAAGCTCTTTCGCAAGTAAAATTTCAAGCCTTTGTTTCATCTCTTTGGCCGCTTTATTAGTGAAAGTTACCGCTAAGATGTTGTATGGATTTACATGATTATTTTCAATTAGATTAGCTATTCGATGAGTAAGAGCTTTAGTCTTTCCACTCCCAGCGCCAGCTACCACAAGTAAGGGACCATTAATATGAGTTACAGCTTCAAATTGTTCTTGATTAAGTGATTCAAAAAGGAATTTGTTTTGTGGAGACACAGTTAAAAATTATTAAAAAAGGATTAACCTTCTAGTCTTGAAGATTGGGTTTTATCTAAATTTTTTAATATTATTTTTAATTGATTGATCTCAGAATTATTATCGATAATTTCTTTAGATAATTTCTGAGGAATTCTTAACTTGTTACTTCTATTGATGATTTCATTTTCTAATCTTTCTTTATATGAAGAAATTAATTTTTTTGATAATAGGATGTCTTTTTTATCCAAAATCTATTTAGTACCCACATGACGTTACCTTAGCGTATTATTTAGAAAATTTAACTATATATAATTTTTTATAAATATCTAAGTTTAAAATATGTTGCTTTTTTTCATTAAGAAGAGTTGCTTTATAGCTTTGTTAAGGTTTAAAAATTAAAAGTTTGTACTATTGTTATTAAGTCCCTTTTATACAAGTGACTGAAATTAGATCTGATTCAAAAGGATGCCAAATCTTAGCGATAATAAACTTCTTCCAAAACATTTTCAAATTTCAAAATTACTTGATAAGAATTTTGAAAGCATTGAGGAGTTTGTAAATACTGCAAATTCTAGATTAGATGCAATTATTTCAATAACAAATAATTCACATGCTATTGCTGCAGATGCTGTTACAGCAATGATTTGTGAGAAAGAAAATTCTTTAAATATCCATAATTCTATTAACACTACAAATAATATGTCTGTCTGCCTTAGAGATGGTGAAATTATTCTTAGATATGTTACTTATCTATTAATTACTAACGATGATTCTATTTTGGAAAAAAGTTGTTTAAGAGATCTAAAAAATACTTACTTGTCTCTAGGTGTTCCTATCCCTAATGCAATAAGAGTTGTAGAGCTGATTAGAGATGCAACTATATCTGATATAAAAACCACAATGAATTTAACTGCTGAGAACAAGGTAATAATGACAAATCTAATTAATGAAACACAAATTTATTTTGAGAAAATAGTTAATTTACTCAGGTAATTATTTTTCTTATCTCAGTGGCATGGGATGTTTGTAATATACCATTATTATTTTTATTTTTAATAATTGAATATCTGGCGCGAACGTTTTTAGATAGAAACCAAATTCTTTCCTCACTAATTGTGGTATTGTAATCAGACTGAATATTAAAAGTTTTATTTTCGTCCATGTAATATCGAGAAGAGGAAGGAATTTTCTCTGCATATCCCTTGTCCTTTATTAAGTTCCCTGAATATTCATCTTTTGGACAAAAAATCAAAATTGTATTACTTTCTTGAGATTTAATTTCGGTTTCCCATTCACTAATAGATTGCCAGGAAATTTGAATTGCGAATGATATATCTTGAGAGGATTTGAATTTATTTTTCATTTCTAAAACCTCGTCACAATTTATATCTTGATATGAAATTATTAAACTGCTATTGGTGTTTTCAAATTCTTGGAAAGCCAATGTGTGTGTACTCCTTATAGATTTCCACTCACCAATACTTTTATCAATAAATTCTTTAATTGTTATTAAATTCTTCTTCAAGTTTTTCTTCTACTGAATGATTTGTTGCTTTTTGAATCATTCTTACCATTGAATCTATCATTAAATTTTTAGCAGAAGTTATTTTAGTTCCAGATGGTGTAGTTGATATTTGCTCTCCAGGACGTTTATAAGATGTCGGTCTAAATTGAGTCATTCGTAAATAACAATTTCTTTTACAGTTACTTATTCTTGCATAAATTTATACCATCAAAATATTTTTTTGCAAAATGTCATATCTTTTGAATTACATTAAAATAATTTAGGATAATTATGAAAAAGATAGATTATTAAAAAAAAAGGTTATTTGTAAAGATCTTTATTTTAAAGAGTAAGAGGGGAAATAGTTTAATAATTAAATTATCAATATCAAAACAAATTTAAATTCAAAATTATATATTTTATTAAGGTTGAGTTGGTGAAAATTTTTAAATTATCCTTTTGAGATGGAAACTCTTTTTTTTATTAAACCAGTAATAATGGCAAGACCAAACATACCTATCATCGCAAATCCTATATAGACCGCATCAGCTAATCCTGCACCTACTGCAACAGCTACAGCATCAAAGATAATGAGACATAGGAGCAAAGAAAAAGTAAATATTCGCCACTTGGTGCCACCCAGTCCAAGTCCATAACTAAGAAAATCAAAGAGTCCTGTCATTAAGACTCCAGTCATTAAAAAGAAATTTCCCTCAAGTTGATTTTCATTAAAACTTTCAATTCTATTCATTGCTTTATTTCCAACTATGCGTTTTACAGGATTTCTTCCTAACTTTCTTGCGATTAAAAAAGCAATTTGACAAGAGATGAAATCAGAAAAGAAGATAGTGAAATATGCAGTTTTGAAATCAAGAACAGTTCCAGCAAGGATTGCATATGGAAGATTTGATATTACTGGAAAAATAGTACTAATTCCACGAAGAATAAATATTCCAATCGGCGCCCATGGCCCCATACTTTGAACAATCTGATTAATCTCTTCTTTCCATTCAATGACTATAAAATAGTAAAAAAGGATTGCAGTAAATACGCATAGGGAAATTAAAAGGAACTTTTTTAATTTCTTCATCTCTCAAGATCTAAGTTGAATTTTTTTATAAACATCAATAAGGTTTAAATCATAAGTAAATATAGCTTTAATCTTGATTAAGAGTCTATTAAATATTTCTAAACAAAATCACAATAAATCTTTTTATTTATTTAATTTAATTTATCTCTTTAATCATTGTCTCTCTAATATTGTTATTACTTATAATTAACGCTAAAGTTTCCTTGTAATTATGTTTATCTTTAGCAGGAATTAAATTGCTATGCTAATTGCAGAATGTCTGCTTAATTTTGAATACTTTTAAGATTTTATTTGCTTACCTTTTGATATTTTTAACTAATATTATTCCAGTACAAGTAAATGCACTTTCACATAATTGGGTTGGCGTCCCACGAAGTAAGTATGGTGAGCAAGTATGGGATCAAAAAAGTATCCAAATTAATGAAGATGGTACTCGCAGAGTTTTAAGTAAATTTATTCCAAAAACTAAAAGTGATATAACTAAAGATATTCTCTATACAATGGACATAAATTGTACTGAAAAGACTTTCAGAGATGTGGCTGTGGGAGCAGATGAATTTAATGAATTTGAGAATATTAATGCAAAATGGAAATATCCAAACGGCGATAAACTTTTGCTAGGTGTGATCAATCAAGTTTGTAGTTTTGAAAAGTAAATATAATATGTTTATCTCGTATTCCCTTAATCCAATCTTAAAGTTTTATTATTTGTTTTTTTGAGATACTTATTTAATTATCTAATACACTTTTTATTTTATCTTTGAAACTTTGTAACTTGTCAATTCTTGTGTTTACTTTGATGGTTGTATATATCCTTGGAGCACCTTTTTGATGGATTTTTTCATGGCATTTTTTTACGCAATTAAATACATCTTCCCAATCACCTTCAATAGCAGTTCCATTTGGCCCAAGTTGATGAGTTAAATTACTCTTCTCAATAATTTTTTTGCATTCTCTAATATAGGGTGATAAGGAAGTTCCAACTCCTATTGGAACTAAGCATAAATCTATACTTACAAACATAATTAAAAAGGATTGCTCGTGAACTAAAGTTATCTTAAACTCTTCTTAATGTCTTGAAGGATTTTTAGAAGAATAATTTATTGACAGATAATTTAAGCCTTTTGGATTAATTAAATTAGAAGTTTTAAGGGGAATTTTTAATCAATTTTATTATTAGGATCTAATTCTCTCATTAATTTTTCCCAAGTCTGAACTGAAGCAATAATTCCTGTAAAGTCATCAGGAAAATGCTCTCTCATGATTGGTTTGACGGTAAGTGAAGCAGGCCAACCAGAATCTATTCGAAAATACACTTCTTTTTTCTCAACTAAGACAATGTGAGGAAATGGTATTGGATTTTTTCTTTTTCCTTTTTTGTATTTAGCTGTATATTTAGATTTTCTTGTCATTTTTTGAATTAACTTTAATTCTCATTTTGTAGAAACTTTCTTCGCATCTTATTACGGTACCTTTAAATGCTTTTGGAAAGTAAGGCATGTAATCCTTCAAGATTAAGTGTTTTGGAAATACACCTTTAATTAAAAATACTACCTTGTTATCTTCCTCAATTATGAAGTGTGGTGGAATTTTAGGCATTTAATTTTCTTTTGAAAAAAAATTCTAATTTTTGTGAATTTTTTATGTATTTTAAATGATGATTTGTGCTGATGAGTCAATATTTTTGAAAACAAATTGTAATGTTAGTTCTGGGGACTATATTAATAGATACTTTTTGAGTCAATTAACATTTTAATAATATTCCCAAAAATATTCTCAGTAAGATGCCCTTTTATACCTTTTAAGTGTATATTTTGTCTTCTTAGACCCCTTGCAAATACACTCTTTCCAACAAAAAAGCACTCCCTAAGGAGTGCTAATTTGTCCCCATTCATATAAAGAATAGAGGTGCCAGGACCCAGATTTGAACTGGGGACACGGCGATTTTCAGTCGCCTGCTCTACCAACTGAGCTATCCCGGCTCTATTAATACTTTAGATAGTGAATGTAATTTGCGGAACCCCATCTCAATAAATTGTTTGTAAATTATGTTTATTTGAAGAAAAATTAGATAATGGATTGACAAAAAATTCTAAAAATCAGCGTTTAAGGCAATAAGTGCTGATCCAAATGCAGTTGATTTATTTGAATTTATTACAGGGATTTTAAGTGTTTTTTCTCTTATTGATTTCCACTGGGCGTTTTTTGAACCACCTCCTATCGTAATAATTTTTTTTGGAAAATATCCTGAAAAATCTTTAAGTTTTCGCCATCCTTTTAATTCAATCTTAGCTAAACCTTCAAGTAAACCATGTAGAAATAATGCATCACTAACAGGTCTTGGTTTAATTATTGGCTTTAAGTATGGATCATTGCTGGGGAACCTTTCTCCCTGAGAGTTTAAAGGAAGATAATTGAGATGTGTTTTTTTTCTTGGATTTATTTGTTGACTTAATTCTTTAATTTCTAAATCAGAGAAAAATTTTGATAAAACTCCACAGCCAGCATTAGAAGATCCACCACAAATCCAATTACCATTAACTCTATGCATTGTAATCCCAGGGTGGCTAAAGGTTTTTTTAATTATTTGCTTTAAAACAATTGTCGTACCTAAGATTGTTAATCCCTCATTTTCTTTTACCTGAGCAGCTATAAATGCTGCATTTGAATCAGTTGTTCCAGAAATTAGTAAAAGATGCTCACTTATTCCAAGTAAACTTGCGATTGATTGATTAATTTTACCTAAAAAACTTCCACTTTTTTTTATTAATGGGAGTGATTTTTTTAAAGAAAATGAGTCAAAACTTGCAGGCCATGATTTGCTCGCAATATTCCAACCTAGTTTTATATTATTACCTTCTTCCCCGTAGCTCCAATCATTTAAAAACCATCCTGATATCCAGTCGGATTGATGCCTTAAAATAATATCTTCACCAAATATATCGATTAATTTAATCGCTTTTGCCAAACTACTATATGGGTTATTTAAGAATTTATTTTCTCCAGCAATTAAATTTAGTTTTTTAGAATTTGTAGTGCACGCTTCGTTATAAGGTATCGAATTTCCTAAGATAATGCCATTTGATCCACAAGGTACTAGAGTTCCTGAAGTCCCAGAAATAGATAATCTTGATAAATTTATTTTTATTTGAGTTGGTATTCCTTTAAATAATTTAATGCAGGAATTTATCCATCCTTCTGGATTCTTAAATTCATAATCATAAGTACAAGAATCATCAAAGATGATTTCTTCTGAATTATTGATGATAGATATTCTGGCTCCGCTAGATCCAAAATCTAAGCCCCCAAAATATTCATTAGTCATTAAATAATTTTTGAGTAATTTCCAGCAGAGTTTATTAAATCTATTACTTTCTCATCTACATTTTCCCACGGTAAAGATAAATCATCTCTACCAAAATGTCCATAAGCTGCAGTTTTAACAAAAAATTCACCGCCCATTTTCTTAGGTAAATTTCTTAAATCAAATTCCTCCAGAATTGAGGCAGGTCTTAGATCAAAATTATTTTTAATAATTTCAATCAAGTCAGATTGAGAATATATTCCAGTTCCAAAAGTTTCTATAAGTATTGATATTGGATTAGCTACACCAATTGCATAACTTAATTGAACTTCGGCTTTTTTGGCAAATTTTGCTTTAACAATTGATTTCGCAACGTATCTTGCAGCGTATGCAGCTGATCTATCAACTTTTGTAGGATCTTTACCTGAGAAGGCTCCACCACCATGCCTAGCATACCCACCATAAGTATCAACAATAATTTTTCTACCAGTCAACCCCGCATCACCCTGAGGCCCTCCTACTACAAATTTCCCTGTAGGGTTAACAAGAAATCTTGTCTTTTCTTTCTGAGGTTTTATCTCTAAGTCATGAGTAGCTGGTAGTACTACATTGTCCCAAAGATCTTGGGTTATTTTTTCTCTTATTTCTTTTTCATTTGTTAATCCTTCTACTTCAGATAAGTGTTGTGTAGAAATCAAAATTGTATTAATTGATTCTGGTTTATCATCTTGATAATTAACACTGACTTGAGTTTTTCCATCAGGCAAGAGGTAGTTAAGAATATTTTCATGTCTAATTTTTGATAGTTGTCTAGCTAGTCTATGCGCCAAGCTAATTGGCAGAGGCATTAGCTCCGGCGTTTCATCGCAAGCATAACCAAACATTATTCCCTGATCCCCAGCCCCAATATTATTCTTGGTATCCTCGTTATTATCGTCAGCCTCATCTACTCCTTGCGCGATGTCAGGAGACTGTTCATCTAATGCTACCAAAACGGCACAGCTATTTGCCTCAAAGCCGCCCGCCTTAAAACCTCTATACCCAATTTGATCAATAACATTTCTTGCGATTTTGATGTAATCAACTTTCGCTTTAGTTGTAATTTCTCCTGTTAAGAGACAAAGACCTGTATTAACAACCGTCTCACATGCCACTCTGCTGGATGGATCTTGGTAGAGAAGAGCATCAAGAACTGCATCACTTATTTGATCACATATTTTATCTGGATGACCTTCTGTAACTGATTCAGAAGTGAAGACAAAGTTGCTCATCTCATTATTTACTCATATAGGTCAGGTTAACAAAATTGATAAATACTATTAATGTATTAATGTTTATTTTAATGATTTTAATGTATTTAAATTAGATCTAAAATCTATCTGCTTTAAATAATCATCTATTAATTAAGATAATTTAATATTGATTATTCATTCTCTGGAATTGCTGTAGCTAGCTGCTCTTCATTTTCATCTGTTTGTTCAAATAACATTTGCTTGTATTTTGCAGCCATCTCTTCTGCTTTATTGAAGACTTTTTGCGGGTCTGTGAGCATATCACCTGGTTCAGGTTCTAAAGCTTTTGTAGATAGTGAAATTCTCCCTCTCTCAGAATCTAAATCTATTATCATAACTTTCATTTGATCATTAACGTTTAGAACATTATGTGGAGTTTCAATATGCTCATGACTAATTTCAGAGATATGAAGAAGTCCACTTACACCACCAATATCTATAAATGCTCCATAAGGTTTAATTCCTTTCACTGATCCCACAACTACTTCGCCCACTTCTAATCTATTCATTTTCTTCTCAACCAAGGCTCTTCTATGGCTGAGTACTAAACGGTTTCTTTCTTCATCAACCTCTAAGAATTTTAATGGCAAATATTCTCCCTCAAGGTCTTCTTTTATCTTACGTGCACTAATATGAGATCCAGGTATAAAACCTCTTAAACCTTCTACTCTTACTAATGCGCCACCTCTATTTGTTGCAAAAACTTCAGAATAAATAGTGGCATCTTCTTTTTGTAATTGTCTAACTCTTTCCCAAGCCCTCTGATACTCAATTCTTCTGATTGATAGTGCAAGCTGGCCATCCTCATTCTCTTCAGTCATTATGAAGAATTCTCTTGACTCAGAGGGTTGTAATACATCACTTAATCCCTCGACTCTATTTATAGAGACTTCTTGCATTGGCATGAATGCTGCGGTTTTTGCTCCGATATCTATCATCGCACCCTTTGGTTCGAGAGCGAAAACTGTTCCTTTTACAAGATCTCCTGGCTTGAAATTATAGTCATACTTTCCCAATAAAGAAGCAAATTCCTCTTGAGTAAAACCAGCATTCTCTAAATCATTATTTCTTCTACTGGAGGATACGTCTGCAGAAGGTATATCTATATCTTTATTTGTTAATACAGGACTCTCAGTGATCCCTGGGTTTGTTTCATCCTCTTTTACATCTAATGTTTTAACTTCATCAGTTGTCTCTGTTGATGTCTCGTGAGAATTTTCGTTCATTTGATTTTAGCAGTCTACCAAAGGTAGTATGAGAGGGGGTGTATTCAGCCTGCAATATAAATACACCAATATCGCTTAAACATTCTACACTTTAATATGCTTAATTTTAGAGTATTGAAGCTAATTCGTTCTTGGAAGCACTTTTTAAGGATTGTAGAGTTGCAACAAAATCCTTTACGCCATTAAATTTTCTATACACTGAAGCAAATCTTATATAGGCAACCTCATTTGCATTCCGTAGATTATCAAGTATTAATTCTCCAATCTCCGAGGATTTAATAACTTTATTTGAATCTTGAATAATATGTGATTCTATGGAGTCGACAAAATTTAGTATGGACTCACTTGAAAATGTTGTTTTCTCACATGCGCGAGATATCCCTCTGATTAGTTTATCTTTATTGAAAAGTTCTCTACTTCCATCTTTCTTTATTACTACTATTGGCATTGATTCAATTCTTTCATAGGTAGTAAATCTTGAACTGCAATTTAAACATTCTCTTCTCCTCCTAACACTTTTACCAGTGTCAGCAGATCTAGATTCTAAAACTCTGCTATCTGTATTTTGACAATTTGGACACTGCATCTAGTCAAATAAAGGAGCCATAACCCTAATACTAGTAAATTTTAAACCTAATGAAAAGCTTCGCAAAAAAAAAACCTCACTTAGATTTTAAGTGAGGTTTTTTTTTACCTATCTTTTTGATCCCATTTAGGAGGATCTCTAAAAGCGACAGCAAAGAATAAGGTAACTACTGCGAGAGTTAAAATTAGTACGTAAGCAAATGCTTCCATGAGAAAAAATTAAATAATGTTAATTAAACCTTTCCAGGTATCCTTCTTGTGGTCTCATCACCAAGCTTCTTGAAAAGACCAAATTCTACTTGATCTCCAAAATCAGCAGAAATTCCTGCGAATCTTTCTCTGTATAGAGTTCTTGAAGCATGCCACCAATGACCAAATAAGAAGAGCAAACCAAAACACAAATGTGCATAAGTGAACCATGCTCTTGGGGAGCTTCGGAATACACCATCTGATTTGTAGGTTTCTCTATCAAATTTAAAGGCTTCACCTAGTTGAGCTTTTCTAGCTAACCTTTTTACAACAGCAGGGTCAGTAAATGTTTGACCATTTAGATCCCCACCATAAATAGTTGCTGTAATGCCAGTTTGTTCGAATGAATACTTAGCTTCTGCTCTTCTAAATGGAATATCAGCTCTGACGTTACCTTCTTTATCTTCAAGGATAACTGGGAAGTTTTCGAAGAAATTGGGTATTCTTCTAACTTCTAGTTCATTGCCCTCTTTGTCTTGGAAGGAAATATGACCTTGCCAACCTGTTGGTAAGCCATCACCATTAACTAGAGCTCCAACTCTGAAAAGTCCTCCTTTGGCTGGACTATTTCCTACATAGTCATAAAAAGCAAGTTTCTCAGGGATTGAAGCATAAGCTTCTTCTTTTGTAGCTCCATTATCGATAGCTGTTTGGACTCTTCTATTAATTTCTGTTTTGAAATAACTTGAATCCCATTGATATCTTGTAGGCCCAAAAAGCTCAATTGGTGTTGTTGCTGAGCCGTACCACATAGTTCCTGCAACTACAAATGATACGAATAGAACAGCTGCGAGAGCACTCGCCAAAACACCTTCAAGACTCCCAAGTTTAAGAGCCTTATAGAGTCTTTCTCCTGGTCTGTTCGTAATGTGGAATATCCCCCCAATAATCCCCATGAGGCCAGCAGCAATATGATTAGCTACTATTCCTCCTGGATTAAAGGGATTAAATCCCTCAGCACCCCATGAAGGGGCAACTGGTTCAACGTGACCAGTTAGTCCATATGGATCAGAAACCCAAATACCTACGTTTGCACAATGAAATGCTCCAAATCCAAAACATGTCAAACCTGCTAGAAGTAAATGGATACCAAAAATTCTTGGTAAATCAAGGGCTGGTTCACCAGTTCTTGAGTCTTCCCAAAGGTCTAAGTCCCAGTATGTCCAGTGCCAAATTGAAGCGAGCATCAGAAGTCCGCTAAATACAATGTGTGCAGCTGCCACACCTTCAAAACTCCAAAAACCTGGATCAACGCCAGTTGCTCCGGTTATATCCCATCCGTTCCAACTACTAGTAATTCCTAGTCTTGCCATAAATGGCATAACGTACATACCCTGTCTCCACATTGGATTAAAAACAGGGTCTGAAGGGTCAAAAATGGCCAATTCATAAAGGGCCATTGAGCCGGCCCAGCCGGCTAATAATGCAGTATGCATGAGATGCACAGCTAGTAAACGACCTGGGTCGTTAATAACTACTGTGTGAACTCGATACCAGGGCAATCCCATCGGTCAATTCTTTTATAGAAATGCTGCTTTAACAGCTAAACATCATGATAGTAAGGGTTTTTTTACTAGTTCAGTGGATTTTGTAATTAATTAAATTATTTTGTAAGATTCTTAATAACCACTGCTGCAAAAAGCTTTTAGCTAAATAAGGGAGGAAAATCTGTTAATATTTTGGTCACAATTCTCAAAGTTTCATGAGTAAATGCTGCTAAAAAACAAATTTTTAAGAAAAAAATAACAAAATTTAGTAAAAATTATTTAATAATTTTTTGAAATTTAAAATTTACAAATTTTAATTCAAATCAAGATAATAAGATTTTGAAAAAAATATTTAAATTTATTTTTTATAAATTTTTCAATTCATAGAATTTGATGATTATCAAAAAAAATTGTTTAAGACTGTTAATGAGTTTGAGTTCTTTATTGATTTTTCCACTTTAAATACATTTAACTGTTTATAGTTTATCTATCAGTTTAATTTTTTTTAAATGGAAACAACAAATTTTGGATTCGTTGCAAGTTTACTTTTTGTAGGAGTACCAACGATTTTTTTAATAGGCTTATTCATATCAACTAGTGACGGTGAAAAATCAAGTTTCTACTCAGACTCAAGTAAAGGTAGACTTGGACCAAAGCCTAAAAATTAAAATTTAGTAATGTATGAAATTTCCACAAAAGAACTTTTTTTGTGGATTACTGAGATCAAAAACCGAACAAAAGATATAGATGCTCTGTATCTGTTACTAGATTTGATAGGGGGTATTACTAAATCCGATTTAATTTTATTAAAAATAAATTCTCATGAGAAAGTTTTTTTAAAAATTAACTTTCATTATCTCAAGAAAAAATGGATAGAACATATTCAACTTTCTAAACCAATACAGTATATAAGTGGAAGTTCTTACTGGCGAAATTTTAAACTTGAAGTAACTAAGGATGTTTTAATACCACGAGTAGAGACGGAGCAAATTGTTGAAATTGCGAAATATATTATTGATTCTGAGGATAAAAAAATTGTTTTTGCCGATTTAGGAACTGGCTCAGGATCAATTGCTATTTCACTTGTTGAAGAAAATAGAAATTGGATAGGTTTAGCTACTGATATAGATATAAATGCTCTTCAGATTGCTCAAAAAAATCATCAAAAAATTTCTTTAGAGTCTAATTTAAGTTTTTATTGTGGTAACTGGTGGGAACCTTTAATAAATTATGCGGGAAAGATTAATTTAGCCGTGTCAAATCCTCCCTATATACCAAGAAATGTTTATGAAAAATTACCTTCATCAGTAAAAGATTTTGAACCCAAGAGAGCTTTATATGGGGGAGATGATGGTTTATATCATATTAAACAAATTATTTCAGATGCTCCAAAATTTCTTGTGAAAGGTGGCTGGCTTATTTTGGAGAATCATTTTGATCAATCTAAAGTAATAAAGAATTTATTGAGAGAAAATGGCTTTGATTCCTTGAAAACTATCAATGATGCATTTGGTGTTGGAAGATTTACAATTGGAAGATATAAATAAATTAATTCAAATTTTCATTTTGTATGAAAATAATTAGCAAAAGCGAAGCTCTAGCAAACTTAAAGATCGGCAAACCGATAATATTCCAGACTGATACTCTTCCAGCAATTGGATGTATGCCAGAATATTCTGAAGTGATTTATAAAGTAAAAAAACGAGATAAAAATAAGGCGTTAATTTTAATGGGTTCACAAATTCAGGAAGTTTTAGATTATGTCGATAACAATGCAAGAGATGATTTTCAAAAAATTGCAGCAAAGTTTTGGCCTGGCCCACTCACTCTAATAATCCCTGCTAAAAAAAACAAAAATTTAAATTTTATCACTAGTGAAAATACCCTAGGGATAAGGATTCCTGATTCTATAACTGCGAGATCTCTTATATTAGAAACTGGCCCTTTAGCAACATCAAGTGCTAATATTTCTGGACTAAATACATCTTTTGATGCGGAATCAGTTTCTAATGATTTACCAGAAGTTGATATTTTAGGACCAATCCCTTGGCACACATGTAGTGGTTTGGGAAGTACAATAATAGCTTGGGCAAAAGATGGAAAATGGAGATTGGTTAGAGAAGGACAAATTCCTATCTCAAAAATCTTATAGATGTATTCTCTAATTTTTTTTATTATTTTATTGCAATCCTTTTTTTATTTAATAATAAAACCCTTTTCTGATTTGTTTATTAGTATCTTTGAGTTTCGAGTTATAGGCATAATTTTATTGATAATTTTTTCTTTTATATTTTCTGGTAAACAAGAATAAAAAATATGCCGGCTAACAGATTTGAACTGATGACCTTCGCTTTACAAAAGCGCTGCTCTACCGCTGAGCTAAGCCGGCACAGACTCTATATTACATAAAGATTGGTAAATTTTAGAAATAAATTTTTATTTATTTTTTTTTTCAATATTTTTAAATTGTATTTCTCCAGAAATTGTTCTTTTTATGGGTAAATTAGCAACAAGAGCAGTCATTCTGTCTTCAGTTTCTAAACTTACAGCAACTTCATCGAAATCAATTTCAACATATTTTGCAACTACATCTAGAATTTCTTTTCTCATTTTATCGAGGAGATCTGTTGACAATGAACTCATATCAACTCTGTCATGAGCTAAGACTAGTTGAAGTCTTTCTCTAGCGGTGTTAGCACTTGCAGTTTCTCTACCTAATAATTTGTTAATAAGGTCACGAAGAGTCATTTTTTAAAAAATCTTGGTTTGCATAAGTTTTATAAACTTATCTTTTAAGCTTTTGTTCGCTTTGTTTGGATCTATTACTGGAATATCTTCACCTCTAAGTCGTTGCGAAACATTTAAATAACATTTTGAAGCTGGAGATTTTTTACTATTTAAAGTCAATGGTTCTCCTCTATTTGTGCTTATAATAACCTGCTCATCTTCTAATACTAAGCCTAATAGTGGTAAAGATAGTATAGAAGTAACGTCATCAATAGAAAGCATCTCCTGATTAGCCATCATAGTAGGCCTTACTCTATTCACTACTAGTTGTATGGGATTAATATCGCAAGTGTTTAAAATTCCAATTACTCTATCAGCATCTCTCACGGCTGATAATTCTGGATTCGTAACTACTATTGCTTCTCTAGATGCTGCAAGAGCATTTTTAAAACCATCTTCTACACCAGCAGGACAATCAATTAGAACATATTCAAATTTTTCACTTAGTAAATTACTTATTGTTTTCATATCATCAGGTTTCATCCAGTCAAGCATTCTTGGATCTCCTGCAGGTAATAATGCTAAGTTTGGTTCTTGTTTATGTCTTACTAAAGCTTGATCTAAACGGCAATTTTTGTCTAGTACATCTTGTGCCGTATAAATTATTCGATTCTCTAGACCTAAGAGTAAGTCTAAATTTCTTAAACCAAAATCTGCATCAAGGACAGCAGTTGTTGCTCCACTATGAGCAAGAGCAATTCCTAGATTTGCGGTTAAGGTTGTTTTCCCAACGCCACCTTTGCCGGAACAAATTAAAATGGTGCGATTTGTTTTCGCCAAAATAAATTAATACTTTGAGTTGATAATAAGTTAAATTTTTAATATTAAAAACATTAAAAATTAAGTAAATCTAAAATTGTTATTTGTAATTAATTTATTTTTCAAAACCTTGCTTTATTTTAAGAATTTATTATTAATGGTTTTATTACTATCTTACCCTTTTCAAGAAGAGCTATTTCTGGATAATTATTTTTAGGTTTTTCTTTAGGACCTATTGCCACAGTTTCATTAATCCTTAGCTGTAGAGCATTTAAATATAAAGATGAGATTGTCGAGTAATCGTTACCGTTTTTCCCTGCAAATGCTACACCACATAATTTCCCCCAAACATAAATATTTTTTTTGGCTGATATTTGTGCTCCAGGATTTACATCTCCCATTATGAAAAGATTTCCATTTGAAGATATTTGGTCTCCTGATCGTACCATCCCAAAATGTGTTAAGTCTTTGTTATCGAGTTGGTCTTCAACTCCTATATTTAAATTATCAAAATTCTTATTAGAAAAAATACCATTTATTTTTAGAGATTTTGCTGTGACTACTGATTCTCTTGAAGATGAATAAATATTTGTTAATTTGATATTTGATTTCAATAATAACTGCTTTAATTCTAATAATTCGTTACAAGAGATTTTTTGTTCATTACAGAATAAGGTTGCACAGATTTTTTTATTAACAGTAGCTAACTGATATGAAGCTTTATTCAATCCCTTTATCGATTCTGAGTAAAAACAGTTAATTAATTTATTATTTTCTTCAATATTTAAATGCATTTATATTTTTTCTTTTAAGTTAGCAATTTTTCTTAAGATATCTTCTTTTATGCATGACGGGTAAATTAAAAATGAATTTTCTTTACTTTGGATGAGAATTTTTATTAGATCAGATTCTGTATCCAATTCTTTTAATATATTTCCATTCCAAACTTTTAAGGAATTATTTGACTCAAAACCATTAAATTTTCTTTCTTTAATACCGCAAAATAATGATGGGTCAAAATTAAACTTAGCAGCCTTTTGTCTTGCGAAAGCAAGCAATTCAAGTTTGTCGATATTACTGAGAAAATTGATATTTGCTGCTTTTAGTAAACTTCTATTCATAAACATTTCGCAAAGCGTTGATATAGGATTTGGTGCCTCATCTTTCCATTTGTTCAGATGATAATAAAGCCTAATATCATCATTAGATAAGAAATTTTTAACATCTAGTGAATGAGGTGTAAAGATCCAGCTTTTAAGACAATCATCAATCCAAATTTTATTGTTGTATTCACTTTTAATTTTTTTAAAGATATTCTCTAAAATCCAAGTACAAATTTCATTAATTCTATGATTATAGATAGATCTATACATTATATTTCTAAGTATTAGAAAATGTTCAATGGCTATAATACCTTTTGGTTTTATAGCAATACCTCCATCTGGAGAGAATGTAAGAGCCGAAATAATTCTCTCTAAATCAACTAAACCATATTTTGTTCCTGTATTATAACTATCTCGTAGAAGGTAATCTAATCTGTCACAGTCAATTTCACTGCTAATTAGAATCTTTAGAGGATGTGATATTAAATTTTTTGAAGAAAATAATTCACCAATTTTTTTTGGTAGTGCAATATCATATTTTCTTAGAATTGAATTAATAGGCTCATGATTATTTATTAAAAGTTTTGACCAATCTTCATGATTATGTTTGAAAACTTGCTCACTTGTATGACTCAAGGGTCCATGTCCAACATCATGTAAAAGTGCTGCTCCATATAATGTGAATTTATGAATTTCAAATTTAGGATCAATTTCTACAAGCCTTTCATAAATTTTTCTAGCGACACAAAATACACCTATAGAGTGCGTAAATCTACTAGACTCGGCTCCATGAAATACTAACGATGCTGTTCCAAGTTGTTTTATTCTTCGCAGCCTTTGAAATGCATCCGTTTCTATTAATTCCATAATCATCACTTCTTCATCCTTTGAGCTATCTATTACAATCTCTTTATGTATAGGATCATGAAAAATTCTTTTTTTGTACATGTTGTATTTTTAAATTTAATTAATTAATTATTTTTTTAAGATTCTTCTATTTTATTAGTTATTTGCGTGAGATCCATTGGGGAATTTCCCTCGACATTATCTAATAATGAATTTAAATAAATTTCAGAATCCTTAACCCATTTATCATCTGAACTTCCAAAATCTTTAGCTTCTGGAAAATCTAATATTTTGTCTGGAATAATTCCTCTACCTTGAATATTATTTCCATTTGGTGTTAGGTAACTTGCTACAGTTATTGCTATACCGCTATCTTCGCTTAAACTTTTCAATGATTGAATTAAACCTTTCCCATATGTTTGTTTACCTATAAGAGCAGACCTTTTGTTGTCCTGTAATGCGCCTGCAAGAATTTCACTCGCACTAGCTGTACCTTTGTTTACGATCGTGACCATGGGGCCATCGAAAAAGGTATTTTCTTCTGAAATTATCGAATCTTTTATTCCTTCTCTGTTTTTAGTCTCAACTATAAGTTTTTCATTCAAGAATGAATCTGCTACTGCTATACCCGAACTAACAAGTCCTCCAGAATTATTTCTAAGATCAAGAATTATTCCTTCAACCTCTTTTTCTTTCAGTTCCTGAAGAGCCTCCTCAATTTTTTTTGGAACACTCTCACTGAATTGAGTAATTCTCAAATAACCCAATGTGTGTGATTCGTCTCTTAATCTTTTTGTTCTTACTGGCCTAAGATCAACGGATCGCCTTTCAAGATCTATCTCCTTTAATTCTCCTTCCTCAGTTGAAATTTGTACGAGAACCTTGGAACCCTTTTCACCTCTAAGCTTAGAAGCTGTATTGGCAAGACCAAGTTGTAAAGCTGATTTACCATCGACTGTTTCAATAAAAAAGCCAGAAGAGATTCCAGCATCTTCAGCAGGGGAACCCGCTAATGTTGATATTACTTTTATTTTTCCGTTACTCTCATCTACACCTAATTGTAAACCTACTCCATTTATTTCGCTGCCAAGGTTACTTAACTTAAGCAATTCATAATCCTTAGGTCTAAGAACTCTTGTGTATGGATCCTCAAGAGGCTTTAGCATCTCTTCAATCGCTGAATATGCTTCCTCAGTTGTTTCTATAGATTTTTGTAAAGTTTTTTGCCTTATTTTTTTCCATTGAATTTCATCAAAAATTTCAGGATCATAATAACCTTCATTTACTAGTGTCCAAGCATCAAGAACAATCTGTTTACTATCACTTAGGGCGTTGGCACTAGGAATACTAAAGAATGTAGTAGTAAAAAATATGATCATGATAATCATGAACGATTTTTTGAAAAATAAAAATTTGTTAAAAGTTGATGGCATTGGGTTAAGTGTTAACACCAAATTAGTGATTTTTAAGTAAGCTCCTAGTATCAAAGCTTTTTTTTGGATGGCGAATTCTTCATCCGTTTATGATTGGTTTCAAGAAAGACTTGAAATTCAAGACATAACTGACGACGTAACTTCAAAGTACGTTCCCCCTCATGTAAACATTTTTTATTGTTTAGGAGGCATAACATTAGTTTGCTTCTTGATTCAATTTGCAACAGGTTTTGCAATGACTTTTTATTATAAGCCTACTGTAACGCAAGCTTATAATTCTGTGAGTTATTTAATGACCGACGTTAGTTTTGGATGGTTAATAAGGTCTGTCCATCGTTGGAGCGCTTCAATGATGGTTTTAATGTTAATTCTTCATGTGTTTAGAGTCTATTTAACTGGAGGATTCAAAAGGCCAAGAGAACTAACTTGGGTTACAGGAGTAGTTATGGCTGTCATCACTGTTGCATTTGGTGTCACTGGTTATTCTTTACCTTGGGATCAAGTGGGATACTGGGCAGTAAAAATTGTTTCAGGTGTTCCTGCTGCAATACCTATTATCGGGGATTTCATGGTAGAACTCTTGAGAGGAGGAGAAAGCGTTGGCCAATCAACTCTCACAAGATTCTATAGTTTACATACATTTGTTTTACCTTGGTCATTAGCTGTATTTATGCTTATGCACTTTCTAATGATTCGTAAACAAGGTATTTCCGGACCACTGTAAAAATTTATAATATCTCTATGCACTAAAACCAAAAAGAAATATGTCTACTCTAAAAAAACCAGATTTATCCGATCCAAAATTAAGAGCTAAGCTAGCAAAGGGTATGGGCCATAACTATTACGGAGAACCAGCTTGGCCAAATGATCTGCTTTATATTTTTCCAGTTGTGATTCTTGGTACTATAGCTTGTGTAGTCGGCCTTGCTGTCTTAGATCCAGCTATGCTTGGAGATAAAGCAAATCCTTTCGCTACTCCCCTCGAGATTCTGCCTGAATGGTATTTATATCCCGTTTTTCAGATCTTGAGAGTTGTGCCCAACAAATTGCTTGGGATCGCTTTACAAACTCTTATTCCTCTAGGGTTGATGATTTTACCTTTCATTGAAAATGTAAATAAATTTTCAAACCCATTTAGGAGACCCATAGCCATGGCAGTTTTTCTTTTTGGAACATTTTTAACTATTTATCTCGGAATTGGTGCTTGTTTACCAATTGATAAATCATTAACTTTAGGTTTATTTTGATTATTTAAATATCTAGTATATTGATATCTTCTCGACTTTCTCTTAGAAAATGATGCATTAAAAGGAAACCAACGATTGTCCATGTTTGATAAGTTCTAGATTGTTGTCCAACCCAAGTGCCTGTTGGTCCATCAAAATATTCTGCCCATTCTTGCTTTGGAAGCTGATTTAATTGGCACCAATAACATTCTTCAATCAAAGAACTCATTTCTTCCATTAAAATTACATCTTCTGTTGGGAATCTTTTTTGATGTAAGAGTACAGACGCTGCAAAAAACCATAATAAGCTTGGCCAATGACCGCCATTATGATAGCTCCATGGCCAGTTTTTTGGATCTGAGCCTGTTTTATTTTGCCATTCCTCTACATCCATGTGTGGATGACAAATCCTCATTGGCATTTGAGCCATTAAGTGTTGTCTGTTATGTAATACCAATCTAAATAAGGCCCTTTGCTCTGGAGCAGGTAATACACCAAACATGCATGCTAAAGAATTACCTAAGCTATAAAATCTGAAATCTGGCCTACCTGTCCTAATATTACCTATCAAATATCCACCTCTATTTTCTAACCAATCTTGCAACCATGATGGAACAACTTGAGGCTGTACATTGAATTCATTAAAATGCTGATCATCTCCATATTGTTCAGTGGGTCTTCTCCTCAAAATTTGCATTGTTTTGCTGGTGACCCAATAATGTTTAAGTAGAAATCTTTTTAAATCCTCTACCCATTGTCTAGTGAGAATTAAACGTTGATCTAATAATCTACTCACATGATCTTCTCTACTCAATTCCATCAGGTTAATGCAACTTTTCAGACAACCATGAAGTAAAACTTCAACTTCTAATGGTGCACCCCAAACGTCCATTGGTCTGTCAATCATGAAAGCACAATCTGGAACAAATAAAACTGGAGTACCCTCTAATGTTGGGTGCAATACTAAATCAAGTAGCAGTTGAATACCTCTTTGAACACTTTGACTCTTCCCAAATGCATGATCTCCACTCTTATTTACATAAAACCAGCATAATATTGGCCACCATAAGCTTGCATCTGCAGAAGTAATTCTTCCAATTGATCTTTGACCATAATCTCCAATCAATTTTCCTCCCTCTTCAATAAAGCTTGTTGGGAAGACTCCTCTTGTTTGATAACTTGTGCTCTGAAGCTCTAGGCAAACACTTAAAAATTTTTTTACTATTTCATACCTTTTTTGAGTTATGAGATAGATCATTACCGGGACATTATCTCTTAAAAAGATTTCCCCGTAGTTTAACTTTAAATTTTTTGTTGGATGCTCTAATGCGGCAACACTCCCCACTAATTCGCCAGAAATTTCAACAAGTGTTTTCTCAAAGTGCTCTTTTGCTATTGTTACAATTTTGTCTTCATCTGAACTTGGCCGTACTCTTAAATTTTTTTGACTAAATCTTTCTGCCATTTTGCTTGTTTTCCTACTATTAACAGCCTAGTTCGTTAATCAAAAATGAGCAGTTCAAAAAATTTAATAAAAAATATTTATGAAATGGTTGCAAAAACATAGATTAATGGTCTAGTATTTTCTTCTGGGCAGAAATTCAGTTTTTGCACAACTCACAATTTTATCTAGAAGTTAATTCTTAGAAAAAATATTGAGATGTTTGAAAATTATGATTAATTCTTAATTTTCAACCAGGAGAGGGTTTTCCCTCAAACTGTTTAGTTATATCTATAATTAAACAATGCACCTAGAAAATTTAAAACTTAGGAACTGATGCTTTTATTGCGTCAATATTGGTTGAATTTTATTCAAATCCAATAGAGATGTATATGCAATAAAGGTGTGAGGTCCCGTCAAGAATATAAAAAAATGTCTTGAATCGCTGACTTAATTTTAGGTCACTTTTCTAGACAAACGGATCTGAGATCTGGAAAGTCATTTTTGCTTACGCAATAATGCACTCTTGAATCCTTAAATAAATTAAGGATGCTAAAACTAAATCTAGTAAGTTTACTTACGTATTTAGGCAAGGCGAAGCAAGTTGAGTGGTTAAGACTGCAATAGGATTTGTGACACAACGGAGAGTTTGATCCTGGCTCAGGATGAACGCTGGCGGCGTGCTTAACACATGCAAGTCGAACGAACCTTCGGGTTAGTGGCGGACGGGTGAGTAACGCGTGGGAATCTACCCTCAGGAGGGGGATAACGGTTGGAAACGACCGCTAATACCCCATATGCCGATAGGTGAAATGAATTTCGCCTGAGGATGAGCCCGCGTCTGATTAGCTAGTTGGTAAGGTAAAGGCTTACCAAGGCTTCGATCAGTAGCTGGTCTGAGAGGATGATCAGCCACACTGGGACTGAGACACGGCCCAGACTCCTACGGGAGGCAGCAGTGGGGAATTTTCCGCAATGGGCGAAAGCCTGACGGAGCAACGCCGCGTGAGGGACGAAGGCCTCTGGGCTGTAAACCTCTTTTCTCAAGGAAGAAGATATGACGGTACTTGAGGAATAAGCCACGGCTAATTCCGTGCCAGCAGCCGCGGTAATACGGGAGTGGCAAGCGTTATCCGGAATTATTGGGCGTAAAGCGTCCGCAGGCGGCCTTTCAAGTCTGCTGTTAAAGCGTGGAGCTTAACTCCATTATGGCAGTGGAAACTGATAGGCTTGAGTATGGTAGGGGCAGAGGGAATTCCCGGTGTAGCGGTGAAATGCGTAGATATCGGGAAGAACACCAGTGGCGAAGGCGCTCTGCTGGGCCATTACTGACGCTCATGGACGAAAGCCAGGGGAGCGAAAGGGATTAGATACCCCTGTAGTCCTGGCCGTAAACGATGAACACTAGGTGTCGGGGGAATCGACCCCTTCGGTGTCGTAGCTAACGCGTTAAGTGTTCCGCCTGGGGAGTACGCACGCAAGTGTGAAACTCAAAGGAATTGACGGGGGCCCGCACAAGCGGTGGAGTATGTGGTTTAATTCGATGCAACGCGAAGAACCTTACCAGGGTTTGACATCCTGCGAACCTCTTAGAAATTTGAGGGTGCCTTCGGGAATGCAGTGACAGGTGGTGCATGGCTGTCGTCAGCTCGTGTCGTGAGATGTTGGGTTAAGTCCCGCAACGAGCGCAACCCACGTTTTTAGTTGCCAGCATTTAGTTGGGCACTCTAG
>CACNWH010000001.1 GCA_902624105.1 uncultured Prochlorococcus sp. | reverse complement strand
GCATCACCAGAGAGTAAGAATATTTTTGAAAAAGTTAAACAAATAAATATTATCTTTTGAATTTGGCATTTATTCAAAATTCTTTAAATAAACTTAAATGATTTAATCTTGAGGACTTTCTAAATCTTTCCTGTTTGGCGTTCTTGTAGGGTCACTAGCAAGGAATCCAAATAGGAAAATACCCACGAAAAAGAAAACAATCGTATAGACAGAAATTTTTAGAGCAAGCATGAAATTAACAGTTCTTCTAATTTATCTTATTAAATTTATATTTAATTGAAGAGAAAATGGTTAAATTGTGAAATTTTGGTAAATTTTGAAATACTTTTAACTTTTAAATTATTTTAATCATCATGTTCATCCCAAGGATCGGTTAATTTGGCAGATTTTGGACCAAAGGCTCTAAAGAAACCAAAACCTGTAAGCCCAAGCAAAACAATAAATAGCGAAATACCGATAGAAACAGCAGGATCTGGAGTAGATGATAAAGATTGCATCAATTTTGATAAGTTTGTAAACAAAATATGTTAAACATCTAATACAATAACGGAATAATATTGAATTTAGGAAATTTTTACTATGGGACAAAAAACTGCATTAGGAAGTTTATTAAAAGCGATTGGCAATTCTGGCCAGGGTAAGGTAGTACCTGGATGGGGAGCAGTACCTGTTATGACAATAATTGGCGTCTTTCTTCTAATCTTCCTAGTTATTCTTCTTCAGATTTACAACCAATCATTACTTCTACAAGGATTTTCTGTGGATTGGAATGGCAATTAAATATTATTAGATTGTTTAAACTTATTTGCATTTAATTTGATAGAAACTCATTTATGCGCATTAATCTTCAATTTGATTAAGAATTCATGAGTAACTACAAAGAAAAATTTATCATTGGCTTAGGTAATCCTGGCAAGAAATATGATAATAATAGGCATAATATTGGTTTTCTTTTTATTCAAGAATTTGCAAAAAATTATAATTCAAAATTTATATTAAAAAATAAGCTCAGGTGTAATTACGCTGAATTCCTACATGATGGAATCATTTATAGAATGTTTATGCCTAATACTTATATGAACAATTCTGGAGAAGCGATTAGAGCTATAGTTGATTGGTATAAATTAGATAAGGATGAACTTATAATTGTGGTGGATGATATTGATATCCCACTAGGCAAGATCAGAGTAAGAAAAAAAGGAAGCTCAGGAGGTCATAATGGTTTAAAAAGTATAATTAGTCATTTAAATTCCAAAGAATTCATAAGAATCAGAATAGGGATAGGATCTCCTCCATTAATTGATAAAGATAAAAAATACAATACGATTTCACATGTATTGGGAAATTTTTCTAAACCAGAAAAATTAATTTTAGATAAAGTTTTTTATCAAATGATTGAGTCATTAAAAAAATTAAATGACCATAATGAAGATTCGATCATATGCGAATTGAATTCTTTTAATATAAATGAACTCTAAACCAGAGACTACAGTTTACCTTAGTGTAAAAGAATATAATTTCAATACAAAAGAATTGAAAGGTTTAGTAGAAGCAAGTGACTTTCAATGGGATTTCACTTGGTCTTTTACTAAAGGGAAATTATTTGTTAATCCGCCTTTAGGAAGAGCTTTAATAGAGGATTCGTTATTAAGATTTCTAATAAAAAAAGATTATCAATTAGAATCTGGAGGCAACTACAAATTTACTGTTTCATCCAAGTTTTAGATAAGTGATCAGAATTTAAAGTAAATTTACAATTCAAGTAATCTTCCAATATAACTAATGCAGAGATTGCATCTAAATTAATATTTTGTAAAAAAATATCTCTAGGTAAAAACCTCTTAAATCCTTTAATTGGGAAAATTTCGAAGTATCTTTGCCGAGATCTATAAGTTGTGTTTTTTTCTTCAACGATGGTTAAATTTTTTTCTAAAAAACTTAAAGATTTAACATGATGCTTACTTGTTGTACCATTACCAATTAAGACTTTTATATTTTTATCTTTTCCTATAAGTGTTTTGATATTTTGAACTAAATATATACTTTCTATAACTATTGCTTTAAGAACTCTCTTACTTTTAAAGTCAGCAAGAATTAACCCGCATTTACATTTTCCAGGATCAATAGATATATATTGCGTCATGAAAGAAGCTTAGAAACTTTTAACTCTACAATTATTGGCTGAGCAGTTTTACTTTCCCTAAGTGAAACGACTTCAAATTCAAAATCAAAACCTTTATTTTTTTCTATAAAAACTTTTAATTTTTTCACTGAATCGCTTTTTAGCTTTATTTCATTAATTAGAGAACCTCTTCTTTTGACTTCTGCCAGAGATGAGGCAAGTAGTAGATTAATAGTATTGCCAATATCTTTAATATTATTTTCTTTATTGATTAAGGAAGTTTTTGATATGATTTCATCTTTAAGAACAATAATCTTATTTTCTATTAATTCAGGAAAAGCATAAACATAATTTTCTCCCTCTAAAACATTACGTACTGACTTAATATTAATCACCCAATCACCTCCATTTTTTATTGTTTTCTTTAACTCATCAATATGGTTTTTACGTAACAATAATATACTTCTAGGCTCTTTTACCTTTGGAATAACTTGTTCTTGAGTAAACCTATTTGCATTTTTTATAATATTTTGCATTTGCGAATCAACTTTAAGTTTTTTGTCTGTGTCTATTTCAGCGATAAATATAGATTGACCACTACTTATTACAACTTTTCCACTTCTTAGAGCAATAACATTTCTTTCCAATTTAGTTAGCTCTCTTTCTTTTTTAGTTATCTTATCTTCTAAAGTTTCCCTTTCTAATTTCAATGAGAGCAAAAGTTTTCGACTATCCTGCAATTTTTTTTGCAGATCACCTAACCTAAAAAGACCGACCCTGAGTTGACTATTTACTAATAATATTAAAGATATTGAAGAGGCACTAATAAGGCTTCCAGTAATAATAGTAATTAATGTCGCAGTTTTTCTTGGTCTTAATTTAAAGATACTAAATCTAGCTTTACCAATTTTTGCTCCTAGTAAATCACCAAAAGAGGATATTAAACCTCCTAGTAAAAGTAAAAAAATAATTAAAAGCCAACCAGACACAAATTTTTATTCATCCTCTCTTTATATTATTAATATAGCTATTAATAAATCAATTAAATCTTTTAGCCAAGGCAATTGGATCAAATACTGTAATTTTTTTTCTATCTATATTTAGTAATCCAGAATCTTTTAGATCACCTAAAAGTCTTGTAATTGTAACTCGTGTAGAACCTATCGCTTCCGCAATAGCTTGATGTGAGAGCTTCAAATCGATAGTAATTCCCTTTTCTCCAGCAACTCCAAAGTCTCTACATAAAACCATTAAAAAACTTACTAATCTTGATGACATATCCCTATGAGTAAGAGTTTCAATCATTGATTCTGTTTGCAAGATCCTACTTGATAATCCTTGCAGGAGTAATAATCCTACAGAGGCATCAGCTTCAATTGCTCTTAGAACAGAATTAGCAGGAGCAGTTAGCATTTCAACTCTTGTGAAAGCGATAGAGTGATAAAAGCGATCAGATCTATGACCAGTGAGGAGTGAAAGAACTCCAAATAAACTATTTTCTCTTAGCAAAGCAACGGTAATTTCATCACCCGTCTCGTAGACTCTGGATAATCGAACTGCTCCCCTCCTAACAAGATAAACTCTCTCTGCTGGATCACCAGGGAAAAATATTGTTTTAGACCTTTCAACCATCTCAGTATTAGCACCTTCAAGTCCCCTAAAAATTTCCATTAAAGTTTTATTAATAGGGAAACGTTCTCCAACTGAATTAGTTGTATTTTTACCACTTGATTGTGAAGTTAGGCTACTAAACCCACTATTAGTTGGAATCATAGTTTATCCGAATATAAAAAAGTTATAGAGATGCGAAAAAAAATCTTGTATCAATAGTAACCATTTTAGGATTTCATCTAACGTTTGACTCTTTTAAGTAAAATTACACTATATGCAGCGTCAATAAATTCAAATTATACTTTATATAGTCAAAGCTAGAAAATAATGGTTGTTAGCGGTTCAACAAACTTATCAAGAAATGATAATGATTTTATCAACTTTAATGTTCAAGAAAATTCTGAAAGTAAAGTCAAAAGGATAAAACAAAATGGTCAAATTCAAATTTATCAATCTTCTTACAGGGGAAGCTATTCAACTATTATTCGAGATTGCATAAGGAACGCGGCTTTAGGTAGAAGAGTATTACTAGTTCAATTAATGAAGGGAGGAGTTAAGCAAGGGGTTTTAAACCCAGTCAGCTTATGCGATAATCTTTTGTGGATAAGATCATCAGATTCTTATGATCAACATGATTCTCAGAGTATCTCGAATAATGATAATTTAAAAAATTCAATTAAAGTTTCTACAATTGAATTATGGGAATTTTGTAAAAAACAATTATTATCAGGAAAACAAGATCAAGTAATTTTAGATGAGATTTTCCGAGCTGTGGAATTGGGTATTATTCAAGAAGATGATTTAATTTCAACACTTGAAAACAGATTTATCTCTGGAGATGTAATTCTTACAGGGACGAAAATCCCAAAAAAATTCTTATTAATGGCTGATCAAGTTACTGAACTTCGCTCGTAAAAATTATGCTCAAAAATGACATTTGGATTACAGAACAAGCTTCTAAAGGTATGCTTAATCCATTTCAATCAAAATTAATTAGGCATTTAGATCCTAAACAAAAGAAGAAAGCCGTTCTAAGTTATGGTTGTTCCTCATATGGATATGATTTAAGACTATCATCTAACGAATTTCTCATCTTTAGACATGTACCTGGGACAGTAATGAATCCCAAAAATTTCAATCCTAAAAATTTAGAAAGAACACCTTTACATAATGATAAAGATGGAGATTATTTCATCCTCCCAGCTCACTCTTATGGATTGGGAGTAGCTTTGGAAAGGATGAGAGTTCCAGAAAATATTACGGTCATCTGCCTCGGGAAAAGCACTTATGCTCGCTTAGGAATTATTGTTAATACTACCCCAGCAGAGGCTGGCTGGGAAGGTCATCTCACTCTTGAATTTAGTAATAGTTCTGGTGCTGATTGTCGTATTTATGCAAATGAAGGTATTTGTCAAATACTTTTTTTTGAAGGCGATCCATGTGAGACTACTTATAACGATCGAAAAGGCAAATATCAAAATCAACCCGAGGAAGTAACTTTAGCAAAAATCTAATATGTCAAATGTTCAACTATTATCATTAACACCTGAGGCTGAAAAAACTATGGCATATATTGCCAGAGTAAGTAATCCCAAAAATCAGGACAATCAAGACTTTTCAAAATTGTTGAGTTACTGTATTAAAAATGAGCATTGGAGCGTATTTGAACAGTCTTTTATGACCCTGAAAATAGAAACTAATAGAGGTATAGCGGCTCAAATACTAAGACATAGATCATTTACATTTCAAGAATTTTCTCAAAGATATGCTGATAGCTCACAATTAGGAGATATTCCAATACCAGAGCTTAGAAGACAAGATGTCAAAAATAGACAGAATTCCATTTCAGATTTACCTGAAGAAATTAAAAATAAATATATTAATAAAATTAAAGAAAATTTTCAAAGAACCTCCAATTTGTATGAAGAGATGTTGAGTGCGGGGATTGCTAAGGAATGTGCAAGATTTATTTTGCCACTAGCTACTCCGACAAGAATTTACATGACAGGATCGTGCCGCTCATGGATACACTATATAAAATTAAGATCAGGCAATGGTACTCAAGAAGAGCATAAGCAAATAGCTTTAAATTGCAGAGAAATTTTTAAAGAAAATTTCCCAATAGTTTCTAAAGCTTTAGACTGGTAACTTTATTGTTAATTCTTGATTACTTAAGTTAAATTTTTTAGAAAAAAATTTTCTCAAATATAGATTTCATTATTTATCATTTTTCAATTAAATAATTTATTATATCTTTTAGAGTTTTTTCTTCCTGAAGACCAGTTAAAGTCGCTTGTAAATTTAAATTAGAATCAATCATATTAATTTGAGGTATTCCGTTCACTTTAAATTGTTTAATAAATTTATCCCATTTAGGATTATCAACATTTAAGAAAACAAAATTTACCTTATCTTCAAAATCTTTTTTCAATTCTGTAACTTCTGGTGCCATCTCCTTACATATCTCACACCACTCAGCATAAAACTCCAAATACGTTGGTTTACCATTTGTGAATGCTATTTCTGGATCTACCGATAAATTACCAAAATTTCTTAATTGTAAAGTGGATTCAAAAATACTATTTTTGAAAAATAGAATAAAAACTATCAAAAGAAGAGGGAATAAAGCTAAGATAATTTTCTGAAAATTATTTGGTGGATAATTATTCTGTGATTGCATCAGTTTAAATTTTTAGTATTTCAATTTTTAATTCAATAATAAATTGATAAAAGAATACTATGCTGATAGTATTGATAAAACAATTATAAAGATCTTAGTTATAAATTAATTTAAATATGCAATCAATCTTTGGAACTGATGGGATTAGAGGTATATTTAATAAAGACATAACATGTGATCTTGCTTATAAAATAGGTTATGCCTTCGGATCGATTAATAAGGACAATTCAAAAGTTTTAATTGGTAGGGATACAAGAGTTAGTGGCGATTTATTATTACAAGCATTATCTAATGGATTAAATCATTCAGGTAAGGAAGTAATTGATATAGGTATTTGTCCAACCCCAGCGATACCATTTCTAATCAAACAATTTAAAAAATATACAGGGATTATGATATCTGCCAGTCACAACCCGCCTGAATATAATGGGATAAAAATTTTTGATCATTCTGGTCGCAAATTAAATAAAACAAAAGAATTCGAAATTGAAAGTTATTTAAATAAGGCCAATTCGAATTTAATTTTTAGAAATCTAAACAAAATTGTAAAAAAATTTGATCTTTTAGAGAAATATAAACAAAGCTTAATTGACTCTATAGGTAATAATAATCTTAATGGAATGAAAATAATATTAGATACTTGTCATGGCTCTGCTTCAGTCTTTGCAGAAAATGTATTTAAGCAATTAGGAGCGAGTGTTTACGTCATAAATAGTAGTACTGATGGATCAAAAATAAATGTCAAATGTGGTTCAACTTGTCTTGAACCTTTAAAAAAAGCAATAAATGAATTCAAAGCTGAAATAGGGTTTAGCTTTGATGGGGATGCTGATAGAGTGATTGGTCTAGATTCAGAAGGAAATATTCTTGATGGTGATCATATATTATTTCTTTGGGGTCGGGAGCTCATGAGAGAAAAAATCTTATCCAGAAATTTATTAATTACAACAGTAATGTCAAATTTAGGATTTGAGAAAGAATGGAATAAGCTTGGCGGTATTTTAATTAGAACACCTGTTGGAGATAAATTTATTCATGAAGAAATTGATAAACAAAAAGCAGATTTAGGTGGTGAACAATCTGGACATATTCTCTCAAAAATTAATAATTACTCAGGAGATGGAGTTCTTACTGCTATTCAAATAGCTCATTTCTGTAAAAGTAAAAATATAATGTTAAAAGATTTATTAAAAACTAGCTTTAAAAGTTTTCCTCAAAAACTTACAAACATACAAATAAACTCAGATGATAAGAACTTTAAAGATTTAATAGAAGTAAATTTGAATAAATTAATTAAAGAAAAATTAGATAACATTTCAGAACCTTGTAGGATTTTTGCTAGAAATAGTGGAACAGAATCGGTTTTAAGAATTTTAGTAGAAGCAGAAAATAAAAATCTTGTTGATGATATTTCAATTCAAATCACAAACATTGCTGAAAAAATGATTAAAAATAATTTTTAATATTATATTTTTTTATATATCCTATCCAAAACTTTAAGTTTTTTTCTCGTAACATACATTTCTCGATTAGTTTTTAAATTTATGGGATTGTAAGAATGAATTATTTCACTATCTTGATAAATATAAGTATTAAAAATTTTGGAGTTAGTTATGATTAAATCCATATATTCAAAAAGTTCCTCTACATCACTTTTTATTGAAATATAACCTCCATTTGCCATGAGTTGGGAAATTTTATTGATTAACAGAGGTTGTACTACTCTTCTTTTATGATGTTTTTTCTTAAACCAAGGATCTGGAAAATTAAAGGAAACACTTGATACTACATCTACAGGGAATTTGCCAATACAATCTTCAATCAAATATTCAGCATTTCCATATGCGAAGAATAAATTATCTATTGATTCATCTTTTAATTTTGATTTTGATTTGATAACCAATTTTTCTCTAATTTCTAAACCAATGTAATTCCAATTCTTATTATTTTTAGCTAAATTCATCAAAAAATCCCCTGAACCGCACCCAATATCTAAATGTAGAGGCTTAGTGAAGTCATTAAAAATTTCTTTTAAGGGTGGAATTGGCTGGATATCTTTAAAAACTTTACTTAATGGATTAGCGTGTTGTCGCATTTTAATTTCCTCATAATTTATAAATAACAAATAAGAAGTGATTTTGCATAATATATATGAGAGTTTTTAATTTATACTCAACCATAAAAATAAGGATTACAGATATTGACAATTGAGGTTTAATATTATTTAAGTATGTCAATTAAGAAAAATTTTGATCACTATTAATGAATTTTCTGCTTGGATTACATTTCAACTATCTTCAATAATTATAGTAGGAATTCCACTCTCTATTTTTATATGGTCAATCAAGAAAAGAAACAAAGCTATTGAGAAGTTATTGTCAACATATTGGAAGATATCAATACTATTTCTCATTAGTCTTATCTTATTTATTGGTGGAGTAGATTTCTCACTTTTGATATTAATAACTTCTTCTTCTTTAATGACTATAGGTGTATGGTTTTGGACTGATATTAATAGAGAGTTAAGAGGCTATAAAATAACTAATGCACTTATAACTATTACAAGAGCCTGGAGATGGGCATTAACTTTCATATCTATAAGTTTCTTAGTACATAGTTTTCAAGATTTATCCTGTCTTATTTCAATTAATACTTCTGAATGTTTAAAGTGGTCTGAACCATCAAAAAATTTATCTCAAATAATAAATCAATTATTTAATTTTTTATTTGGCGCAAATTTTACAGAACCAATTTCAAAATTCTTAGGATTATTTGCATTACTAATTTATATGTTAGGACTATTTCAATGGTTAATAATTAAGCTACCAAGATCTGGAAGAAATTTAGGCTTTTCAAATTATGAAGAAAATTAGTATTAAAAAAATAAATAATTAATTAATTAATTATTTCGGAACATCTTTTGCATAAATTTGTATTTTGCCTTCCTTTCAATGTAAATTCATTAAAGTGCCAACATCTATCGCACTTTATACCTTTGGCTTTTTGGATTTGAATAGTTCCAAATTCGTTATTTATAGTTAGTAAACTTTCCTCAAGTGGATTCTCAATAAGCAAAAAATTGGAGACAATAAGCCAATCACTATAACAATCTACTTCTAGATTGCCAGATTTCTTGAGCCAAATAAGAGCCTCTTTTAATTCATTATTTTTTGGCAAAAACATTATTTCTGTTTCAAGAGCCGCTCCAACCTTCTGTTGATTTCTACATCCCTCAATAACCTTATTAATTTCAACTCTTAATTTTCTCAAAATAAACATTTTTGATCCAATATCTCGGTTTTTCCAATCAAAAGGTGTAGAAGGCCAGCCTCTCTGAAATACTGATTTTTCTTGTACTTTGTAGGGTAAATTCTGCCATATATCCTCTGCCATATGACATAAAACTGGAGAAATGAGAACTGCTAAATTTTCAATTATTTTTGAAAGAACAAATTGACAAGATCTTCTTCTGAATTGGTTAGGGGAACTTACATATAATCTATCTTTTGCTATGTCTAAATAAAAATTTGATAAATCTACTACACAAAAACTTTGCAAAATTTGAAAAAACTTTGAAAATTCATAATTTTCATATGCAGATGTAATTTGATCTATAACTTCTGATAAGCGGTGTAACATCCATTTATCTAATATTGGTAATTCTTGAATACTCACACCATTAAGAGAAGGATCATAATCATGTAAGTTACCCAATAAATATCTAGCAGTATTTCTTACCTTTCTATAAACATCAGATAATTGTTTTAAGATGTTAGATCCGATAGGCACATCTACTGAATAATCTACTGAACTTACCCATAATCGCAAGACATCCGCTCCATAAGCAGGATTAATTTTTTGATTAGCTCCACCATTTATAATAATATTTGGATCTACAACATTTCCAAGAGATTTACTCATTTTCCTGCCATTCTCATCTAAGGCAAATCCATGAGTAAGCACTGATTTATAGGGAGCTTTATTATTAACTGCAACTGAAGTCAATAATGATGATTGGAACCAGCCTCTATGTTGGTCAGACCCTTCCAAATATAAATCTGCAGGATATTGCATATCCTCTCTTTTACTGCATACGGCCGCCCAACTAGAACCTGAGTCAAACCAAACATCCATAGTATCTAAACCTTTTTTCCAATTTTTAGAATCATTTAAATATTCAGGAGGCAATAATTTTTGTTCATCCCATGTCCACCATATATCTGCACCATATTTTTCAAAAAGATTTTGAATATGATTTAGTGTCATCTGGTTAATAAGAATCTCATTACTATTCCTTTTATAAAAAACTGGTATTGGTACACCCCATGATCTTTGTCTAGAGATACACCAATCACCTCTTCCTATAACCATTGATTTAATTCTCTTCTTTCCACTGTTAGGCATCCAATCTACCCTCTCAATAGATTCAAGAGCTGAGGATCTAAAACCATCTACAGAAGCAAACCATTGTTCAGTAGCTCTAAAAATTGTAGGTTTTTTGGTTCTCCAATCATAAGGATATCTATGTTTATAAACCTCCATTAACATAAGAATATTTTGACTTTCTAAAAATTCAATAATTTGATCATTTGCATCTTTTAAGACATTGAGATCTTTAAAAATACCTGCATCATCAGTTAAATTTCCTTTTTCATCAACAATGCATGTTATTGGGAGTTTATATTTTAATCCCGTATTAAAATCGTCGATACCATGCCCTGGAGCGGTATGAACAATTCCAGTTCCTGATTCCGTTGTTATATAATCACCCCCCAAAATTACTGGACAAGATTTATCTTTAGTCGGATGCTTATATTCAATACCTTCTAATTCTGAACCACTGATATCAAATAATAAGTTAAATTCTTTATTTAATTTTCTTTGAACTATTTCTAATAAATCTTTTGCAAAAATAAAGATATTTTGATGATTATCAGAAGCAACTACATAATTTACTTTGGGATTTACTGCAGCGGCTTCGTTAGCTGGCAACGTCCAAGGTGTAGTTGTCCAAATCAAAATAAAATAATTTTCAATATCGTCTGAAAAATGTTTAATGAAATTATTTTTTTTAAGTTTTGATTCAATACTTTTATTACAAGATTCAATTTTGAGAGAGACATAAACACTTTTTGAAAAATGTTCATCTGGATATTCCAACTCAGCCTCTGCTAAAGCAGTTCTTGAGCTTGGACTCCAATGGACAGGTTTTAAACCTCTAAATATATAGCCTTTCAAAAACATTTTTCCAAAGACTTCTATTTGAGCTGATTCGTAATTTTTTTTCAAAGTAAGATATGGATTATCCCAGTCTCCCCAAATAGCCCATCTTTTAAAGCCTTCCATTTGAGAATAAATTTGTTGTTTTGCATATTCTGTAGCCTTTTGACGAAGTCCCAAAATATCTAAATTTCTTCTTTCTTCATTTTTTAATTTTTGTAGTACTTTTAATTCAATTGGCAAGCCATGACAATCCCAACCCGGTACAAAATGAACTCTATATCCATTTAGTATTTTATATTTATTAATAAAATCTTTTAAAACTTTATTTAGTGCATGGCCCATATGAAGAGGTCCATTTGCATAAGGAGGACCATCGTGAAGAGTAAAGTTTTTACCTTTATTAGTTAAACCTAAATTAATATCAATTTTATTTTCTGACCAAAATTTTTGGATTTCTGGTTCTCTTTTTACAGAGTTAGCCCTCATTGAAAAATCAGTCTTTAAAAGATTGAGCGAATCCTTATAAGAAAAATTTGATGTACTATGATTTTTGTTCTCAGACATATTCAAATTTGTGAAAAATTATTATTAATCAATTTAGGTATTTTTTGTGTTATTTTTTTCATCATTTATTATATCTTTTTTAGAGAAATCTGCACTTTGAGTATTTGTCAAATATTGCTTTAAAGATCCTTCTCTATCACTTAAATTATTATTATCCTGTTTCCTAATCCATTTTTTTTTGATTGAAGTATTGTTAAATATATCTTTAAATTTTTTGGTGAAAAATAAATTTTTAAAATCAATACTAATAATTTCAGAGATAATTGAAAAATTTTTCTTCCATGCAGACAAATTTTTAATTTCAAATTTTTCTTTATCTAAAAGCAGATTCCACCTATATGAAAAATTTTCAATAAAATAAAAAACTACAATTAGAGAATTTAAAGTTAAAATTATAGAAATTTTAAAATTAAATATATTTTTATAAATGATTAAAAATGTTCCTAGAAGCATTATTAATCCTGATTGTATTAGATCTCTAGGTCTTCCTAATTCAATAAACAATAAAGTATTAAAAAGGGAAAAACAACCAATAAATAAATAGAAAATTCCAATAAAAACGATTAAAGACATGAGTCTAAATAATTAAATATCTTAAATAAAAAAAACTCATATAATTTTGATTCAATATATACCCTTTGAATAACTTTATGCGGTCGGGGAGACTTGAACTCCCACACCATAAGATACGAGTACCTAAAACTCGCGCGTCTACCAATTCCGCCACGACCGCTTAAATATGATTTTAATTCAGTAGAGAGCATTTAAAACTTTTTTTTTGTCTAGATCTTGATTTTGATACATAAAAATATAAAATTCAAAATATTTTTATATAGCCTGAAGAATAAATACTTTTTTCAGAAAACTTTAGACAGAAAAATACAAATTTACTAAAAATTTAGTTATATTATCAATAGATTAACTTGAACAATCGCTAATTTAAGTATTCAAAATAAGAAGGTTAAAAAGTTATCTCCTACAACTTTTAATTGGCAGAAGGAGATAAAAACTTACGTTGACCCTCCGAATTTCTGGAATCCTACATTAGGATTGTTTATCGGTGGATACATACTTGCTTTTATTAGTATTTGGCAGTGGTATAGAGGTGATTGGCCTTTACCTTTATTAGTCGCCACTGCATTTCTTGCCTTACATATAGAAGGAACTGTTATTCATGATGCATGTCACAAAGCAGCACATCCAATTCCTTGGATCAACCAATTAATGGGACATGGATCAGCTATTTTATTAGGTTTTAGTTTCCCCGTGTTCACAAGGGTGCATTTACAACATCATATCCATGTTAATGACCCTAAGAATGATCCTGATCACATTGTTAGTACTTTCGGCCCAATTTGGTTAATTGCACCAAGATTTTTTTATCATGAGATATTCTTCTTTCAAAGAAAATTATGGAGAAAATATGAATTACTTCAATGGGGAATAGAGAGATCTATTTTTATATCATTAATACTTGCTGGTATAAAGTTCGACTTTATGAACCTTATATACAATCTATGGTTCGGACCTGCCCTAATGGTTGGTGTAACGCTAGGTATCTTCTTTGATTACTTACCTCACAGACCATTTCGTTCTAGAAATAAATGGATCAACTCAAGAGTTTATCCCAGCAGATTCATGAATATATTAATAATGGGACAAAATTATCATCTTATTCATCATCTTTGGCCATCTATACCCTGGTTTGAATATAAAATTGCATACGAGAAAACAAAACCTTTACTTGATTCCAAAGGATCACCTCAACGTGTAGGTATATTTGAATCAAAAGAAGATACTTATAATTTTATTTACGATTTACTTTTAGGAGTTAGAAGTCATGCAAAAAGAAGAGGTCGTTTACGTAAAATTATTAATTTGCTACCGATGAAAAGTTTAAAAAAATCTCTCCTTAAACTAATCAACAAAACATATATTGGAAAAGATTAAATTTATTCTTTAATTATTTTAGGCACTTTAAAAAAATCATCTTCTCTTGAAGGAGCTAGATCAAGAATATCATCTCTATTTTTGTATTTTTCTGTTGTATCACTTCTAAAATTATTAATAACTTCTATTGCTCTAGTAGTATAAGGAACATTGTTTGTATCAATTTTTTCAAGTTGATTTATGTAGTCAAGAATTTTTTCTATCTGAATTGAATGATTTTCTATTTGTTTATCATTTAATTTTAACTTTGCAAGTTTTGCAACTTTACTAACTTCTTCTCTAGAAATTCTACTCATCTTTATAAAGAGTCTTTTTATTAGTTTAACCATAATAAAAATCTTATATTGATTCAAAAATTATTTTTCAAAAAAATTAATAAACAAGATAGTAAATCAATTTTATTAGAAGATATAATCAAAAATTTTTATTAAAATCTTCCTTCTTTCTTTTCAAAAAACTAGACTTTATAAAATATACCCGCTAAAAATATAATTAGTTTATTTACTGAAGTTAATTAGAAAAATACTTGATAAAGATTTCTATTCTCGCCACTCTAGTATTGTTGCTCCCGAATTAATTGGATGTTCTATTGTGAGGTTGAATAATGGAAATAACATACAAGAGGGGATAATAGTAGAAACAGAAGCATATTCTCAAGAAGAAGAAGCCTGTCATGGTTTTAATAAAAAAACTAATGCAAATCAAACTCTTTTTGGAGAACCAGGATTGTTTTATGTTTATAGATCTTATGGCATACATTATTGTTTGAATTTAGTAACTGACAAAAATTATTTTGCCAGTGGGGTTTTAATTAGATCAGTTTTTATTAATAAAGAGGAAGAAAGAGTCGCCTCAGGACCAGGCTTGTTAGCAAAGAAATTTCAAATTGATACAAAATTAAATTCACTTAAAAGTTATAATAATGATTTTTTAAAAATTTTTAATCGTCACATTAATATAAATGATGAAGACTTGGTACAAACAACGCGAATAGGCATCTCAAAAGCAGTAGATTTAAAATGGAGATGGTACCTAAAAAAAAGTAGAAGCGTGAGTAAAAGAGAAAAAGGAGACAAAAATCCTAAATTGCAAAATAACTTTAAAATTTAAGTAAATATGAACTCTTGGCATCATAAACATATTCTAACCCTTGAAAACTTTTCAAAAGAAGACTTTAAAATCGTAATTGAATTAGCCCATAAATTCAATTCACTAAATAGTTTTGAAATTGAAAATTTACCTTCTTTAAAAGGATCTTTAATAACATCTTTATTTTTTGAACCAAGTACAAGAACTAAAAATAGTTTTGAGCTTGCAGCAAAAAGGCTCTCAGCAGATTTTCTAAGTTTCCATCCTTCTTCAAGTTCTTTATCAAAGGGAGAAACATGCTTAGATACTGCGCGCACTTACTGTTCTATGGGATCCAGTATTTTAATAATTAGACATTCATTAAATAATATACCTTTTGAGATTGCAAAAAATTTAGACTCCTTGGGTCTTAAGACATCTGTTTTAAATGCAGGGGATGGATTTCATAGCCATCCGAGTCAAGGATTATTAGATTTATACACACTAACTAAGTTTTTCTCCCCAACAAATCTCGATCCAAATATTTTATTAAAAAAAACAATTTTAATAATTGGGGATATTCTTCATTCTCGTGTAGCAAGATCTAATATATGGAGTTTATCCGCATTTGGCGCAAATATAGTTTTATGTGGTCCTAAAACATTGATCCCTGATGAATTTGCAAATTTCTTAAGTTCTAAGCACCAAGATGAAATAGAAGACCCTATAAGAGATAGAGGAAAAATTACTATTTCTAGATCACTAGAACAATCTATCAAAAATGCTGATGCCGTAATTACATTAAGATTACAAAAAGAAAGGATGAAGACAAATTTACTAAATAGCGTTAAATCTTATAGTGATGATTATTGTTTGACAACCCAAAAGCTTGATCTTTGTGATAAGGAAATACCTGTCCTCCATCCAGGTCCAATAAACCGTGAGGTAGAAATCTCTAGTCAAATAGTAGATAGTTATTCCAATTGTCTTATTAATGATCAAGTTGCTAATGGAGTGCCAGTAAGAATGGCACTTTTGTATCTTTTAAGTACAGTCAATCTAGGATTTAGAGCAATTTGAGGCTTTCTGTAAAAAAACCATAAAGTAAACCAATTCTCAGAAAATCTGCAATAAAAAGAAAAAATTTTTTCTTTTTATCACCTAAGATAACTCTTCTTAATTTTATTAATATTTCAATTATTATTACTGAGATTAAAGCAGCCACAGGATCCATCAAATTATAAACTGCACTTATCATCCCTAATGAACTTCCAAAGAAATATCCGATAAAAAAAACTATTAGAATAGCAGAATATCTTCTCCACGGATTTATAGACCAATTACTAATGGTTTTTAAGTTATCTACGATAAATATCTGAAATTTAGTTTTTTGAGGTCTGATGCTCATTTCCCATCTTCTAAAATCATACTAAGTCCGTGGCTGGTTTAATTTTTTGATTACCCTCCAATAATTCAAGAAGTGCCTCCATTTGTGCAAGAAGACCTCTTAACTCTCCAGGCTCTGGGAAAAAACCATCTTCTTGTATTCCCTGATACATTTCTCTCAATTCTTGTCTTATGTATCTAATGTGGCTGACAACCTGCTCTCTCTTGGTTTGTGACATTGTTGGTATAAATATTTAAATATATAGTAAGTACATTATTTTTGATCTCTATTAATTTAATAATTTTTGAATATTTTGGTAGATTTAAAAATTTGAATTTCAGTAATCAATAATAAGTTAAAATAAAAATAAAAAAAATTTGAGGAAATCCAATAAACAAAGAAAATTAAAGATTCTATTATTAATAAGTGGAAGTATTGCTGCTGTAAGAATTCCCTTGTTAGTTAGCAAATTAGTTAAGAATGATTACATTGTTAAATGCGTAATTACCCAAAATGCTGAAAAAATAATACAACCTCTATCACTATCAATATTAAGCAGAAATAAGTGCATAATTGATAGTGATCAATGGAATTATAAAAAATCAAGACCTTTACATATTGAGCTCTGTGAATGGGCAGATATCCTACTAATTGCACCTTTAACTGCAACAACATTATCTAAGTGGGTATATGGAAATGCAGAAGGTTTAGTTTCAAGCATACTTATCGCAAATACAAAACCAATCATTGTTGCACCCGCAATGAACACAAATATGTGGCTAAATCCAACTGTAATATCAAACTACAAAAAATTAAAAACATTTAAAAATACATTATCTATAGAACCATTAAAAGGTCTTTTAGCCTGTGATCAATTTGGAATAGGGAAAATTCCTACAAACGATTTAATATTATTAGCTATTCAATTTGTATTCACGCAAGAACGTAAAAATTTCAACGATTTAAAGAATAAATCTTTTTTAGTAACTGGCGGGGCTACCACTGAGAAAATAGATTCTGCGCGAATGATTACAAATAATAGTTCTGGAGCGATGAGTCTCCTCATAGCTCAAGTCGCAAGATTTAGAGGAGCCAAAGTAACTTATGTCCATGGTCCTTTGAAACTTAATGCAGAAATAATTGATGGACTTGAATCTTATGAGGTTCAAAATGGATCAGAGCTGAATAAGTTAATTCAAAAAGAAGTCCATAATTATGATTATTTTTTTATGAATGCAGCTGTTGCCGACATCAAAATAAAAAAAGATATTATTCATAAAGTTCCTAAGAATAATCTTAAAGATCATATAATTAATAATCTAGAATTAGTCCCAGATATATTAAAAGAGGTTTCATCTTTAAAAAGAGAGAATCAGGTATTTATAGGCTTCTGTGCTTTTACTGGAAATCTTGAAAATATGAGAGAAACAATTAAACAAAAATTCAAGACAAAAAGTTGTGACTTAATCTTTGCAAATCCAATCGATATTGTTGGGCAAGGTTTCGGTGAAGGATCTGAAAATGAAGGTTGGCTTTTTGATAATAAAGGATTGGAATACTATATTGAAAAATCTCCTAAATTAGATTTAGCTAACAAATTAATAAATAGAATTATTTCAATTGATAAATAAATCAAAATTTTAATATTTGTATTTTTTTGTAATTTTAATTAAGATAAATGCTGTTATAGTCTATTTTTAGCTTAATATAAATCCAGTTTTTTAAAAAAATCAAACACTACGGGTTATTTCGAGGCTAAAAATGACCAACATTTATGCTTCTTTCCCTTGTATTATCCGTACTGAACATTAAAGGTAAATTTTTACCAGCAGACTCAGAACTTTATTGAAATTTTAATTATGAGAATTCGTTCATTCTTGGCCCTGGTCATTTCATTTTGCATAACATTAGCTTTTGTTCCATTAAAAACATACGCATTTTCTGAAAGAGGTAATGCTCAATTCACTGACGTTGTTAATACTGGTAAAGCAAATGATTGTCCAGCTTTAGACCCCTCACTTGATGGCTCCATCTCAATAAGTAATGGAGATTCTTTGAAAGGTATTTGTATGCATCCTACCGAAGTTTATGTCAAAGTACCTGGATCAAAGCGTAAAAAAGCTGACTTCGTCTCAACAAAAATAATTAGTCCCAGGAATAATACAACAGTAACTGAAGTTTATGGAGACATAGATTCAGGGAAATTCACAGAAAAAGGTGGTATTGATTTTCAATTGATCACAGTTTTAACACCTGGAGGATTAGAGGTGCCATTTGCTTTTTCAGCAAAAGATTTAACAGCTAATATACCTTCATCAATTGAACCAGGTACAGAGGTAAGTGGATCTACTTTCACTCCTAATTATAGGACTGGCGATTTCTTAGATCCTAAAGCAAGAGCAGCTAACACTGGTGTTGAATATGCTCAAGGTTTAGTCGCTTTGGGAGGCGATGATGAGGAACTTGCTAAAGAGAACATTAAAGTTGATGTAAATGGAAGTGGAACAATAAAACTTTCCATAACAAGTGTTGATAGTGATACAGATGAATTCGCAGGAACATTTGAAGCGATTCAACCTTCAGATACAGATATGGGATCTAAAGAACCTGTTGATGTAAAAATAATTGGTGAACTATATGGTAGAAAAGCTTAAGCTATAGTTTTTGAAGAGGGTACTTAAACACACCCTCTTTTTTAATGTAAAACTTTAAATAAATTATTCAAATATCAAATATATGATTGTTACTCAAAATATCGAAAGAGATGAAATGGGCTTAATACCCCCATATGGAGGAATTCTCAAGCAACTAATTGTAAAAGATAAAGATCAAATAAAAGATTTATTATCTGAGATTGATTTTGAACATGAATGCAGCGAGAGAAATGCATGTGACATAGAACTTCTTATGGTTGGTGCATTTTCACCATTAGAGGGATTTATGAATGAAGAAGACTATAAATCGGTTACAAAATTTCATAGGCATACGGAAGGTTTTTTATTTGGATTGCCCATAGTTTTAGATACAAATAATGATCATTTTGAAAAAGGGAAAAAAATCTTGCTTCAATTCAAAGGGCAAAATTTAGCAGTTTTAGAAATCGAATCTAAATGGGAACCAGATAAAGAATTAGAAGCTCAATTTTGTTATGGAACAACCTCCCTTGAACACCCTGCTGTAACGATGATATTCCATGAGAGGAAACGATATTATGTAGGAGGAAAAATTTATGGTTTAGAGCTCCCTAAAAGAGAATTTCCCTGCCAAACTCCTTTTGAGGTAAGATCTTCGTTACCTGCTAATCATGATGTCGTAGCATTTCAATGTAGAAATCCCATACATAGAGCACATTATGAGTTATTCACTAATGCCCTTAAATCAGACAATGTATCTCAAAATTCAATTGTTTTAGTACACCCCACATGTGGACCTACACAACAAGATGATATACCAGGCAAAGTAAGATATTTAACTTATAAAAAGTTATCAGAAGAGATCAAGAGTAAAAATATAAAGTGGGCTTATTTACCATACTCAATGCATATGGCTGGCCCAAGAGAAGCATTGCAGCACATGATTATTAGAAGAAATTATGGGTGTACCCATTTTATAATTGGGAGAGATATGGCAGGATGTAAATCCTCCAAAAATGGTGAGGATTTTTATGGTCCTTATGATGCACAAAATTTCGCTAGAGATTGTACTTCTGAACTTAAGATGAAAGTTGTTCCATCTAAAAATCTAGTCTATACCAAAGAGAAAGGATACATAACAGCAGAGGAAGCTATTGAAAAAAAATATCAAATTATGAAATTAAGCGGAACAGAATTTAGAAAGAAATTGAGAAATGGAGAGGAAATACCTGAATGGTTTGCATTTAAAAGTGTAGTAGATGTTCTAAGACAGTCCTAATAATGATTTATTCTTATTAATATATAAGTATTGAAAAAAATTTATCGTGAACAAACGCTTAAGAAACATTGGACTTTACGTTCTAGTTGTTATTACAGTTATTTTTATAGGAACATCCGTTCTAGATCGACCAAATACTGAAAATGCGACAAAAACCTTAAGATATAGCGACTTTATAGAAGCCGTTCAAGATAAAGAGATTAGCAGAGTTTTAATTTCTCCTGATAATGGGACAGCCCAAGTAGTTGAGAATGATGGAACTAGATCTGAGGTTAATTTAGCTCCTGATAAAGACTTATTGAAAATTCTCACTGATAATGATGTTGATATAGCGGTGCAACCTACTAAACTTTCTAGTCCATGGCAACAAGCTTTTAGTAGTTTACTTTTTCCAATCATATTAATTGGAGCACTATTCTTCTTGTTTAGAAGAGCACAAAGTGGTTCAGGAGGGGGAGGTAATCCCGCAATGAATTTTGGTAAAAGTAAAGCGAGGTTGCAAATGGAACCTTCCACTAAAGTTACCTTTGCAGATGTAGCTGGTGTAGAAGGTTCTAAGCTTGAATTATCTGAAGTTGTTGATTTTCTAAAGAGTCCTGATAGATTTACAGCTGTTGGAGCAAAAATACCAAAAGGGGTATTACTTGTCGGACCTCCTGGAACAGGGAAAACTCTTTTAGCAAAGGCTGTAGCTGGTGAAGCAGGAGTACCATTTTTTTCGATATCTGGATCTGAATTTGTAGAAATGTTTGTTGGTGTCGGTGCAAGCAGAGTTAGAGATCTTTTTGAACAAGCTAAAAAGAATGCGCCTTGTATTGTGTTTATTGACGAAATTGATGCAGTTGGTAGACAAAGAGGAGCAGGCTTAGGTGGTGGTAATGATGAAAGAGAACAAACTTTAAACCAACTTCTTACAGAAATGGACGGTTTTGAGGGTAATTCTGGAATCATAATTGTTGCGGCTACTAACAGACCAGATGTTCTTGACTCAGCGTTAATGAGGCCTGGTAGATTTGACAGACAAGTAACAGTAGATAGACCAGATTATGCTGGCCGATTACAAATATTAAATGTTCATGCTAAAGATAAAACTCTTTCTAAGGATGTAGATTTAGACAAAGTTGCTAAACGAACTCCTGGATTTACAGGGGCAGATTTAGCTAATCTCTTAAACGAGGCAGCAATTTTAGCAGCTAGAAGAGAGCTAGATAAAGTTAGTAATGATGAAGTTGGAGATGCGATCGAAAGAGTAATGGCAGGTCCAGAAAAAAAAGATAGAGTTATTAGTGAAAGAAAAAAAGAATTAGTTGCATATCATGAAGCTGGCCATGCAATAGTTGGTGCACTCATGCCTGATTATGATCCAGTAGCTAAAGTTTCAATCATCCCCAGAGGTCAAGCAGGAGGTTTAACATTTTTTACTCCTAGTGAAGAAAGGTTAGAGTCTGGTCTTTACTCAAGATCATATCTTCAAAATCAAATGGCAGTAGCATTGGGAGGAAGAGTAGCTGAAGAAATAGTTTATGGAGAGGAAGAAGTAACAACAGGGGCATCCAATGACTTACAACAGGTTGCTAATGTAGCTAGACAAATGATTACAAAATTTGGGATGAGTGAAAAGATTGGTCCAGTTGCTTTGGGAAGATCACAAGGTGGAATGTTTTTAGGCAGAGATATAGCCTCTGAAAGAGATTTTTCTGAAGATACTGCTGCAACAATCGATGTTGAAGTTTCAGAACTTGTTGATATTGCTTATAAAAGAGCAACTAAAGTTCTTACTGAAAATAGAGGTATGTTAGATGAAATGGCACAAATGTTAATTGAAAGAGAAACGATCGACACTGAAGATATTCAAGATTTAATCAATCGTTCTGAGGTTAAAGTTGCTAACTACTTGTAACAGTGATAATTCAGATATAAGCTTATTAGAAAAGATAAATAAATTTAAAAAGTTTCTCAAAATACAATCTTTCATACTATTAGCAAGGCCAAAAGATATTGTTTATAAAAATGAGGATGAAAAAAAAAGATTCATTCAAGATTTGACTTATGTAATAAATAGAGGTTTATTAATTCTTGAAATACCATGGGTGGATAATGAAAACTGGTTAGATCTAATGTCGGATTTAAGATCTAAATTTCCTCATTTGCTAATCGGATCAGCGTCTTTAATTAATAAAAAATCAATCGATGATTCTTTAAAGCTTAATCTTAATTTTTCTATGATGAGATTATGGAATAAAGACTTATACATTTATTCTAAGAAAAATGATTATTTGTTAATTCCAGGAATGACAAGTATAAAAGATTTCAAAGAGGCTATTACTTGTAATTGTTGTACGATAAAAATATTTCCAGTGGCTAATAAAGATAATCTCTTAGATATAAATAAATTTAGGCAAATTTCTTTTGTAGGAGCTGGAGATATAGCTTTTAATGATATTAATAAATTCAAATCATTAGGTTATCATGGAGTAGTTATTGGAAGAAATGGATATGATGGCGAAAAATTTGATCCTCAAATATTTAAGATATTAAATATCATAAAGTAAAAAGATAAATCACTCACTTAATAATTCTACATTGTGCATGATTAAGTAGCACGTGATCAGCGAGTACAAGAGCTATCATTGCATCAACCATAGGAACAGCCCTAGGCAATACACAGGGATCATGTCTTCCGACTACTTTCATCATTACAGGTTTCCCAGCTGAATTAACAGTCTTTTGTTCTTTTCTAATAGTTGCCGTAGGTTTAAAAGCAATTCGCATTTTTAACATCTCGCCGTTACTAATCCCTCCTTGTATGCCTCCAGAATTATTAGACAAAGTTTTTAATTTATTATTTTCATCAGATTGCACAAATAGATCATTATGCTCACTTCCTGTCAAATAAGTACCTGAGAATCCAGAACCAATTTCAAAACCTTTTGTAGCAGGTAAAGACATTAATGCTTTAGCTAAATCAGCCTCTAACTTATCAAAAACTGGCATGCCTAAACCACTCGGCATATTTTTTACAATAGCCTCAATTACACCTCCACAAGAATCACCATTTTGCTGCAAGTTAGTAATCCTTTTTATCATTTTTTCAGCTATTCCAACATCAGGACATCTGACAATATTTGATTCAATATTTTCATATGTAATTTGATCAGGATTGATTTCTGAATCAATGTTATGAATTCTTTTCACCCAAGATAAAATCTCTATTTCATATAATGCCTTTAAAAATTGCTTGGCAATTGCTCCTCCTGCGACTCTTCCTATCGTTTCTCTAGCAGAAGCCCTACCTCCTCCTGAATCAGCTTGAATACCATACTTAAGGTGATAGGTGCCATCTGCATGAGAAGGCCTAAATACTCTTTCAATATTATTATAGTCGCTTGGTCTTTGATCTTTGTTTCTTACTATCATTGCGATAGGTGTACCAAGAGTAATATTATCTTTGATTCCACTTAATATTTCTAGTTTATCCTCTTCTTTTCTTGGTGTAGTAATTTGACTTTGACCTGGTCTTCTTCTATTTAGTTCATTTTGAATTAGATCAATATCAAGTTTTAAACGGGGTGGACAACCATCTAAAATGACACCAACAGCTCCTCCATGAGACTCTCCAAAAGTATTAACTTTAAAAATCTTTCCAAAACTATTACCCATAAAATAATGAAGTTTGTTTTACTTTAATTATATTGAATCTATTAAATTTAAACATAAAAAAAGATCCCCCGAAGGAGATCTTAATTTTAAGAACCTTAAGCTTAGCCGATTGCAGGAGCTGTAAGAGCTACAGATGTAGACTCAGCAGCAGCTAAATCGAGTGGGAAGTTGTGAGCGTTACGCTCGTGCATTACTTCCATACCTAAGTTTGCACGGTTAAGTACATCACCCCATGTAGGAACGATTTTACCGTTAGCGTCAACAACTGACTGGTTGAAGTTGAAACCATTTAGGTTAAATGCCATTGTGCAAATACCCATTGATGTTAACCATACGCAAACAACAGGGAATACAGCTAGGAAGAAGTGAAGACTTCTGCTGTTATTGAAACTTGCATATTGGAAGATCAAACGACCGAAGTAGCCATGAGCTGCAACGATGTTATATGTTTCTTCTTCTTGACCGAACTTGTAGCCATAGTTTTGTGACTCAAGACCAGTTGTTTCTCTAATTAGAGATGATGTTACCAATGAACCATGCATTGCAGAGAATAATGATCCACCGAACATTCCAGCAACACCAGCCATGTGGAATGGGTGCATAAGAATGTTGTGCTCAGCCTGGAAAACAAACATGAAGTTGAATGTACCAGAGATACCTAAAGGCATTCCGTCAGAGAATGAACCTTGACCGAATGGGTATACAAGGAATACTGCGAAAGCTGCTGAAACTGGTGCAGAGTATGCAACACAGATCCAAGGACGCATACCTAAACGGTATGAAAGCTCCCACTGTCTTCCCATGTATGCTGAGATACCGATTAGGAAGTGGAAAATTACAAGTTGGTAAGGGCCACCATTGTATAGCCACTCATCTACAGTCGCTGCTTCCCAAATTGGGTAGAAGTGAAGACCAATAGCGTTTGATGAAGGAACAACCGCACCTGAGATGATGTTGTTTCCATATAGGAATGAACCAGCAACTGGCTCTCTAATTCCGTCAATGTCTACTGGTGGTGCTGCGATAAAAGCAACAATGAAGCAAGCCGCTGCTGCAAGTAAGCATGGAATCATTAAAACTCCAAACCAACCAACATAAATTCTGTTGTTAGTTGATGTTACCCACTCACAGAACTGTGGCCAACCCTTTAACAGCGATGAACGCTGCTGCTGAATAGTTGTCATTATGAGTTCGTTAAAAATGTCTCGAATGAGACGTGTACGTATAGCAAAAAAAATTTGCTCCTACTTAATATAAATGATTATTTGGTAAATTGATAATTAAAATAGCTTATCGGATTGATAATAAATTTTAATAATTAAAAAAAGAGAACATCCGTATGCGTTTATTGATTAAATAATATTTTCTTAAGCCTCTATTTAAAAGGATAGTTGATCGAACTTAATCATAGATTTATAGATTTGCTATCAAGTCTCATAGACCCTTTATCATCTCTAGATTTATCAATCTGAATATTGAAATTGAAGAATATATAAATTTAAATCTTAAAAACTTTATGTATTTGTCAATTAATGAAATCAATTCATCATAAAAATAATTAGTTAATTTATTTAAGAACATAAAAAAAGATCCCCCGAAGGAGATCTTAATTTTAAGAACCTTAAGCTTAGCCGATTGCAGGAGCTGTAAGAGCTACAGATGTAGACTCAGCAGCAGCTAAATCGAGTGGGAAGTTGTGAGCGTTACGCTCGTGCATTACTTCCATACCTAAGTTTGCACGGTTAAGTACATCACCCCATGTAGGAACGATTTTACCGTTAGCGTCAACAACTGACTGGTTGAAGTTGAAACCATTTAGGTTAAATGCCATTGTGCAAATACCCATTGATGTTAACCATACGCAAACAACAGGGAATACAGCTAGGAAGAAGTGAAGACTTCTGCTGTTATTGAAACTTGCATATTGGAAGATCAAACGACCGAAGTAGCCATGAGCTGCAACGATGTTATATGTTTCTTCTTCTTGACCGAACTTGTAGCCATAGTTTTGTGACTCAAGACCAGTTGTTTCTCTAATTAGAGATGATGTTACCAATGAACCATGCATTGCAGAGAATAATGATCCACCGAACATTCCAGCAACACCAGCCATGTGGAATGGGTGCATAAGAATGTTGTGCTCAGCCTGGAAAACAAACATGAAGTTGAATGTACCAGAGATACCTAAAGGCATTCCGTCAGAGAATGAACCTTGACCGAATGGGTATACAAGGAATACTGCGAAAGCTGCTGAAACTGGTGCAGAGTATGCAACACAGATCCAAGGACGCATACCTAAACGGTATGAAAGCTCCCACTGTCTTCCCATGTATGCTGAGATACCGATTAGGAAGTGGAAAATTACAAGTTGGTAAGGGCCACCATTGTATAGCCACTCATCTACAGTCGCTGCTTCCCAAATTGGGTAGAAGTGAAGACCAATAGCGTTTGATGAAGGAACAACCGCACCTGAGATGATGTTGTTTCCATATAGGAATGAACCAGCAACTGGCTCTCTAATTCCGTCAATGTCTACTGGTGGTGCTGCGATAAAAGCAACAATGAAGCAAGCCGCTGCTGCAAGTAAGCATGGAATCATTAAAACTCCAAACCAACCAACATAAATTCTGTTGTTAGTTGATGTTACCCACTCACAGAACTGTGGCCAACCCTTTAACAGCGATGAACGCTGCTGCTGAATAGTTGTCATGAGTTCGTAAGGTATGCCTTAAAAAAGGCGTGTAAATAAAAGCAGACATAATCTGCTCCAAAAACTCTAATCCAAAATCATCAAAAATGTGTGAATAAAAAAATAAAATATTCAAAATTTGTTCAATTTTTACAAAAAGGAGTCTCAATGATTTAATATTTTCTTAATATTCTGTTTTTAAATTGGTTCTCCTAGAGTGGCTACTTAATGGGAAAAGGTCTAAAGAAATAATCCCATTATCCTATGCGAAAAGCAGGAGACTGGAGTTAGAAGCAATTGGGGCTATCGTCTACTGGTCTGAAAGGGTTTAAATTTCATAAAATTTAATCATTTAATGTAATGATTAAAAAATATTGGTTATAAAAAAAACTTATAGTTTTAATAATATTTTCTAATATAAAAATATCTTCTAATCAACATTTTTAAGAATTTACTAATTCAAAAAGATAAAAGAGCGCTGATCCATTCTTGATCACACTTTAAGATTTCTTTTTTCGTAAAACTCATAGCGATATTTTTTTCTCTATATGCTGCCTCTCCTATAAATAATGGATATGTTTTTTCTTTATCTGTATAATTTATTGTCTCATTATCGATAGTTAAGAACAAAGGATCACTCTCTTCAATCATTTTCCAGTCATTATTAATCCTTAAAGGATGAATTAAAGCATTAATTTCATGATTGTCATTTCTAGGATAGTCAACACTTTTTTGATGCACAAACAGAGAAATCTCTCTTGGCAAATTAATCCTTTTGTTTTCTAAATTATCTATTAGATCTCCAAGAAAATCCAAAATTATTAAAAATCTCTCTGTAATCTCTGAATCATAATGATTCTGAGCAACCGGTCCAATCTCAATTACGAGTCCACATGGCCACGCCTCTACTAAAAATCCTGTCTGGTTAATATCTTTTTCATGTAGATATATAGGCAATCCAAACTTCGCCTGCAAAATAGCGGCCAAACAAAAATCTCTTTGTCTTCTCCCATACATGACAATACTCGTGCCCATACAAGAGGTTGTAGTATGCAAATCAATTACAATTGGACATGATTTAATTCCTTGAAAACCATATTCATTGATGAGATATTCTGATCTATTTACTTCGTAGAAATTTTGATTAGATTCAGTCTTTAAGACATTGAATGATCTATTTAAATCTACATCAATATATCTCAATCCTTCTTCAAGTGCTTTTGGATTTCCTAAAGTGAATTCTAGGGATTTTGATTGTGGAGATTTATTTATTAAGTTTCTAAATTTTTTTACAGCCCATACAGGATTTAATTCATTACCATGTGTTCCTGAAACTATAAGTATTTTCTTTTCAGTCATTTTTATAAATAAGATCTAGAAATTTTATGAAACCTAATAAATACATAATATTCATTGCCAGGAAATTCTGGTTTTGGTTTTGGATGAAATTAATGGATGGTTTTGCCCCATCCGACAAAAATGGTAACTATAAGAGACCTAAAGGATACAATTATAATAATTCAGAAATTAATACTAGTGACAATAAAAATTTATATTTATTGGTTGGTTCAACATGTCCTTGGTGTCATCGTTTAATAATTTCACATACATTGTTAAATTTATCTACAAAAGTTAAACTTATTTTTTTAAAACCAAATTACAAAACAAGCGAATGGATTTTTAAAAAAGATTTTTATAATTGCAAGAATTTACAAGAAGTATATGCAAAATGTAATCAATTTAATATTTTTAGGGAAACTGTACCTGCTTTTATAAATATCAAGGATCAAGAAATGAAATTAATCTCTAATGAGAGTAGAGATATTTTAAAGATATTAAATTCAAGTACCTTTAATTCATATTCGGAAAACGCTCCAATAAAAATTTGTGATGAGAATCTTCTCGATCTCATTCATAAAGATATAAACAATGGAGTTTATAAATGCGGATTCGCAAGAAATCAAAATGCCTACATTGAAGCAAGTCAAAAACTTTTTTCTGCTTTAACAACAATTGAAAACATATTGCAAGATAATGGTGGGCCATGGCTATTAGGTAATGAACTATCAGTAGCAGATATATACTTGTTCCCAACAATAATTAGATGGGAATTTATTTACAGGAATTTATTTAAATGTACTGAAAAAGACATTTACTTTTTTAAAAATATAATTCTATGGAGATATAAATTTTTTAATTTAAAAGGTATATCAAAAACTTGCTCTTACAAGAATTGGCTCCAAGATTATTATCAAGCAATCTTCCCTCTAAATCCAAACCAAATCATCCCATTACAACCCTCTTTAGAAGAGATAATTAATTCAAAAAATTTTTAATTTTCGAATTTTTTTATTAAATTTACTGATTAATCATTATTTCAACTTATAAAGGATGCAATTTATGAATTAATTCACTATTGTGTACTTAATTACTCATTCAGGAAGTCAGAAAATGAAATCCATTGACGAGCACATCCAAAAAGATCAATCAGAAATCGAATCTGCCAAGGCAGAAGGAAATCTTCCAAAAGTAAGACATCTTACTGAAGAACTCAAAGAATTAGAAGAATACAAAGATCATCATCCAGATGATAAACACGACCCTAATGCACTTGAGTTATTCTGCGACGCAAATCCAGATGAACCTGAATGTTTAGTTTATGACGACTAATAAATAATCACAAAAATTTAAAAAAAAATGGGTTTATTACCCATTTTTTTTAATAATCCATATTGTAATCAGATGGGCTACCAGTCAAAGAGCAGACTACAGATTCTTCATTTTTCATTTCTTTGACTTCTACAATTGGTCTACCCATTTTTTTTAATACCTCTATATCTTGAATTGTTTGGCATCTTGCAATTACTTTTCCTGTTTTATCAAAGCAACTATAAAAGTTCATAGATTGGTTAAGCTCAATAATTTAGTTATGACCAAATTAAGAATCAAAATCAAGTATTGAATTTTACAATTCTTTTAATTTTAATACTTAAACTTTTTTCCAAACCTCAGACAAAAGCTGAGTCAAGCCTTTTCGTAATGATGAAGAAATAACTAAAACTTTCTTATTAGATAAATTTTCTAACTTTTTAGTTATAGTTTCCAAATAATCTACTTCAACTAATTCCATTTTATTTAAAACAACAATTCGGTACTTATCAAGCAACCCATTGCCATATTTCTTTAGCTCATCATCAATAATTAAAAAATCATTTATTGGATCATTCGCAAATACATCAATCAAATGTATTAAAAATTCTGTCCTTTCAATATGTCTTAAAAAATCATGCCCTAAACCAATCCCTTCAGCAGCTCCTGATATTAATCCTGGAATATCAGCGAATAGACAACCATTACCATCTAATTTTCTTACTACACCAAGATTAGGGATTAAAGTAGTAAAAGGATAATCAGCAATTTTTGGACGAGCCGATGATAGCGCAGATATTAATGTACTTTTTCCAGCATTGGGTAATCCAATAATTCCAACTTGAGCAATTAATTTTAATTCCAGTTTCACATACCAAATCTCGCCTTCTCTACCATCAATACAAAATTCAGGAGCTCTATTGGAATTACTTAAAAAATGAGAATTTCCTAATCCTCCTCTACCACCATAAGCTATTATGACTCGTTCATTATGTTCAACTAGATCTCCTAAAATTATTCCTGTCTTTGAATCTCTAATCTCTGTACCACATGGTACTTTTAAAATCCTATCTTCACCACGAGCACCTGTTCTCTTGTTGGGGCCACCTTTGATTCCATCTTTTGCTCTAATCTCCCTATTGAACTTGAAGTCAAGCAAAGTCTGGAGATTATTGTCAGCTACAAATATAATTGATCCTCCTTTTCCTCCATTACCTCCTGAAGGTCCACCTGCAGGAACAAACTTTTCTCTTCTAAAAGAAACTATGCCATCTCCACCTTTACCTGCTTTTACAATAACTTCTGCTTGATCAATGAAATGCACGTTGGTTTAAAGATGAAAATTGATAGTATTTATAAATGAATTCTATTTGATCCAAGCGATTGTACATCCAGAGCCACCTTCAGAAGGGGCTGCATCCTCTAGCTTATCAATATAATTTGAATCTGAGAGCCAATCTCTAAGACCTCTTTTTAATTTACCTGTACCTATCCCATGGATAATCCATAAAGGACCATGAAATTTTCTAATCTTTTCTTCAACTAAAATTTCTGCTTCATGAACCCTTAAGCCTCTGACATCAATAGTATTTTTAGTGGTTCTGACTTTCGCAAATGTATAGTCATCTTTAGAAGAATTAATTTGAAATTTTGATTTTTTAATACTTGGTTGTTCTCCATTAATACCTTGCAGTTCAGAAATAGATAAAACACTATTAAAAGATCCACAATTTATTGTAAAGGTTTGTGCTTTTTCATCTGAAAAAATTATCCTGCCAAGGCTATTTAGAGATTTTATTTTTACAACATCACCTACTTTAGGTAGCCATGATAAATTTTCAATTTTTTGTCCATCTTCAGCAGTAAATTGCTTCTCAATCTCTTTTAACCTATTTCCAATTCTTCTTGAGTCTTCACCTGTAGCATTTTTATTTCTCAATTTCTCAATGAGTGCAACTACTTCTGACTTTGCTTTTCTAATTGATTTAGTTAATTTTTCTTTTTCTCTAGCCTGTATCTCTTTAGCATGAGACTTCTGATATTCATAATTATTATTTAGTTCTTCATAAAGAATTTCAGTTCTAGCGATAAGTTCTGCAGCCTCTTCAGAGGCTCTTTGTTGTTTTGTTCTTTGTTCTTCTAGCCCTTTAATGATTTTATTTATATTGTCTGTTTCCTTTGGAATTAAGTAATTAGAAGCTTGATCAATAATTTTCTGGTTAATGCCATATTTACTTGCAATTGTTAAAGCATTACTTCTTCCAGGTATTCCCCAATTTAAAGTGTAAGTTGGTTTTAAAGATTCTTCATCAAAACTCACAGAAACATTTTCAAACCGAGAATCTTTATACTTAAGCGCTTTAATTTCACCATAATGTGTTGTGGCTAAAGTTAAATCAGATTTGTTTGCAAACTCCTCAAGAAGAGAAATGGCTAAGGCCGTCCCCTCTTCAGGATCTGTACCAGATCCAATTTCATCTAGCAAAACGATAGATAAACCCTCTTTATTTGACAAAGCATCAAAAATTTTTTTAATTCTCAGAATATGTCCGCTAAAAGTAGAAAGATTTTCTTGCAATGATTGATCATCTCCAATATCAGCATAGATATTTGTATAAAATGGGATCACTGGTTGATCGTGTGAAGGAATAAATAAACCCGATTTAGCCATTAGTAAAGCCATTCCAATACCTTTTAAAGCAGCAGTTTTACCGCCTGTATTAGGGCCTGTTATTGATACAACTTTAATATTTTTTTTAATATAAAAATCAATAGGAGTTATTTTATTAGAATGGTTATTTTTGTTTTCCCAGAAGAGTAAAGGATGGGTAAAACCTTTAATTTGAATATTTAAATCACTTACAAATTTTGGAGGATAGCCGTTAATCCATCTTGAATATCTTGCTCGAGTGTGAGCATGTTCAATACTTAATAAAATATTAGACAGTAAGAGAAGAGTATCTCTATTTCCTGAAATTAAATTAGCCCATGACTTCAAAAGCTTAAATTCTTCATTTGCAATTTTTGCTTTACATGATGCAATTTTATTTCCTTTCGAAACGACTGCTTCTGGCTCGATGAAAATTGTATTTCCTGAAGAAGATGAATCATGGATAATTCCTTTAAATTTATTAATAAAATTTACTTTTATGGCTAATACAGGTCTTCCAACTCTTTCACTTATTATCGCATCCTGAATATAATTACCATTTTTATAGATTAATTTGTCTAGGATCAATCTCCTTTCATTTTTTATTGAAATTAATTTTTTTCTTAGTTCAGAAAGTTTTGGGCAAGCCCTATCAGATATTCTGCCATTATTTTCAATACCATTTTTTAGGATTTTTTCCAACTCAGTATGATCAACTAATTTATCTAGAAGAGATGATAGTTTGGGTCTTAATTCAAAATTTATTATGGTTTTCTTTAATTTTCTTGCGGCGGCAATAGTATCAGCGATTTCTAAAAGTTGAATAGAGCTAATTACTCCACCTTTAAAACAAGTCTCAGTATTTTTTTTTATGTCAAATACACCTTCAAAATTTATGTTTTGATCATATTCATTCTCTAATGAGTAAATCTCTTTAGTTTGATCTAACAGATATTTAGTATCTTCTAATTTTGATGGGATTTCAAAGTCAATTATTGATTTTTTTCCCATAGGAGTGGAAGCAAAAGAAGACAATTGCTTTTTAAATAATGGCCATTCCAGAAGTTCAAGAGTTTCATTTGTTAGATTTTCAACTAAAGAATCTTTATTAATATTATTTTCATCAATCATTTATATTTTTTCAAATATTTGATTTAATTCCACCTTCAGGCACATATAGCATTTCTAGCCAATTACCCTCAGTATCTTGCATATAAAAAGAAGCCGTACCGTCCCGATGATCATGAATGGCGCCCACTTTTAAACCAGAAGTCTTTAAATCTAAATGAATTTTTTCTATCTCTTTTCTATCTTCAAAATGAAAAGCCAAGTGAGGACCTGCAGCCTTATAAGTTGGGCCAAGCAAAGCTAATCCATCTTTTCCTCTTCCTACCTCTAGGTAGCACCAATCTTTATCATCCCATATCAAATTCATTCCCAAGTTCATATAAAACGATTTTGATCTAGCAAGATCTTTTACCCGCAAAGCTGTATGACCTATTCTATTAACACCTTTTGAGTTTTCTAATTTCAAAGTTTTCAAGTTATTAGTATAAGAATAAACAATAAATTTTAATTTAATGAGTTTTTAAGTCTCTTTAAGCCAATTAGCAGCATCACATGCATGATAAGTAAGTATTAATTTAGCTCCTGCTCTTTTAAAACTAAGTAAAGTTTCAAGTACAACATCTTTTTCATCGATCCAACCTTTTAATGAAGCAGCTTTAATCATTGAGTACTCTCCACTAACGTTGTAAGCTGCTATTGGCTTATTAGAAAAGTTGTTTAGTCTATAAATTATATCTAGATAAGACAATCCAGGTTTAACCATCAATATATCTGCACCTTCGTATTGATCAAGAGCACACTCTATAAAAGCTTCCTTAGCATTCGCAGGATCCATTTGATAAGTTGCTTTATTAGTAGGAATCATTTTATTAGGATTTAATCTTGGAGCTGAATCTAAAGCGGTTCTAAAAGGACCATAATAGGCAGATGAATATTTAGCTGTATAACTAATGATTCCTACTTCTTTAAACCCATTTTTATCAAGTGACTGTCTTATCGCCCCAACTCTTCCATCCATCATGTCACTCGGACCAATAAAATTTGCACCTGCTTTAGCTTGGGTTAGAGCTTGTTTTATAAGTATTTCTATAGTTTCATCATTCAGAATATTACCTTCTTGATCAACTAATCCATCATGGCCGTCGCATGAATATGGATCTAATGCGACATCAGTCATTATTGCCATTTCAGGTATTTCCTGTTTTATCTTCCTAATTACTGTTGGAATTATTCCAGCTTCATTAAAACATTCAGCTCCATCCTCTGTTTTTAATGAGTCATCTACTTTAGGAAATAAAACAATACATTTAATCCCTAACTCCCATGCACGAAAAACCTCTTTTATTAAACCAGATATATCCCATCGATAAATTCCAGGCATTGCAGAAATCTCTTCTTTATAGTCTTTGTTATGCACAAATAGGGGGTAAATAAAATCTTCAGGTTGAATTTTTGTCTCTTGCACCATTTGCCTAATAGCTTCTGTTCTTCTTAAACGTCTTGGCCTGATAAAAGAATTCATTGGGATATTTTGCAATTTAAATAATATAATTTATTAAATGACTCTTAAATAAAAAAGCTTTTAATAATTAGATTTTAGATTACATAAGTAATTTAATAAATAAAAGACTTTTTGAATAAAATTAATCAAATTATTTTTTTTATTCAGAAAAATATTTATTTATTTTTTTTGCACAAATTGAATGTTTTACCAAATTGTGTTCATAACAAGATAAAATTCTAAATTAATATTCTTTTTATAAGGAGAATTTCTTTGAGTTTAATAAATGGATTTCATCTCAAAAATATACGTGGAGATGTTCTTGGAGGCATAACAGCAGCAGTTGTAGCTTTGCCTCTTGCTTTGGCATTTGGTAATGCTGCACTTGGTCCAGGAGGTGCAATTTATGGATTATATGGAGCAGTTGTGGTTGGATTTTTAGCTGCTCTTTTTGGAGGTACTCCTGCTCAAGTAAGCGGCCCAACAGGACCTATGAGCGTTACTGTTGCTGGCGTAGTGGCTGGTTTAGCAGCTGTAGGAGTTCCTCGCGATCTCTCCGCTGGGCAAATTTTACCTTTAGTAATGGCAGCAGTCGTCATTGGTGGATTATTTCAAATCTTATTTGGGATTTTAAAACTTGGTAAATACATAACTCTCGTTCCCTACTCTGTTGTCTCAGGTTTTATGTCGGGTATTGGAGTTATTATTATTGCTCTACAAATCGGGCCTTTATTAGGAATAAGTACACGTGGAGGGGTTATTGAATCTCTTTCGACAGTATTTTCTAATTTTGAACCTAATGGTGCAGCAATAGGAGTCGCAATTATGACATTAGGAATAGTCTTCCTTACTCCAAGGAAAATTAGTCAATGGGTACCTTCTCCCTTATTAGCATTATTAATAGTTACCCCTTTATCTATTTTAATTTTTGGTGATAGTGCTATTGATAGGATTGGTGAAATTCCTGAAGGTGTGCCATCTCTTAGCCTACCAAGTTTTAATAAATATCTTCCTATTATTTTTAAAGCTGGATTAGTATTAGCAGTACTAGGAGCTATTGACTCCTTACTCACATCATTAGTTGCTGATAATATCTCACAAACTAAACATAATTCTGATCGAGAACTAATTGGGCAAGGGATAGGTAATGCGGTAGCTGGACTTTTCTCAGGACTACCTGGAGCGGGAGCTACTATGAGGACTGTTATCAATGTTAAATCAGGAGGTCAAACACCTATATCTGGAATGGTGCACTCTTTTGTTTTATTGATTGTCCTAGTTGGTGCTGGTCCATTAGCTGAAAAGATACCTACAGCTTTATTAGCAGGAATACTTATTAAAGTTGGCTTAGATATTATTGACTGGGGTTTTTTAAGAAGAGCCCATAAACTATCACTTAAAACTGCTGGAGTAATGTATGGCGTTCTTTTAATGACTGTTTTTTGGGATTTAATATGGGCTGTACTTGTTGGAGTATTCATAGCAAATATGCTTACTATTGACTCCATCACAGAGACTCAACTAGAAGGTATGGATGCTGATAATCCACTAGATAAAGAGAATATCCAAGCTAAGAATTTATTACCTACTGAAGAAAAAGATTTACTTGATAAATGCTCAGGTGAAGTGATGTTATTTAGGCTAAAAGGGCCTTTAAGTTTTGGAGCTGCTAAAGGCATCTCTGATAGGATGAATCTTGTAAGAAATTATAAGATTTTGATCTTAGACATAACTGATGTTCCAAGACTAGGAGTAACTGCAACTCTTGCAATTGAAGATATGATGCAAGAAGCTAAGAATAATTCAAGAAAAGCATTCGTAGCAGGAGCAAATGAAAAAGTTAGAGAAAGATTAGCAAAGTTTGGAGTAGAAGGAATTATTTCTTCTAGAAAAGAAGCTCTGGAAGTAGCAATTAATGAACTAAAAAAATAAATCAATGGATTTAAGCTTGTTACTTCAAAATATTTTTGCACCAACTGTACTTTTCTTTTTTATTGGAGTTATTGCAGTATTTTGCAAATCTGATTTAGAAATACCTGCTCCACTTCCTAAATTATTCTCTCTTTATTTATTGCTAGCTATAGGATTTAAAGGTGGGATTGGTATACAAGAAAGTGGAATCCTTAATAATCAAGTTCTACTAACCTTAAGTGCTGCAATATTAATGTCATTATTAATACCTCTTTTAGGATTTATAATTCTTAGGTTAAAATTTAATGTCTTTAATTCTGCTGCAATTGCAGCATCTTACGGTTCTATAAGCGCAGTTACTTTTATTACTGCAGAAAGTTTCTTAGCTAGCCAAAATATTGTTGCAGACGGATTTATGGTTGGTGCTTTAGCTTTAATGGAATCCCCTGCAATTTTAGTTGGACTTTTATTGGTTAGATTTGCCGCCCCCAAAGACCGTCCAGGATCTAGAAAATTACATTTATCTTCCATCCTACATGAGTCTTTTCTTAATGGATCAGTATACTTATTGATTACAAGCTTAATAATTGGATTCTTGACTTCTTTAAGCAATCCATCTGCAGTTGAAAAAATGTATCCTTTTACCCATTCAATATTCTATGGAGTGGAATGTTTTTTCTTATTAGATATGGGAATGGTTGCGGCTCAAAGATTACCAAGTCTAAAGAAAGCAGGCTCATTTTTAATAGGATTTGCAATTTTAATGCCTATTTTTAATTCAATTATTGGAGTGCTAGTGGCAAGATCTTTATCTCTTGAGACTGGAAATGCTTTCTTATTTGTGGTTTTATGTGCAAGTGCGTCTTACTTAGCTGTTCCTGCAGCCATGAGGATGACAGTACCTGAGGCACGATCAAGCTATTACATCTCAACTACATTAGGTCTTACTTTTCCTTTCAATATAGTTTTAGGGATACCGTTGTATATGAGCTTAGTAAATAAATTCATACCAATTTCAACTTTTTAAAAAATGAAAAGATTAGATTTAATTTTTAGTGAAAGAGAACTTCAAGCAATCTTAAATACATTAGAGAATGCCAATGTTCCTGGTTATACAGTAATGAAGCATGCAACTGGTAGAGGCCCAGAAAGAGTCGTAACTGAAGACATGGAATTCACTGGATTAGGAGCAAATGCACATGTGATTGTTTTTTGTGAACAAGAAATAATAGACAAAATGAGAGATGAAATAAGATCTGTACTTAGCTATTACGGGGGAGTAGCCTACATATCAGAAGCAACTCCACTTTAATAATAAAAATTAATTCAGGAATGAATCCAATCCACTCTAATATTTTTTCTACTATTTAAATACCTATCAATTGACATCGCAGCTATACAGCCGTCAGATGCCGCAACAACTGCTTGTTTAAAAGGTGTATTTCGTATATCCCCAATAGCCCATACTCCATCCGAGTTAGTTGACATAAAGTCATCAACTATAACTCCTCCATCTTCTTTAAGAGCAATTTGATCTCCAACAAAATCTGTGATTGGTTTTGATCCACTCATGTAGACAAAAACACCCTCCAAAGAGAGATTAATAGGATTTTCTTCCTGCTTATTTTTTATAGTAATATTGTTTACACCCATATCGTCCCCCGCAATTTCAATTAAACGAGTCCTACTCCAATGTTTAACGTTAGATACTTTCATGAGTTCCATAGCCTCTTCATTATCAGGCTTTGGATCACTTGAAGTGATCCAATGAACAGTAGAAGCAAATTTCGTTAGAACATTTGCTTCTTCAATAGCCTCTTTATTGGCACCAATCACTGCTACTTCTCTACCCTTATAAAATGCTCCATCACATGTAGCACAATAACTCACACCTCTTCCCAGAAAGTCTGCCTCCCCTTTGAATGATGCAGGCCTACCCATTGCGCCACTTGCAAGAACTAGAGATTTACCTTTAAAGGTACCTTCAGGAGTGTAAACAGTTTTCCACTCACTGGACACATCAATTCCAAAGACTTGCGCTCTTCTGTAATCCGTACCATATTCTATAGCTTGCTCTCTCATGAGATCTAATAGTTTTTCACCACTAATATCAACAGGTACCCCTGGATAATTAGCAATCTGATGAGTTATTGCTAGTGCGCCAACAGATGGATTTTTATCTAAGATGATTGTTTTAAGATTTGCTCTAGATGTGTATAAAGCACACGTACATCCTGCTGGGCCGCCTCCAATAATAACAACATCAGATTCAAAAATTTCCAATTTAGTGCAACTCCATTAATGCATTAACTTATTGTTTGGTTAGAAAACTTCGATTCCCTACCTGATATATAAGTTAGAAGAAAAAAACTAAAAAAGGACAATATAGATACAAACTTAAATAGGCATTATTTTTTTATAAATAATATTCAGTTTTTTTTAATCAAAAAACTACTAAATATAGATTTTTAAAAACTAAATGAATTAACTTATTTCTTTTATTTCATCTATGATTGAAAATAGAATTGATATTAGGTAGTACATTAAATTCATGTCTAATTCTGATTATTTGATTAAGGCTACTGTTAAGAAAATTAGTGAAAGACTAAACAAGACTTTTATAGATAAAATTGAAGAAGCTACTAATGTAGCTCAAGAAGTTCCAGAAATCTTAAAAAAAGAGATTGAAGACCTTAAGGATGAAATTATCCAAGAAGCCAGAAGGCTAGAAGAAATTGATAATGATGATAATTTTAGACAACAAAATGCCTCATCAAATCCAAAAATGCAACAATCTTTAGAAAAAATTGAATCAATTAAAACTTCTTTAGAAAATTTAAATGATTTACTAGACTAAATTAATGTTTAAATTAAAATTATATTTTCACTTAAAAAAATTAAAAAGAAGCTTTCTAATATGGAAAACTCTTTTTTTGCTTCTATTAGGGTTATGGGTTGATAATTATATCTTTAAGTTTTTTTTAAAATCACCCGCGCAAAAAACTGATTTGCAAAAGAAAAGAGCAAGGTGGTTTACAAAAGAATTAATTGACCTTGGTTCAGCCTTTATAAAAATTGGTCAACTTCTATCTTCAAGACCTGACCTAATTCCAAAAACATGGATCAAAGAATTGACAACTTTACAAGATGCTGTTCCACCCTTCTCATTCACAAAAGCAACACAAATTATAAAAGAAGAACTAAATAATGAATACGAAAATATTAACCAGATAGATTCTTTACCAATTGGTTCTGCTTCACTAGCTCAAGTACATAAAGCGACTTTAAAAAATGGGAAAGAAGTTGTTTTCAAAGTGCAAAGACCAAATTTAAAAATATTATTTAAGATTGATTTAGACATCATGCAACAAATTGCATTCGTATTACAAAAAAACAAGCGCTGGAGTAAAGGAAGAAATTGGGTAGAAATATCGAAAGAATGTAGAAAAGTGCTCATGAAAGAATTAGATTTTAATTGTGAAGCTCAATATGCAGCAAGATTTAGACAACAATTTCTTGATGATGAAAACATTCTCATCCCAGAAGTTATTTGGAATATGAGTACTGAAAAAGTTCTTTGCCTAACTTATTTAAAGGGCACAAAAATTAGTAATGTAAAAAATTTAAAAGCACAAAATTATAGCTTGTCAAAAATTGCAGAAATTGGGGCAATTAGCTATCTGAAACAATTAATTAATTATGGTTTCTTTCATGCCGACCCTCACCCTGGTAATTTAGCAATTTCTAATGAGGGGAAATTAATTTTCTATGACTTTGGAATGATGGGCAATATTACCAATAATTTGCAAAAGAGAATTGGTTCTATGGTTAAATCGGCGGCATTGCGAGATGCTTCTTCCTTGGTATCCCAACTGCAGGAAGCAGGATTAATCTCTCAAGGGATAGATGTAGGACCTATTCGAAGATTAGTGAGGCTTATGCTAAAAGAAGCATTAACACCTCCTTTTAGCCCTAATATTATTGAAAAGCTTTCAGGAGATTTATATGAACTTGTTTATGAAACACCTTTTCAACTTCCAGTCGATCTTATTTTTGTAATGAGGGCTTTATCAACATATGAAGGAGTTGGTAGGATGTTAGATCCTAGCTTCAATCTCGTATCAATTACAAAACCTTATTTAATTTCTATTATGTCTTCAAATAATCAAAGCCCTAATGATTTAATTAATCAGCTTGGTAGACAAGTTGGTGAAATCAGTTCTAAAGCTGTTGGAATACCAAAGAGGATTGATGACAATTTAGAAAGATTAGAACAAGGCGATTTACAACTTCAAGTCAGAATGGGCGAATCAGATAGACAATTCAAAAATATGTTTACTGCTCAAAAATCGCTTGGACATTCGATTTTAATTGGAAGCCTTACTATTGCATCAGCCTTATTAGTTTCTAAAAATAACTCAAATCTTGCAATTTTACCTATTATTTTTGGTACCCCAATAACTTTAGATTGGATTAATTGCCAATTAAAGATGAAAAAGGGTTCAAGATTAGATAGATTAAAAAAATAAATTAAGAAGTTTTAGGACCTAAACCAAGTTTTCCTGCGAACTGAGCTTGCTCAGCAAGATCTTCTTCAATCTTCAATAGTCTATTATATTTTGCTATACGCTCACTTCTACTTAGTGAGCCAGTTTTAATTTGACCTGATCTTGTCGCAACAGATAAATCAGCAATAGTTGTATCTTCAGTTTCTCCACTTCGATGACTAATAATACTTGTATATCCAGATCTTTTTGCTAAATCAATAGCTTCTAGTGTTTCAGTAAGAGTTCCAATTTGATTAACTTTAATCAAAATTGAATTGGCACAGTCTTCTTTGATACCTTTCTTCAGTCGTTCTGTATTGGTAACAAATAGATCATCACCTACAAGTTGAACTTTACTTCCTAGCTCTTTATTTAAATTTGACCAACCTTCCCAATCATCTTCTGCTAAGCCATCTTCGATTGAAACGATGGGATAATTAGAAACTAATTTAGACAAGTAACCAATCATATCATTACTATCTAAAGTTTTCCCCTCACACTTGTAAGTACCTTTACTAAAAAACTCTGTACTTGCAACGTCTAAAGCTAAAGAGACATCCTTTCCTGGTATATATCCAGCCTTTTGAATTGATTCAATCAATAGATCTCCAGCCTCAGCACTAGAGTTCAAGCTCGGAGCGAACCCTCCTTCATCGCCTACTGCCGTAGACAAACCCTTTACACTAAGTAATTTTTTTAATGAATGAAATATTTCAGTTCCCATTCTTAAAGATTCACTAAATGTATTTGCACCATGTGGAACTAACATGAATTCTTGAAAATCTAATTTATTAGGAGCATGTGCACCACCATTTATAACATTCATCAAAGGTACTGGCAGTAGCGTTGACAATGGATCACCTAAATATCTATATAAAGGTATTTCTAAAGCATTAGCAGCGGCATTAGCAGTTGCCAGACTTACTGCGAGTATAGAATTAGCACCAAGATTTGATTTATTAACTGTTCCATCTATTTCAATCATTAACTGATCAATACTTTTTTGATCTAAAGCAGATAATCCACACAAAGCTGGAGAAATAGTTTCATGAATTTTATTTACAGCATGTAAAACACCTTTCCCCATATAGTTTGTTCCGCCATCTCTTAATTCGTGTGCTTCATGAGCACCTGTACTGGCACCACTAGGCACCATTGCCTTCCCACTGATACCACACTCTAGAAAGACTTCTGCCTCAATAGTTGGGTTTCCTCTTGAATCAAGAATTTGTCTTGCATGGATGGTATCAATTAAGAGATCAAAAGTTTCTTTCACAATTTAATAAAAACTATATAAATCCTATAAATAGCTGCGTTATTTGGCTAATTTCTGAAATAAATTAAAGATATATTTTTTTAAACAATCCAAATTTTAAAGTAAGAGAATAGCCTTAAACGTAATAATAGAAGGGGATCTTAAAACAAAATAAAAACTATAGACGTATAACTTTTTAAAAATATTTTTTAGTTTGTTATGAAAACAAAATTTTTTAAAAAATATAAAATTGATTCAAAAAAATATTTTATCGATCATTAAGGCAAAAATTATTTAGAATTTAATCATGCATAAAATTATTGGATAAATTTTTGCATTATTTATGAGCAAAACATTAACATCTAGTCCTGAATTATTTAGTGATCTTTCATGGGATCTTCTTTTACAAGGAGAAGAAACTGCAAAAAAATGGAAACATGATGAATTCAATATTGAACATATTGTTCAAACATTATTTACCTCGAATAAATTTATTAATTTTGTAGATAATTTAAGTATTGATCAAGATATTGTTCTAGATATTACTGAAAATTTCTTAGAAGAAAATAGGACTAGTAACACAGATATCTTAACTATTGGAGAAGATTTAGAATTAGTACTTGATGAAGCTAATCATATCAAAACACAGTGGGGTTCTAACTTAATAGAAATTCCTCATCTTCTTATAGCTATTGCTAAAGATGATAGATTAGGTTATTACGTTTTTGAAAAAGGAAATTTATCATTAGAAAACTTAGAAACAGAATTAAAAAATTTTCCCATATTTAATATTCCAAAAAATTCCATTAACACTGAAAGACAAATATCAGAAAATTCACCTATTGAATCAGTTAATGAGAGAGTTACTAAGGACGATAAGCAAAAATCAAGTGATAGGATTCTTTCCAAGAATGAAAATAAAAATATTGAAATTATAGATAATTCTATCCAACAGTCAGCGCTTTCTATCTACGGGAAGGATTTAACTGATGAGGCAAAAAAAGAATCATTTGATCCTGTAATCGGAAGAGAAACAGAAATTAATAATTTAATGAGAGTACTATCTAGAAGAAATAAAAATAATCCAATAATCATAGGACATACTGGGGTTGGCAAAACAGCAATAACTTTTTTACTTGCACAATTAATATCTCAAGGGAAAGTGCCAGATTCTCTAAAAAATTTGAAACTTATTAAATTAGACTTCGGAGCATTAGTATCAGGTACAAAATTTAGAGGGCAATTAGAAGAAAGATTGAGATCTGTTCTAAATGAATTGGAAGAATCAGGCCGAGGTGTGATTCTCTTAATTGATGAGATTCACACAATTTTAAATTCTGATAGGTCTACATTTGACATAAGTAGTATGTTAAAGCCGCTATTAACTGCTGGTTATTTAAGATGTATTGGCACAACCACTCCAGAAAGATTTCGCGAAAGTATTGAGAAAGATCAAGTATTAAATAACTGCTTCCAAAAAATTTTTGTTAATGAACCATCATTAGAATTAAGTTCCAAAATTCTTAATGGAATCAAGCGAAAATATGAAATACATCATGGCATTAAAATTACAAATGAAGCTGTTAATTATGCAGCGAAACTCGCTGACAGGTACATCAGTGATAAATATCTACCTGATAAAGCAATTGATCTAATTGATGAAGCTGCTGCTCAATTAAAAATTGAAACGAATATAAAACCTCAGGTAATACTTGATCAAGAAAAAAATCTGTTAGAGATCAACAATTTAATAAATAATTTATCTTTTGAAGGAAATGAAACGAAAGAATCTTTATTAAATAAATCTGCACTAATATCTGAAAATATAAATTTTTTAAATAAAGAATGGATCAGATTTAAAGAAAAGCTATCTGAATTAATGAAGCTGTTTGAGGAAGAAGAAACTTTAATTAAAACGATTAAATCATATTCTCATAATCAATCAAATTTCAAAAAACTAGCTGAATTTGAAAACTACTTATCAGAGGTAAAAAAAGATATTGATGAAATAGAGAAATTTTTAGAAACAAATAAAAATTTTGAGATGAAATTTAAAGTACTTCCTGAAGATATTGCAGATGTTGTCTGTAAAATGACAGGTATTCCACTCTCAAAAGTAGTATCTAATGAGCGTAAGAAATTGATAAATTTAGAAAAAGAAATTAGTTTAAAAGTTATAGGTCAAGAAAAAGCTATTACAGCTATATCTGCGGCGATAAGGAGAGCAAGAGCAGGGATGAAGAACCCCAAAAGGCCAATAGGTTCTTTCCTTTTTATGGGGCCAACTGGAGTAGGAAAAACTGAATTAGCTAAATCTCTTGCGGCATCATTATTTGATGAAGAAGAGGCTTTATTAAGGTTAGATATGAGTGAATATATGGAAAGAAATGCAGTAGCTAGATTATTAGGTGCACCTCCAGGATATGTAGGGTATGAAGAGGGGGGGCAATTAACAGAAGCCGTAAAAAGAAAGCCTTATTCTGTAATACTTTTGGATGAAATAGAAAAAGCTCATTCAGAAGTTTTTAATATTCTTCTACAAGTACTGGACGAAGGTAGGCTAACAGACTCTCAAGGAAGCACTATTGATTTTAAAAATGCAGTAATAATTATGACCAGTAATTTAGCAGGCAAAGCAATATTAGAAAATAAAATTAAATTAAATAATGATAATGCTAATGAAGATTTAATTAATAAAACATTGAATAGAGCTATTCATGATTCACTTACATCTATTTTTCGACCAGAATTTTTAAATCGTATAGATGAAGTCATACAATTTGAACCATTATCTAAACAACAATTACAAAAAATAATTACGCTTCAATTAGATGACCTTAAGAAATTACTAATGGAACAAGAAATAAATATTAAAGTTGATAAAAAAGTAATAGTAAAACTAGCAAACGATTCTTATGAGCCTAAATATGGAGCGAGATCTGTAAGTAGAGAAATTAGAAGACAAATAGAGAATCCACTAGCAACAAGACTTCTAGAAAATAATTTTAAGAACAAAAAAATAATTTCAATCAAAGTTGATTCAAAAAATCCTGAAGATATTTTATTCACTCCTAGCCTACGAGCAAATTAATAAGTTAGTATACAAATAAGATAAAGTTAATTGTTAAACTTGTATTCGTGACAATTCCCTCTTCCAAACAAGATCTTTCTGAAGACATCTCTTCAGATGGTGATATCGAAAAAAAGAAGAAAAGCTTTTTTATCTCCACTTATGATGAACTAAAATTAGTTGTTTGGCCAAATAAACAGCAATTATTTAGTGAATCAGTTGCTGTTATCATAATGGTTTCTTTTTCAGCAGCTGCAATTGCTGCTGTAAGTAGATTCTATGGATGGGCAGCTTCACAAATTTTTCAGTTAAATTAATAATGTTTTTTTCTTTATTAATGCCAACTTTAATTTATCCCGAGATTTCAGTCTTAACCTATCATGAGTAACGAGTCTAGTAGTTTAATTTCATCTAAAGCTAACACTGGCATAGCAAGGTGGTATGCAATTCAAGTTGCTTCAAGTTGTGAGAATAAAGTAAAAGCAACGCTTGAACAGAGATCAGTAACTTTAGGGGTTAACAATAGAATTCTTGAGATTGAAATTCCACAAACACCTGGAATAAAGCTAAAAAAAGATGGCTCAAGGCAAACAACAGAAGAAAAAGTATTCCCAGGCTATGTCCTAGTTCGAATGGTTTTAGATGAAGATACTATGATGGCAGTTAAAAGTACACCTAATGTTATTAATTTTGTTGGCGCAGAAGATGGTAGAGGGAGTGGGAGATCAAGAGGTCATATCAAACCTAGACCATTATCAAGACAAGAAGTTAATAGGATTTTCAAGCGAGCTTCCGAGAAAAAAGCTATTGTCAAATTGGATATTGAAGAAAAAGACAGGATTATAGTTACTAGTGGTCCTTTTAAAGATTTTCAAGGGGAAGTAATAGAAGTTTCTGGAGAAAGGAATAAATTAAAAGCATTACTCTCAATTTTTGGGAGGGAGACTCCTGTAGAATTAGAATTTTCTCAAATCAATAAACAAAACTAATTTAAACTAAACCTGATTTATTGTATTGTTAAGTAAGTACTGTAATTTCATTTTAAATTCAAAAGAAAATGGCAAAAAAAGTTGTTGCATTAATTAAATTAGCTCTTCAGGCAGGGAAAGCGAACCCAGCGCCTCCAGTTGGACCCGCATTAGGTCAGCATGGTGTTAACATCATGGCTTTCTGTAAAGAATATAATGCAAGAACACAAGATAAAGCTGGCTTTGTTATTCCAGTTGAAATATCAGTTTTTGAAGATAGAAGTTTTACCTTTATTACAAAAACTCCACCTGCATCAGTTTTAATAACAAAAGCCGCAGGAATTGAGAAAGGTGCTGGCGAATCTGCAAAAGGTGCAGTTGGCAAAATAAGTAAATCTCAACTAGAAGAAATAGCCAAAACTAAACTCCCTGATCTAAACTGTACAAGTATCGAATCTGCGATGAAAGTAATTGAAGGTACAGCTCGAAATATGGGCGTATCAATATCAGATTGATACTACATTTAAAATTAAACTTATCGGGGAGGTTAACTCTAGCCGTTTGCACCCAAATAAATTATGAAAAAATTATCTAAAAGAATGGAACTTCTATCTAATAAGATTGAAGACCGTATCTATAAAGCTCAAGAAGCTTTAACCATCGTAAAAGAAAATGCAAATGCAAAATTTGATGAAACTATAGAAGCTCACATTAGATTAGGTATTGATCCAAAATATACCGATCAACAGCTTCGAACCACAGTTACTTTACCTAATGGTACAGGACAAACTATAAAGATTGCAGTAATAACAAGTGGAGAGAACGTTTCAAAAGCAAAAACAGCAGGTGCAGATTTATTTGGGGAAGAAGATTTAGTAGAGAGTATCAATAAAGGTAATATGGATTTTGATTTATTAATAGCAACCCCAGATATGATGCCTAAGGTTGCTAAGCTTGGACGAGTTTTAGGACCTAGAGGTTTAATGCCAAATCCAAAGGCTGGAACCGTAACGAATGATATTGTGAATGCTATTAAAGAATTCAAAGCAGGGAAGTTGGAATTTAGAGCAGACAAAGCTGGTATAGTTCACGTTCGTTTTGGTAAAGCAAGCTTTTCTACTAATCAATTATTTGAAAATTTAAAGACATTACAAGAAGCAATTGATAAAAACAAGCCTAGTGGTGCAAAAGGTAAGTATTGGAGAACACTTTATTTATCTTCAACAATGGGACCATCAATTCAAATTGATATTGGTGCATTACAAGATTATCAACAAGAAAGTTAACTCTCTGTAGTACAATAAATATTGCAATAATACGACCAGAGAAAGTGGGTTGATTTAGTTTTACTAAATTACAATTCCCACCTAGGTTAGTTTTTAAATGTCATCCTTTTTTGGATCTAATAAAAGCGACCCTCCAATTTCCCTTAGTCGCATTTCCTGCTCTTCCTAAATTACGATCCAAAAAAAAGAATGGGCCGAACACTTGAGAAAAAGCAACAAATCGTTCAAGAGATTAAAACCCTCTTAAATGAATCGGAAATGGCAGTAGTCCTAGATTACAAGGGTCTATCAATAAAAGAAATGTCTGATTTGCGAGCTAAATTGCGGGCAAATCACGGTATTTGTAAGGTTACAAAGAATTCTTTAATGCGTAGAGCAATTGAAGGAGAAAGTAACTGGTCTGATCTAGATTCTTTGTTAACAGGTACTAATGCTTTTGTTTTAATAAAAGAAGATGTGGGAGGAGCTGTAAAAGCTATCCAATCTTTTCAAAAAGAAACAAATAAATCCGAAACTAAAGGTGCTTTATTTGAAGGAAAACTTCTCAGTCAAGCTGAAATCAAAGAAATAGCTAATCTTCCTTCAAGAGAGGTATTAATGGCGAAAATTGCAGGTGCCTTAAATGGTATCGCAACTAAACTTGCCATTGGTATCAACGAAATTCCTTCTGGACTTGCTAGATCACTAAAGCAACATTCTGAAAGTTCAGAATCTTAAATTCCAATTCACTTATCAACAAAAAAAATGTCTGCCAAAACTGAAGAAATTCTTGAATCACTAAAATCACTTTCACTGTTAGAAGCTTCTGAGCTAGTCAAGCAAATAGAAGAAACATTTGGAGTATCTGCCGCAGCATCAGCGGGAGTCGTTATGGCCGCTCCAGGCGCAGGTGGTGGAGATGGAGATGCCTCAGCTGCTGAAGAGCAAAGCGAATTCGATGTAGTCCTAGAAAGTTTTGATGCATCTGCAAAAATAAAAGTGCTTAAAGTTGTCAGAAATGCTACTGGACTTGGTTTAGGAGACGCCAAAGCCCTCGTAGAGTCAGCACCTAAGACTGTCAAAGAAGCTGTAGCAAAAGCAGATGCTGAGGCTTTAAAGAAAGAGATTGAAGAAGCTGGAGGAAAAGTTACACTGAAGTAATAAAAGCACTATAAGCCGGTAGTTTCTATTATCGGCTCTAAATCTATGAATAGTAGTCAGAATATTGCAATAGAAGCTGCTACTGATGGAGCCTGCAGTGGTAATCCTGGGAAAGGAGGTTGGGGAGGATTAATTATATTTGAAGACGGAAGTGAATTAGAGATTGGAGGTTTTGAGTTAAATACAACAAATAATAGGATGGAACTAATGGCGGCTATAAAAACTTTAGAGAAATTAAAACAATTTAAGCTAAAAAATAATTTTAAATTACGAACCGATAGTAAATATTTAATTGATGGCTATAGCAATTGGATTAATAATTGGAAGAAAAATGGATGGAAAACAAGTACTGGTAAGCCAGTGCAGAATTTAGATTTATGGCAAAAGATCGATGGATTAAGAATTAAGGAAGTAAGTATGGAATTCGTGAAAGGTCATAGTGGAGATAAATACAACGAAAGAGTAGATGTAATAGCTACTAATTACAGTAAAGGTATTAACAGAGCAGAAAAGAATAAAAAAGAAAATATTGATTCAAGTGATGTAGCGCCGAAAGAAATAATTAATTTATATTCTCGTCTTGAATTGGTAAGCAAATTTGCACAAAAAGGATTTTTATTAACAAATAGTGAATTGTGTGATTTACTTTCTATTGAAGAGAGTAATTTAATAAAAGGTTTGAAGCAATTTAATTGGCGCAATTGGATTATTAAACCAACGAGTAAAAAACTTTGGTTAATTGAAGAAAATAATCAAAAACTCTAAATGATAAACAATCTATATTCAATCACTAATATTTACGAAAGATTAATCAAGCCAATACTAAAGGAAGATAAAGGTGTTGATGCAGAATGTCTAACAAATTTATCTTTAAAGCTATTAGCATTTTGTTCTAGTAATAAAGAGTGGTTGGTCATATCAAATTATCTTCAGGAGTTAAGAAACGAATTATGTATTACTGATAAAAAGTTAAATCAGGAAATTTGTGGCATAAATTTTTCTAATCCGATAGGACTTGCTGCTGGATTTGATAAGAACGGTATAGCAGCAAATATCTGGCAAGATTTTGGTTTTGGTTTTTCTGAATTAGGAACAGTTACTCAATATGCACAGCCAGGGAATCCAAAACCAAGATTATTTAGAATTTCTAAAGAACAAGCTGCATTAAATAGAATGGGTTTTAATAATAATGGAGCTGACTTATTATTAAAGAATTTAATTAGACAAAATATAAAAAAAAAGGCTGATAGAGACAAGAATTGTTTAGGGATAAATTTTGGAAAATCAAAAATAACAACAATTTCAAATGCAACAGATGATTATATCTCTTCTTTAAAACTTCTTATCCCATATTGTAATTATGCTGCGATCAATGTTAGTTCGCCTAATACAAAAGGACTAAGAAAGTTACAGGATCCAGTCCTTCTTAAGGAATTACTTAAAGAAATCAAAAATCTACCTGATTGTCCACCTCTTTTTGTAAAGATAGCTCCAGATCTGAGTTTCAAAGATATAGATGCAATTTGCCAACTAATAAATGATGAAAATATTAATGGTATCATCGCTACAAATACCAGTATCGACAGGCTAGGCCTTGAAAATACCCTTATAAAAAAAACAGGTACCCTATTATCTGAAGAAAGCGGAGGTTTAAGTGGTAAGCCATTAAGAAATAAGGCTAATCAAATCATAAAACATATTCACAATCTTGATAAAAATCTAATTTTAATTGGCGTGGGAGGGATAGATTCTCCAGAAGCTGCCTGGGAGAGAATTTCCTCTGGTGCATCATTGATACAAATCTATACTGGTTGGATTTACAAAGGGCCTAGATTAGTTCCCGATATATTACAAGGTATTCTCAAACAACTAAATTATTATCAAATATCCAATATTAAAGACGCTATTGGTTCAGGTTTATTGTGGAAAAATTAAAATATAAAAATTTATAAGTATATTTAAATATGATCAGCATAAATTCTATATTTTGAAAAATTTAGACTTTAAACATGGAGGGAATATATTTTACTTTGCGGAGAAATTTAATTTTTCATTATCAGATATTATTGATGCAAGTGCATCTATCATTCCATTTTCAATACCTGATTTTCTAAAAGATGAATTATATCTTGCCATAAAAAATGAAAGTTTCAGATATTATCCTGAAAGAAATTTGAATAAGCTTAAAAAAACTATAGGGAGTTTTCATGACATTGATCCTAACTGCATTATGCCTGGTAATGGAGCTTCGGAATTAATAACTTGGATAGGATGTGAAGCTGCAAAATATCATATAAACTGCTTACCTGTACCAGGATTTGTAGATTATGAAAGAGCATTGAATTGTTGGCGAGCAAAATATTTTCTTGAGGAACTACCTAAAAATAATTTTAAAAATATAAAACAACCTTTTCCAATACAACCTAAATGCGATGTCCTTTGGATTACTAATCCTCATAATCCAACTGGACAATTATGGGATAAAAAATCAATAGAAGAATTAATTGAGAGATATAAACTAGTAATTTGTGATGAAGCATTTTTATCATTAACACCAAATGGTGAAAATGAATCATTAATACCTCTTACAAAAAAATTTGATAATTTAATTGTCATAAGAAGTTTAACTAAATTATTTAGTATTCCTGGATTAAGACTAGGTTATATGATTTGTTCCTCAACAATATGTCAAAATCTTAATAACTTAAGAGATCCATGGCCAGTAAACTCACTTGCAATTCAAGCAGGAATAACATTATTAAAAAATAAAGAAGAATATAAAAAATGGATAATAAAAATTCATTCTTGGATAAATATTGAAAAACCATGGTTAATAAATGAACTGAGGAGAATTAGCCAAATAAAAGTACATGCATCATCTACAAATTTCTTCTTAATAGAGAGCAAAGATTCTCTAATTGAGGTCATAAATTATTTATCTAGAAAAAAAATACTTATTAGAGAATGTTCTTCATTTAGATGTTTAGATGATAAGTGGGCGAGAATTAGTTTACAAACACATAAGAAAAATCAAATAATAGCTCATGAGCTTGAAAAGTTTTTTTTATAAGAATTGATAATTTTCTCAATTTCTTTCCTAGAATCTTTTAAATCAAATTCAGAAATATTATCTTTCATAGTATCTAAAATTTTATATTGATTTCTTGACTTATTAGATTCTTTATTAAAGATTCTCTGTATATTTTTTTTTAAATTTCTCTCTAAATTTTTATTTTGCTCAATCATTATTGAACAACCTTTTGAAGAAAGAATTAAAGCATTTTTTTCTTGGTGATTGTTTTTAGAATTTGGATATGGAATTAGTATTGAAGGCGATTTTGTTTTAATAATTTCATTTATTGCACCAGATCCAGCTCTAGAAATCACTAAATCACAATTTTGCATTAATGCAGCAATTTCATTTGTAAAAGCTATTGGAATATAATTTTTATTTTTTTTCTTACGAAATTTAGGATCTAAAGTATCACCTAAAATATGAACTATTCTAAAATTATTATCGTTTAAAAAATCTAATAATTTATAAATAACATCATTTATAACTTGTGCACCTTGACTACCTCCCATAATAATTATCAAAGGATGATTACCAACTGGCACCCAACTAGGAATATTATGATCAATATAAAATTGATTACGGAGTGGAGTTCCTGTAAAAACAATATTACATCCTTTTAAATAAGAAGCAGTTTCTTGAAAACCTGTTAAAACAAAATTGCAATATCTACCAAAATACTTTGTTGCTAAACCAGGTACTAGATTAGATTCATGAATTATGACAGGTATATTTAAAAATTTTGCTGCAATAATGGATGGAACTGATATATATCCACCAGTAGCAAAAACTAAATTAATTTTTTTACTAATGATTATTCTAATTACTGGCAAAGTTGCCATAAATACATGTAAATACTTAATAATTAGTGATAATTTATTACCTTGAGGAGAATCAATTTTTAATGTAAATAAATTATATTCTTTAGGTACTAGATTAATTTCACATCTATTTTGTATACCCAACCAATTAATTTTCCAATTTCTATCAAGATTATCAACAATTGTTAATGCTGGAAAAATATGCCCACCAGTGCCACTAGCTGCAACTAATAAATTTTCTATTTTTCTTTTCATAAAAGTTGGCAAATCATCTATAGTAACTAAAATTAATTTTGTATGATTAAAATTTCCTTTTCTAGAATAATAAGCTTTATATACATCTTTTTTTATCTCATATTATCAAGATTTGCAATTTGCCAAGAAAACTTTAAAAAAGATTTTCAAAATATTGAAAATGAATTAAATCAAAGAAACTTTATCACACTAGAAAAATATTTTGATAAAAATGAAAGAATTGACTTTAAAAATAAATTTATCAAATTAATAGAAGAATTCCCTGATGCAGAGTGGAAAATAATTAAATCAAAATCAATTAACGCTAATCAACATAAACTTGAAATGAGACTTCATGGTAGTAAAAATTTAAATGGGAAAAAATTTAAATTAAAATCAAACTTTAATTTTGTATTTAACTACGACAATGGATTAATCAAAAAAAGTAATATTCAGAATAATTTGACTACTATAAGGAGTGATGATAATCAAATTGATATTCAAATCTCTATCCCTGATAAAGTTTTAACAGGTTCAAAATATGATATAGATATAATTTTGAATCAACCATTAGAAGAAACAATCATTGCCGGAGGCATTACAGAGTATCAAGAACAGAAATTATTAAATCAATCAGTTCCTTTGGAGCCTCTTGCTACAGGAGGTATTTTCAAAGTATCTCGAGCTCCATTAATACCAGGTACTCAAACGTGGACAGGAATAATAGCCCATCCAAGTGGTTTGATATCATTTACAAAAACTGTGAATATCGTTGAAAATTTCTAAACTAGCAATCATTAAGAGCAGCAACTCCTGGAAGTATTTTACCTTCAAGAAGTTCTAAGCTCGCTCCGCCACCAGTTGAAATATGAGACATTTGATCTGCTAATCCTGCTTTTTCTACAGCAGCGACAGAATCTCCACCTCCAATAATGGTACAAACATCAGAAGAAGAGCTTAAATCAGCTAAAGTTTTTGCGATAGCATTAGTACCATTAGCAAATTTTTCAAATTCAAATACACCCATAGGGCCATTCCAAATTATTGATTTACATTCTAAGAGAGCTTTTTGAAATGTTTCAATGGATTCTGGACCAATATCTAATCCCATCCAATCTCCACTTATAGAATTGATATTAGAAATTTTAGTATCTGCAATTGGTGAAAATTCATTAGCAAGAACTACATCTGAAGGTAAAAGTAATTCAACCCCTTTATCTTGTGCTTTCTTTTCTAAATTTCTTGCTAATTCTAATTTATCTTCCTCTACCAGACTTTTTCCAACATTTAAACCTCTAGCTTTATAAAAAGTGAATATCATTCCTCCGCCAATAATTATTTTATCGCATTTATCCAAAAGAGAATCTAAAACCCCTATCTTACTACTGACTTTAGAGCCACCAACTATTGCGGCTAATGGTCTTTGAGGATTATCAATAGCACCTTGCAAGTATTTAAGCTCCTTCTCTAATAAGAATCCTGCTACAGATGGATTTAAGAATTCTGTCACTCCTTGTGTAGAGGCATGAGCTCTATGTGCGGCACCAAAAGCATCATTAACATACATATCAGCAATAGAGGCTAAGCTTTTCGCAAAATCCTTATCATTTTTCTCTTCTTCTTCATAAAATCTTACATTTTCCAATAACATAACATCACCATTATTTAGTGCATTAGCTAAAGCATTCGCTTCTTCTCCAATACAGCTACTTGATAAAGTGACTTTCTTTTGAAGAATTGAACTTAATCTTGAGGCTACTGGAGTTAGTCTCATCTTCTCATTTACTTTACCTTTAGGTCTTCCAAAATGAGCTGACAATATTACCTTTGATGAATTATTAATCAAATATTCAATTGTTGGGATAGCTGCTCTTATGCGAGTATCGTCAGTAATCTTTCCTTCCTCATTAAGTGGAACATTAAAATCAACGCGAACTAGTACTTTTTTACCCTCTAGAGATGATTTGCTTAAACTTGAAAGAGATAACTTTGACATGAATACTTCTTAATAACCTTGAAACCCTAGCGTTTATAAATCGCTATTGGGTAAAAATTTAGTATTAAATAGTTATGCCTTAATAAAATTTAAAAAATTTTTTTAATTAGTTAATTGATAAAAAGTTTTAATTACAAAAATAGAATAAGATATATTTAAATCAGAATAAATAATTAAAAAATTTTTTATTCCAAACATTTTATTAATGTGAAAATACCTAAAATTCAATGGTATCCAGGTCACATAGCAAAAGCTGAAAAGAAACTCAAGGAAACCATAAAAAGAGTAGATCTTGTTATTGAAGTAAGAGATGCAAGAATACCACTTTCAACTAGTCATCTACATCTCAATAAGTGGATAAAAGATAAAAAACATCTTTTAGTTATAAATAGAGCAGATATGATTTCAGATTCTGCAATTAATAAATGGACTAATTGGTTTAAGGAAAGAGATAAAACTCCCCTTTGGTGTGATTCAAAAAAGGGAATTGGCATAAAAGAAATATACAAAGCCGCATCAGAATCAAGAGTATCAATAGATATTAGAAGAGAATCAAGAGGTATGAAGGCAAGATCTATTAGGGCACTAACATTAGGTTTTCCAAATGTAGGGAAGTCAGCTTTAATTAATAGAATTGCGAGAAAAAGAGTAGCAAAAAGTGCAAGAAAAGCTGGTGTCACAAGATCTCTGAGATGGATAAGATTAAATAATGGTATCGATTTACTAGACGCTCCAGGAATAATTCCACCTGATTTAGATAATCAAAAATCTGCTTTAAATCTTGCAATCTGCGATGATATTGGTGAAGCAGCATACGATCTTGATAGTGTTGCTAGAGAATTTCTGAGAATCATTTTAAAATTACATAATAATCCAGTATCGAATATTTCTTTAAATCAGATATCTAAAAGATATAGCATAGATTTAGATAAAAATTTTAAAGATCCAGATCAATGGATTAAACTAGCTTCTGAGAAACATACCTCAGGTAATCAGAGGAGAATGGCAAATAAATTGCTTGAAGATTTCAGGACTCAAATGTTAGGTAAAATTTGTCTTGAGGTACCAAGTGAATTCTGAACACAATTCTTTATTTGGTGAAGGAGAAGGAGAGCTAATAGAAATTAAATATAAGTTTGAATTACCTATGCGACTTGATAGATGGCTTGTAAGTCAAAGACCAGAGCAGAGCAGAACAAGTATTCAGAATTTTATAAATTCTGGATTAATTTTGATTAATTATAAACCAGCAAAAGCTAAAACACCCTTAAAGCAAGGAGATAATGTACAAATTTGGTTGACACCACCTGAGCCATTACCTTATCTAAAACCAGAAAAAATGGATCTTGATATTTTATTTGAAGATAAGCATATCATAGTTATTAATAAATCATCAGGAGTAACGGTTCATCCTGCTCCGGGACATAAATCCGGCACTTTAGTTAATGGACTATTAGCTCATTGCAAAAATTTACCTGGTATAAATGGGAAGTTAAGGCCTGGGATCGTTCATCGATTAGATAAAGACACCTCAGGCTGTATTGTTGTGGCTAAAAGTCAAGAAGCATTAGTAAATCTTCAACTACAAATAAAGAATAAAATTGCATCAAGAAATTATTTAGCGGTTATTCATGGAGCACCTAAACAAAAAGAAGGTAAAATATTGGGTAATATTGGAAGACATCCAAATGATCGAAAAAAATATACTGTTGTTGAAGAAAATGAAGGTAGATATGCATGCACTCATTGGAAATTAATTGAAAAAATTGGTAATTATTCATTAATGAGCTTCAAATTAGATACTGGGAGAACTCATCAAATTAGAGTTCACTGTGCTTACATTAAACATCCCATTCTTGGAGATCCTTTATATGGTAGATGTAAAAAACTTCCTTGTAATTTATCAGGACAAGCTCTTCATGCAAATCGTCTAGGATTGATACATCCTATTAATGGTAATGAAATGATTTTCGAAGCTGATTTGCCATACGAATTTCAAAAACTTTTAAAAACGATCAAAAAAATTAATTAATATTTAAACTATTTTTAATAAGATTTTTAGTGACATTATGTTGAGGATTATTGAATACTTGAAAAGAATCACCTTCCTCTACAACTGTACCTTTATTGATAATCAATAACCTATCACAAAATTTTTTTGCTAATCCTAAATCATGTGTGATAAAGATAATTGATAAAGTCATTTCTTCCTGAATTTGTCTTAATAATTTTAAAATCTCCATTTTTACTGTTGCATCAAGCATTGTTACACTCTCATCACAAATAAGTATTTTAGGATTAATTAAAAGTGCTCTCGCAATTGCTACTCTTTGTAGTTGCCCGCCAGATAATTCATTAGGGTAAGAATTAAGAAAGTTACTATGAAAAGGTAAATTTAATTTATTTAAAGTCGATTTAAGCTTATCTTTCATAATTTTCTTACTAGAAGAATTATGTAAAAACAGTATATCTTCTAGGATTGTTTGAACAGTCATCTTAGGGTTTAGACTTGAAAATGGATCTTGAAAGATCATTTGGATATTCCTAGCTTTTTGAATTTTTAGATTTCTATTAAAATTTCCATTGTCAATATTAATTTTTATATTTCCTCCTCGCTGATCTAAAAGTCCAACTAGTGCTCTTCCTAAAGTACTTTTTCCGCTCCCTGAAATACCTACGAAACCTAAAGTTTCATTTCGAAACAATTTAAAACTGACTTGATTAATAGCTTTATTCCATTTTTGACTAAAAAAAGAATAACCTGATCTATACCAACATCTTAAATTTTCAACTTCTAATATGACAGGATTTTCTTTAGAGAATAAAGTATTTGCTTGTAATTTATAAAAAGCAGAGGCGACTAATTTTTTACCAATATCAGATTTTGGAGAATTAAGAATTTCTTTTATTTCTCCATACTCTTTAATTCTTCCCTTATCAAAAATAGCTATTTTTTTACACCATTTTGCCGCAAGATGAATATCATGGCTAATCAAAATTAAAGTGATATCAAATTTTTTACACAAATTTAAAAGTTCATCCATTATTTGATAACTTGTATATGAATCAAGACTAGTAGTTGGTTCATCTGCAATGATTATCGAAGGGTTTAATGCTAATGCCAACGCTATACATACTCTTTGACGCATCCCCCCACTAAATTCATGAGGATATGATTTTAATCTTCTTATATCAATTCCAACTTTGAAGAAAATTTCATGTACAAGTTTCTCTATTTCACAATCTGAAGTATCAGGTTTATGGATCTTTAACAACTCATATAAATGAGCTTCAACAGTCATGAGTGGATTTAATTTTCTAATTGAGTCTTGATATATATAACCAAAATTTTTCCTTCTGAAAGTTTGTAATTGTTCATTATTCATAACTTTACAATTCTCACCCATAACAAATATTTCTCCAGTAGAAATTGAATTTTTAGGCAACATATTAATAATTGATTTTGCCAATGTCGTTTTACCACAACCTGAGGGTCCTACTAATGCTAGATGATCTCCTTTATTTACTTCTAACTGCAAATTCTTAAGAACTGGGATTTGATTAGGACTGTAAGTAACAGTTAAATTATTAATTTCTAAAATTTTGCTGAAATTTATTTTCATAATTTTGTAGCAAATTTAACCAGTAATAAATAAAATAAATGAAAAGGAAATAGAAATGTTTGAAGCCAAGACAAATTCAAACAAAAAAAAGGAACAAATTGTTTCAAATTCTATTTTGCCTGAAAATAAAAGTTTTGAAAGTCATCAATCAAAATATCAAATAAAATTGCCTCAATGGCTCAGAGATAGCTTAATAAATTCCGAAAATAAAAATAATAATGATACTAAAAATTCAGTTTTAATAGCTGAGGCATTTAAGTTGGCATTTAAAGCACATGAAGGACAACTGAGAGCAAGCGGCGAACCATATATAATTCATCCTGTTGCAGTCGCAGATCTTTTAAAAGAGATTGGTGCTAGCCCATCAGTAATCGCAGCAGGACTTTTACATGATGTAGTAGAGGATACTGGTATTCCTTTAACTGAGATTGAAAATAATTTCGGATTAGAAGTAAAAATACTTGTAGAAGGTGTGACCAAGCTTGGTGGAATTCACTTTACAAATAGAACAGAAGCTCAAGCTGAAAATCTAAGAAAAATGTTTTTAGCAATGGCTAGAGATATAAGGGTAGTTTTAGTAAAACTAGCTGATCGATTACATAATATGAGAACTATTGAATGGCTTAGTGAAGAAAGAAAAAAAAGAATTGCTAGAGAAACAAGAGAAATTTATGCTCCCCTAGCAAATAGATTAGGAATTAATAGATTTAAATGGGAATTAGAAGATCTAGCTTTTAAATTTCTCGAACCAGAAAAATATGAAAATTTAAAAGACCAAATTTCAATCAAAAGAAGTGATAGAGAACAAAGGTTGAATAATACATTAACTCTTATAAAAGATAAACTAAAAGCTGCTGGATTAGATCAATTTGAGATTAGTGGGAGGCCAAAACATTTATATGGGATTTGGAGCAAAATGGAGAGGCAGCAAAAACAATTTAATGAAATTTATGATGTGGCTGCACTGAGAATAATTGTGTCAAATACAGATTACTGCTATAGAGCATTAGCAGTAGTTCATGATACTTTTAAACCTATACCAGGTAGATTCAAAGACTACATAGGTCTTCCGAAGCCTAATGGATATCAATCTTTACATACATCTGTCATTGGTAGATATAGACCAGTTGAAATCCAAATTAGAACAACTGAGATGCATCAAGTCGCTGAATTTGGTATTGCTGCTCATTGGAAGTATAAAGAGGGCGGTTCTCCTGCATTCGCGGAAGCTGAAAAATTTAATTGGTTCAGACAACTACTAGAATGGCAACAAGAAGGAAATGAAAAAGATCATAATGATTACTTAGCATCAATTAAAGCAGATCTTTTTGATGAAGAGGTTTTTGTCATTACCCCAAAAGGTGATGTTGTGAGCTTGAGAAAAGGTTCTACTGCTATCGATTTTGCTTACAGAATACATTCTGAAGTTGGCAATCATTGCAATGGCATAAGAATAAATGAAAAATTATCACCATTATCAACAATTTTAAAAAATGGTGATTTTGTTGAAATACTTACAAGTAATAATTCTAATCCAAGTCTAGATTGGTTAAATTTTGCAGTCACACCTACTGCCAAAAATCGTATAAGACAATGGTATAAAAAAAGTCATCGAGAAGACACTATTAAGCGAGGGAGAGATTTATTAGAAAAAGGAATTGGAAAGAATGGATTTGAATCACTTATGAACAGTGAAGAAATGAATAAAGTTGCTCAAAGATGTAATTTAAAGAATACTGAAGACCTATTGGCATCTCTAGGTTATGGAGGAACTACTCTTCAGCAAGTCTTAAATAGATTTAGAGAGGAAATAAATATTAAAAATATTAAAAATAAGAATGAAACTGATAATGAAATAGCTCAAAATATAAAAGATCAAAATCTCTTAACAAAAAATTATTCAAAAGTAGCAAATAAATCTCCAATATCTGGTATTGAAGGATTAGATTATCGTATTGGCAAATGCTGCAGCCCCCTCCCTGGAGAAGAAATTGTGGGAGCAGTATCTTTAGGTAACCATGGTATTACTATTCATAGAAGAGATTGTGAAAATGTTAATCCAATTCCAATAGAAAGAAGATTACCAGTGAGATGGAATCAAACTAATAAAATTAATAACAATAAATTTCCAATTCAATTAAGGATAGAAGTTATAGATAGAGTTGGAGTATTAAAAGATATTTTGATGCGTTTATCTGATAAAGGAATAAATGTGAGTGATGCAAGTGTTAAGACCGCATTCAATAAACCTGCAATTATTAATTTATGCGTGGAACTTGAAAGTTATAGTCAATTAAATAAAACTATAGATCAAATAAAGTCAATGGCTGATGTTATTGAAATTGCGAGAGTCGAATTAACGTAGTAAAAAATGATTAAATCAAAATAATTGGAAATTTATTAAAGATTTACTTTTTTATGATTTTTACTAGATAATAAGTTAAGGTGCCACTTATCAAACCCAAAAGCAATCCAATAACACTAGAACCAAGTATTAATCTTGAAATTATAAACCAACCTTGTTGCCAAAATTCTTCTTTTATCAGACTTGGTTGAATTATTATATTTTCATCATCATGTAAAAGGAAAGATCCTATTTTATAGTTTAAAAAATATAAAGGAATATAAGTAAAAGGATTACTTACCCATGTTCCAATTGCGGCTAAAGCTAAGTTACCTTTTATAATTCTCGCAAGGAATATTCCCAATAATGTTTGAAAACCAAAGAAAGGGAAGCAGCCACTAAAGACACCTGCTGCAGTACCTTTCGCTTTAAAATATGGTGTACCATCTTGCTGCCAAATTAATGATAGAATTTTTTTACTGAATAATTCTTTAATTAAATTCATTCTGAAAATTCTATAGGCAGAAATTTTGTTTATCTTACAAAATTATTTTTTACAAAGTGAGAAATGAGTACAATAATACCTTTAGATGACACAATAGCAGCGATAGCTTCAGCAATTACTTTAGGTAAAGGAGGAATTGCAATTATAAGAGTATCAGGTCCAGATGCTATAAATGCATGTAGAAGAATTGTACAAACGAAATCAAAAAAAGCTTGGGAATCAAATAGAGTTTTTCATGGTTATGCAAAAGATCTTGAAAATGAGAAATTAATTGATGAAATTTTAATACTAGTAATGCGATCTCCCAATAGTTTTACTGGCGAAGACATTGTTGAGATTCATTGTCATGGGGGTATTATTATAGTGAATAGAATATTAGATATTCTTTTAAAAATTTCGCATGTTAGATTAGCTAACCCAGGGGAATTTAGTCAAAGAGCTTTTTTAAATGGAAAAATTGATTTAACTCAAGCAGAATCAATTAATAAATTAATCAATTCTAATAATATTAGAGCTGCAGAAATTGCATTTAAAGGAATACAAGGAGAATTAAATAAGCAAATAAATCTTATTAAAAAATCTCTTATTGACCAATTAGCGGAAATTGAGGCAAGAGTAGATTTTGAAGAAGACTTTCAAGAATTTGATTATAAAAAGTTTTCAAAAGATTTAAACATAATTAAAGAAAAAATAAATTACTTAATCGAGACTACAAATAGAAATCGTTACATAGAAAATGGAATTTCAATAGCAATAATTGGTAAAACAAATGTTGGCAAAAGCTCTTTATTAAATTTACTTTCTAAACAAAATAAAGCAATTGTTACTGAAATTCCAGGAACAACAAGAGATATTATTGAAGTCAATTTGATTATTAAAGATATTCCTATTCGAATTATCGATACTGCAGGGATAAGAAATACTGAGGATTATATTGAAAAAATTGGAATTAAAAAAAGTTTAGCAATGATCAAAGAATGTGAATATATTATTTATATTTTTGATCTTACAATTGGCCTAGATAAAGATGATGAGGAAATCATAGAAAAAATTCCAGCTAAAAAACTTATATCGATATTAGGTAATAAAAAAGATCTTATTAAAACAAAAAAAATAACAAATAAAAAATATGCAAAAAATACAATTTTTATGAGTGTAAAAGAGAGTCAGGGTGAAAACTTATTGATAGAAAAAATAATAGAAAAATGTGGAAATAAAGAATACCAAGATATTGAGGTATTACTTAATGAAAGACAATTGTCTAATTTAAAAGATTCTTTAAAAAACTTAAATGACACCTCAGAAATAATCGATAAAAAATTACCTTTTGATTTTTTAGCAATTGAACTAAGAGATAGTATTAAAAATCTGGCTAAATTAACTGGAGAAGAATTAACGGAAGAATTATTAGATAATATTTTTTCAAAGTTTTGTATTGGTAAGTAAATCTAAAACTAAATAACAATGAATTAAGTTTACTTTTAAAGTTAAAATGATAATTGAAATAAATAATTTTATTTTGGACTGGAATTCACCACAATTGAAAAATAAAATAAATGAATGGATTGTTGAAGATATTGGAAGTGGTGATCTTACACAATCATGTATTACAGAAAATATTGGTAAAGCTTGTTGGATAGCGAAAGAAGATGGTATTTTTTGTGGAATTGAACTTTTAAAAATAATTTTTAATCACATTGATCAGAATATAAATTTTAATCCATTAATTAAAGACTGCCAAAACTTTAAAAAAAATCAAATATTAATAGAATTAGATGGCCCATCCAGAAGTTTATTAGCCAGTGAGAGGATATCTTTAAATATTGCTATGCATCTTTCTGGTATTTCAACTCATACTTATAAAATCGTAGAAAAACTTAGAAATACTAGCATCAAATTAGCTGATACAAGAAAAACTACACCAGGATTAAGAAATCTAGAAAAGTATGCATTTAAATGCGGAGGGGGAATAAATCATAGAATGGGGCTATACGACGCAGCAATGATTAAAGAAAATCATATAGCTTGGAGTAAAAATATAAAAAATGCAATTGAGAGGATACGTTTAAATACACCTTTTACAACCCACATAATAGTAGAAGCAGAAAGTATAGTTCAGGCTAAAGAAGCCATACTCGCTGGTGCAGATAGTATTTTATTAGATGAAATCGAACCAAATATATTAAGAGATAATATTAATTTATTAAGACAAATTAGTTTAAATAATGATTGTAAAGACGTAAAGAAAAATTTAATCATTGAAGTATCTGGAATAAATCCAGATGAAATTGAAAATTATATTATAGATGGCATTAATCTAATATCAACAAGTTCTGCAACAACAAAAAGTAAATGGATTGACTTGAGTATGCGTTATATTGATTAAATTGATAGATTAAATTTCAAATATTACTCTATGCTAAAAACTTTTAATATTTTAAAAAAATATTTGACTCTCTCTTTAAAAGAAAGTCTTAAGAAGAATAATAAAATCGAAGAATTTGATAATTTAAAAAAAAATATTATTGTTCAATCCTCAAAAGAGGAGTTTGGTGACTATCAATCAAATATTAGCCTGATTTTATCTAAGTATTATGGCAAGAATCCAAAATTAATTGCATCAGAAATTATAGACTTAGTCAACGACAATAAAGAGTTTATTGATATTGTTGAAAGTTTGGAAGTGGCTGGACCAGGTTTTATTAATATTTCAGTTAAAAAAAATATTTTTATAGACAAACTAATAGAAAATTTAAAATGTGAAAGAGTAGGGATACCACTTGCTTTTTCAAAAAATGAACAAGATATTAATAAAAAAGTAATAGTTGACTTTTCTAGTCCAAATATCGCAAAGGAAATGCATGTTGGTCACTTAAGATCAACAATTATCGGAGATTCAATATCTAGAATTTTTGAATTGCGAGGCTACGATGTTTTAAGAATAAATCATGTAGGAGACTGGGGTACACAATTTGGTATGCTTATCGCATATCTAAAAGATGAATATCCAGAATATTTAAATAACATTTCAGGAATCGATATCGGTGATCTAGTATCTTTTTATAAAAAGTCCAAAATAAAGTTTGATAATCAAGCTGAATTTCAGATAAAAGCAAGAGAGGAAGTTATTAAATTACAAAGTGGTGATAAAGATTCTATAGCTGCATGGAAATTATTATGTAGTCAATCAAGAAAAGAGTTTGATTTAATATATGAAATCTTGAATATAAAGATAGAAGAGCGAGGAGAATCTTTTTATAATCCTTTTCTTAAATCAATCGTTGAAGAACTAAAATTCAAAAGTATCGCGGAAGAGAATGATGGAGCTCAATGCGTTTTTTTAGAGGGGCTAACAAATAAAGAAGGAGGATCTCTTCCTTTAATTATTCAAAAGCAAGATGGGGGATATAATTATGCTACTACTGATTTAGCTGCAATAAAATATAGATTTAGCAAAAAAGATATAGGTGATGAAGCAAAAAAAATTATATATGTAACCGATCAAGGACAATCTAATCATTTTTACGGTATTTTCCAGGTAGCTCATAAAGCTAAATGGATTCCAGACAATTGTGAAGCAATACATGTTCCATTTGGGTTAGTACAGGGAAATGATGGTAAAAAACTTAAAACTAGAGAAGGTAAAACTATTCGTTTAAAAGATTTATTATCAGAGTCTATAAACAGAGCGAGGGAAGATCTAATGACAAGAATAAAGACTGAAAAAAGAAATGAAGATAATAAATTTATTGATAAAACATCTAAGGTGATAGGTATTGGAGCTGTTAAATATGCAGATCTAAGTCAAAATAGAATCACAAATTATCAATTTAGCTTTGATAAAATGCTTGCCTTAAATGGTAATACGGCTCCATATCTTCTATATACACTTGTTAGAATTGCGGGAATAAATAGAAAAAATAATTTCAAAGAAGATATTTCTAATACTGAACATATTACTTATGAGAACTTGTATGAATGGAAACTTCTTAAAAAGCTATTAAGATATGATGAGTTAATAGTCTCTGTTGAGAATGACTTAATGCCAAATAGAATATGTAATTATTTATTTGAACTATGTCAAACATTTAATAGATTTTATGATCAAGTACCCATTCTTAAAGCAGATAAACAAATTAGGAATTCGAGATTAGCTCTTTGTTCTCTAACTGAAAAGACTTTAAGATTAAGTCTTAATCTTCTTGGAATAGAAACTTTAGAACGAATGTAATGTCAAAATTAAATAACTTAAATAACTCAACCCCTGAACCAAATGAATACATAGAAAATCTAAAATCTTATTCTGCGCCATTAGAGAATAGAAGGAATTTATTAAGATTAGATTTTAATGAAAATACTATTGGACCAAGTCATAAAGTTTATGATGCAATTAAGAATATAAAAATCAATGAGATTTCTATTTATCCAGAATATGATTTATTGAGAAATAAAATTTGTCTTAAATATAACAAAAATAGAAAGTTTGATAAAAATGAAATTGGTATTTTTAATGGTGCGGATGCTGCTATTAATGCAATCTGTAAAGCTTTTGGCGAAAAAAATAAAGTATTTTTAACTACTAATCCAACATTTGGATACTATTTCCCATGTGCTGAAATGTCTGGAATGATAATAAAATCTTGTACATATAATGGCAATAATTTCACATTTCCACTTACAAAGTTTTACGAAAGCATACAAAAATATAATCCAACATTAATTTTCATATGTAATCCAAACAACCCAACAGGATCAGTAATAAGTGCTGAAAATATTATGGAAATCGCAAATAAAAATCAAAAATCTTTAATTGTGATAGATGAATTATATGAAAAATTTTATGGAGATAGCTTACTCCCAATAATTGACTTTAAAAAGACAAAAAATATAGTTATTATCCAATCACTTTCTAAAACCGCAGGATTAGCAGGCTTAAGAGTCGGTTTTGCTTTTGGTAATGAGCAAATTATTAAACAAATTAACAAAGTAACTGGGCCGTACGATGTAAATAGTTTTGCAGTCACAGCAGCAAGCGCAGCCTTAGATGATCAAGCATATATTGATAATTATGTTTCAAAAGTTAAGGAAGCAAGAAATTGGATTAAAGAAAAATTTGAATCACTAGATATAAGATATAACTTTAATGGAGGAAATTATTTTTTAATTTGGCCTAATCAATCCCCTGAAGATTTAGAAAAGGGAATGAAAGAGAATGGAATTTTAATTAGAAATATGAAAAACAAAAAAGATATTAATCAATCAGTCAGGGTTAGCATAGGAGTTATTGAACAAATGAAACTCTTTTGGGAAATTTATACAAAATTAGATCAAAAATAAATTAATTTCTAAAAATATAAACAATCTTATCTTTATATTCTTTTGAATTTAGTTTCAATTCTTTTCCAATATATTTGACTTCATATTGAGAAATATTTTCCAAAAATTTATCTTCATTAGAAAGATCACAATTATCAATATTTTTTTTAGTAGTCAAAAAGTGCACAGGAATAATTATTTTAGGATTTAATATTTCTATTATATTAAATGCTTCTTCGCCTGAATATGATTTAATACCTCCTCCAATAGAAATAAATAAAATATCTGGTCTATTAATTATAATTTGGTCTTCAAAAGTTATCTCGCCTGCAGCTCCTCCCATATGAACAATCTTAAAATCACTTTGATTCCAAGTCCATACAGTTGCGTTTCCGTATCTTCTTCCATTAAAACGATCATGAGGTATGGATATTCCATTAAAAATTAAATCATTATATTCATAAGTACCTGGTTGAACAAACATTAACTCATTATTTGGGTTATAACCTTCATCAGCTAATCTTGAGCTTGCCAATGTTAAATCTTTTTCAATATTTTGAGACTCTTTAAATTGGCTAGCGCAACCAACAGCTTTAAATGGATTAATTAGTATTGATTTACCTTCACCTTTTATTAAAAATTGACTATACCCAAAACTTTTTAATATTAACTCCTGCGAATTTACATTAGAGGGTAGTAATAAAAATAATATTAAAAAAAGTAATCTCTTAAGTTTCACAATTGTATTCAATATATTTATAAATTTTACATCTCTTGAGCCATTTTAAGAAAATTGCCAATTATTTTATGACCAAATTCTGTTAATACACTTTCAGGATGAAATTGAATACCTTGCATATGACTATATTCTTTATGACAAATACCCATGATGGTTTGATCCTCTAAATAAGCCGTAACTTCGAAACAGTTAGGTAATGTAACATGATCAACTATCAAGCTATGATATCTTGTAGCAAGAAATGGACTTTGTATATCCTCAAACAAACCATTACCTTTATGAAATATATTAGAAGTCTTACCATGCATTAATTCTTGTCCAATAATAACTTTCCCCCCATAAGCTTGCGCTAATGCTTGATGACCGAGACAAACACCTAAAGTTGGAATATCTTTTGAAATTTCTTTTAAAATTGGTATACAAATACCTGACTCATCTGGATTGCCAGGACCAGGGGATAAAAGAATGCCTTTGGGGTTAAGCTTTGAAATTTCATCCAAGGTAATTTGATCATTCCTTTTTACTAAAATATTTTTAGTAATAGAATATTCTGAAGATAGTTCTCCTAAATACTGAACCAGATTATATGTAAAACTATCATAATTATCTATTACTAAAAACATTTTCTTCTAACTAAAAAGGATCACTTTAATTTTAGGAAAAAATATAAATGCAGCAACAAAAATTGAATTAACAGATGCTAATAAAACAGATGCTGCTGAACAATCTTTAGATATTTTTGCAAGTTTATTAAACTTATTTTTAACATACAAATCTACTATAGATTCGATTGAGGTATTTAATAATTCAAGTATTAAAACAGAAAAAATTGTAGAAATTATTATCATATATTCATTAAGATTACATTTCAAAAGAAAACAAATAATTATTATTAATGCACCAAATAAAATTTGTATGCGGAAATTACGAGTAGTTTGGAAACAATAAATTAATCCATTAATAGCAAATTTAAAACTAGCAAAAATATTTCTTGAGATTTGATAAGACTCTCTTCTTACTTTTATGTAATTATATCGATGACCCATAATTTATTTATTCAATATTTAATTTTGAAATCAAATATTCTTGAATTTTTAGCATATTCTCTAATTGAATTTGATCTTGATGATCCCACCCTAATAAATGTAAGAATCCATGACTAGCTAACCAAATCACTTCTTGTTCAACTGAATTATTATATTCCATTGATTGTGTCAATGCCATTTCCAAAGATATAAAAATATCTCCAAATTCTACAGAATTAAGATCATTCACTGCATCCTCTTTCGACAGAATAGGAAAAGAAAGAACATCAGTAGGTCCTAATTTATTTAGCCATGTTTGATTTAAATCCGATATTTTTAGATCATCAACAATTTCAAAACTTAATGAACCAGATTTTTTATCTAATAAATAATTTGGCAAAAACTGTTTAAATTCATTCAATAGAATATTAATCCATCTCAAAAAGGTATTCTCCCAAAAATCATGTTCAAAAATATAGTGTTTAATATCATACACATTAAGCTTATTTGACTCTATTTCAAAAGAGTTTTTAAATACTAATTCAATATATTCTATAGAATTTTTTTGATAAATCATATTCCTTAAAAGGGTATATTTGGTTTACCCAGAGTTGCTAATAATATTAGGATTCCAAATAATATTAAAAAAGTCACACTAAAATGAACCAAACTTTTAGAACCTTTTCTGACCATATTTCTCATTGCTAATTTGATGAAACTGGGAGGTGCTACCTTCTTTTCAATATTTTCTTTTTTAGTCATAATTTTTATATTTTTTCTGAAGAAACATTTAGACGCAATAATCCGTATATAAAATTATCTATATTCCCATTCAAGAAACCTTCAACATCTGTGCTCTCTTGATTAGTTCTAAGATCTTTGACTAATTGATAAGGATTAAAAACATAATTTCTAATCTGATTACCCCAGGCGGCTTCAACAATATCACCCTTTATATCTGCTATTTCCTCTGCTCTCTGTTCTCTAGCAATAATTAGTAACTTTGATTTAAGAAGAAGCATTGCCTTCTCTTTATTTTGTAACTGTGATCTTTCCTGTGTACAGCGAACAGATATCCCTGTTGGTAAATGAGTAATTCTCACAGCAGTTTCAACCTTATTAACATTTTGTCCCCCAGCACCGCCTGATCTGCTTGTATTTATTTCTATATCTTTTTCTGGAATCTCCAAGGAGATATCTTCATCTAATTTTGGCATAACCTCAATTCCCGCGAAACTAGTTTGTCTCTTTCCATTTGAATTAAATGGAGATATCCTGACTAATCTATGGGTACCTTTTTCATTTTGCAAATATCCATAAGCATATTTTCCTTCAATTTCAAAAGTAATACTTTTAAATCCAGCTTCCTCACCCTCTGATAACTCATTAATAGTTAATTTCATAGAATGAGCATCTGACCATCGGGAGTACATCCTAAATAAAATTTCAACCCAATCTTGAGCATCTGTACCCCCAGCACCTGCATTAATTGAAAGAACTGCATTACCTTTATCGTATTCTCCACTAAGTAATCTTTGAAGTTCCCACCTATCTAAGTCTTCTTTGAGAATATCTAATCCTATCTGAGATTCTTTTATCAAGTCTTCCTCAGGATCTAATGCAAAAAGATCTAGGGAAGCATTCGCATCAGCAATTAACGATTGCCATTTTTCTAATAGATTTAGTTGTTCTTTAACTTCATCGAGATTTCTCATTAATATTTTTGCCTTTTCTTGATTCTCCCAAAATCCTGTTACAGCAGCTTGTTGTTCTAAATCTATCTTTTGTGCTTTGAGTTTAGGAATGTCAAAGATACTCCTGAGCTTTGCTCAGGCGCTCTTTACATGAAGAAAGGTCTTTTCTAAATTCTGTAAGATCTAACAAAATAGACAAATTTATTATTTATAATCTAACAAGTACTTTTATTTAATAGTATAAAGTAAATAATATTTTAAAAAACATGAAAAAAGTTGAAATCTATACGTGGCAATATTGTCCATTTTGTATTCGTGCTAAAACTTTACTTAACAAAAAGAATATAGACTTTATCGAATATAAAATTGATGGAGATGAATCAGCTAGAGAAAAAATGAGCGAGAGAGCTAATGGCAAAAGATCCCTTCCTCAAATATTTATAGATAATAATAGTATTGGAGGATGTGACGATCTATATTCATTGGAGGAAGAAAATAAATTAGACTCACTTATTGCATAATTTATATGAAATTTCTTTTTGTAATTGATCCAATAAAGAATATAAACCCAGAAAAAGATTCATCTGCTGCATTAATGCAGGCAACCCACAAAAAAAAAGTCGAAGTTTGGGTTTGCACTCCACAAGATCTTGAGGCAAGAGGAGATGAGGTTTGGGCATCCTGTATAAATATAGAACCTACTCCATGGATTGAATTAAAAGAGAATAAATGCATTCCACTTGCAAAATTTAGCTGTATTTGGATGAGAAAAGATCCTCCTGTTGATGAAGGTTATCTATACGCGACACATCTGCTTGAAGTAGCGGAAAGAAAAGGTGTCAAAGTCGTCAACAAACCATCATCTCTAAGGGCATGGAATGAAAAATTAGGAGCATTAAGATATAGCCATCTGATGGCTCCAACCATTGTCGCTAGCAAAGTCAATGATTTAATTAATTTTGCACAAGCTAACGAAGAAGTTGTTATTAAACCTTTAGGAGGCAAAGGAGGTCAGGGTGTTATTAGATTGAATAAAAATTCTCCTGGTTCTAGAGCAATCATTGAACTAATTACTTCACAAGAACAATTGCCAGTTATGATGCAAAAATTTATTCCCGAGGTACAAAATGGAGATAAAAGAATAATAATTGTAGATGGAAAACCATTGGGAGCAATAAATAGAATCCCAAATCAAGGAGATTTTAGAAGTAACCTAGCGATGGGAGGAAAAGCTGAAAAAACCTTCCTAAGTAATGCAGAAAAAAGTATATGTCTAGAATTATCTGAACATCTGCAAGAAGAAGGACTATTTTTTGTAGGTATAGATGTTATTAATGGAATGCTTAGTGAGATTAATGTCACAAGTCCAACTGGTCTAAGAGAAATAGAAAAATTATCAAATAGAAATATTTCAGAAGAAGTAATTGGTAAATTGCTAAATATTATTAATTAAATTTAATCAAAAATTAGATTTGCTAATGAGGCAAATTTTAATTTAATTTCATCAATTTCTTTTTCAGAAATAGATCCTTTTACTAAACCTGATCCAGCTATAAACTCTATACCGCTTCTAACTATCTTTGCTCCTCTTAAAGCTACTCTAAAATCAGCATTACCTTCTACATCTACCCAGCCGAAGGGTGAGGCATAATTTCCTCTATCAAAATTTTCAAGGCTATCTAAATAATCTAAAGCTTTTTCCTTAGGAAAACCGCACACTGCAGGGGATGGATGTAACTTTTCGAGTAATACAAATGGGCATATTTTATTAACATCTACACTTATTAAGGTACATAGATGAGCTATATTTCCGAATTCTTTAACCTTTATTTCCCCTTTTTTAAAGTTTCTAAAATTTAAAAATTTCAAATTTTCAATTAAATAATTTATAACAAAATTATGCTCCCTTAAATTCTTATCACTTCTAAGAAAAGTATCCATATCAAATCCAATTTTTTCAGTTCCAGCAATTGCCTCTAATTGCAAAACTTTTTCTTTTAATGAAAATAATTTTTCTGGAGATGCACCAAAAATCATATTCTCCTTATTTCTTTTCCAAAGATATCTACAGGCATTAGTTTGACTTAACCTTAATTTATTTAATATTTGGATAATATTTAATTTGTTCTTTAGTTGAAACATTAATCTAGATCCTAATACTAATTTCTCAATGCAACCATCATTAATCAACTTAATAGCTGAAGAGATTTGTTTATTTAATAATGGATACGTTTTATAAAAGGATTTGTAAAAATCATCTAAAGATATATTTGGATTACCATAATTATAATTTTGACTTTTTGAAGAAATTATTTTCTCTCTAATACCCCAAAATTCATGAATACTATCTTGAATAGATATTGTTGGATCAATTTCGATATTCATTCTAAGTGTAATGTTTTTGCCATCATTAATAATTAAAAACTTTGGTAAAACCCCTTCTAAAATAGAAAAATCGTTATCAAATATATATTTGTTTGAATTTTCTCTAAAAGTAAAAAAATAAAATATCTTCGTAAGAGAAGAAAATTTATATTGACTTTCTAAATTTATTATATTTTTTAATGTTTTATCGTTAAAATTTTTTGCTAATTGAAATCTATTAGGTCCCTTAAATTCCATACTTTTACATTTATCTAAAGCTAGAAATGAAATATTATTATTTTCCTCCCAAAAAATAGAAAAATTATATTCCTCTAAAAAAATTGAGCAAATATCAATTAAATCCCTAATTGGTAAATCAATACAAAAACTAATTATTCCCTTTTTAAGACGAGTTTTTTCAATTTTATTTAAAATATCATCTGAGAAATTAAGAAAAGCTATCTTATCATCCATAAAATTAGTGCAAAAACAAAACCATAAGTTTAATCAAGAAATATAAATCAATTTATCATTTATATTAAATAATAATATTAACTTTTTGAAGATATTGATGATTAAAGAAGATGGAAAAAATCTATGGGTTCAAACAATAAAATGGCCTCTATATTCAGTTGCAATTATACCTATTATTATTTCAGGTGCATTTAACCTTTATGTGCACAATAATATTAGTATTTTAAATTTCTTTTCATTTATATTTGCTTCCATCTTGATACTTTTTTGGGAAAATCTTACAAATGATTTATATGACTCAGAAACGGGCATTGATAAATTTAAATTTGATTCTGTAGTTAATCTCATTAAAAATAAAAAAATTATATCTTTAACAGCATATTTATCGTTAATAATAGGATTATTTATTGTTTATTTAATTTCTAGATCAACAAATATTAATGTATTTATCTTAGTTGTCGGCTGTTGTATTTTAGGTTATCTATATCAAGGGCCTCCTTTTAGATTAGGTTATTTTGGTTTTGGGGAGCCATTATGTTGGATTGCTTTTGGCCCATTAGCTCATTCAGCAGCATTAATTGCTTTAGATCCTAATAATATTTACTATTCACAAATTCCCTGGAAAGAAGCATTCATGTTAGGAAGCGGGCCGTCTTTAGCAATTACCTTAGTTTTATTTTGCTCACATTTTCACCAAATTAAGGAAGACAAAAGTCATGGAAAAAATTCACCTTTAGTTATTTTAGGAGCAAAAAAATCTGCATCACTTATCCCATGGATTATAGGAACAATTTATACCTTTCAATTTTTTACAATATTAACTGGATTCATTCCGCCATCATGTTTGCTTTATTTTATTAGTCTTCCTTATTCAATAAAATTAATAAAAATTTTAAATAAATTTCATGACAATCCTGGTTCTCTCAAAAGGTGTAAATTCATTGCTATTAAAATTCAAACTATGAATGGAATAGGGCTAGCACTAGGGCTGGTTTCTGGTTTTTTTTCATCCTAAATGAATATAACATTTAAAAAAAAATTCTTTTTCTTTGAATTTCCAAAATCTATTTTAAATTCAAAAAGAAAATTTAATTATAAAAAAGGGTGGATTATAAAATTAAATTCCATTGATAGTTTTAATGATGGCTTTGGAGAAATTACGCCTTTGTTTGATGAGCATATATCTTTATGCGAAAAACAATTAAATATGATTCCAGAAAATATTAATATAGAAAAGTTAACTAAAAAAATATATAATTTTCATCCATGTATACAATCTGGAATTAAATGCGCATTAGGAGAATTAGAAGGAATAATCAAATATCAAGATAAATATAAATTTAACGAAATTCATCAAAGTGCAATTTTGGTGGATTCTTCTACAATAATTGAAAAATTAAAAGAACTTAAAATAAAATATAAATCAAAACCTAGAGTTTATACGATTAAATGGAAAGTAGCTACTAAAGAAAATAAAATTGAAGAAAAAATTTTAGAGGAAATACTTAACCAATATGAAAATTATATTAAATTACGAATTGATGCAAATGGTGCTTGGAATAGACAATGCGCAAATAGATGGGCAGAAATACTGAGTGATAATAAAAATTTAGACTGGATTGAACAACCACTTGGAATTGATGATATTGAAGGATCACATGAATTAAACCAAAAGATTCCTGTGGCTTTAGACGAATCATTATTGAAATATCCCCAACTAATTCATTCTTGGCATGGTTGGCAAATACGAAGACCCTCCCAAGAGAAAAATCCTTTAAAACTATTAGAAGAATTGAATAATAAAAATAGCCTTAAATCCCTTAGTTCCTCTTTCGAAACTGGAGTAGGCAAAAGATTTTTATTTCACTTATCATATTTACAATTATTAGGTTCAACTCCAAAAGTTCCTGGTTTAGCCTTAAAACAAATGCCTAATACTTTCCTTTTTAAAAATGATCCAGAAATAATATGGAATAATTTATGAATAATAAAATTAATGAAATTATAGTTGCACATAATGATGAATTATCTTCAGAATTAATTCTTCAATACTTAAAAGAAAGAAAAGTAATACACATAAAAAGTAATTTTTATATTTCTAATCATTTATGTTCCATGAATTTGGAAAAACCTGGCATAATTTTAAATAGTAGTGGCAGTAAAAATATGCCAAAGCATTGTTACCACTCAATAGCAAACCTGAATCAATCTGCGAATTATTGTGGGAAATGGCTTGAGGAGCAATACTTTGACCTAAGTAATATTATTATTTTTAATACATTACCACTAAGTCATATCAGTGGATTCATGCCGTTATGGAGAAGTAAAATTTGGGAATGCGAATATTTTAATATTTCAAGAAAAATGATAAAAGAAAGTAGATATCTTTTAGAAAAAACATTAACAATAAAAGGTAAGTCTCGCAAAAAATTAATAACTTCACTAGTTCCAACTCAGTTATATAGGCTCTTATTAAATAAAGAAGGAATTTGTTGGCTAAAGTTATTTGATCTAATATGGGTTGGAGGTGCGAGTATATCTAAAAATATTTTAAAAAAATGTATTCGAGAAAAAATTAATTTATCACCCTGTTATGGAGCTACAGAAACAGCTGCTATGATTTCAAGCTTAAAGCCTACAGAATTTCTGAATGAAAATCTAAATGATGGGGAGATCTTAAAAGATATCAATGTAAGAATTAATGAAAAAAATTTAATCGAAATTAAAACTGAAAGGATAGGTAAAGAAGTTAATAAATCTTCAGAAATGAAAGATTTTAAAAATTTAGAGGGATGGTGGGAGAGTGGAGATATTGGCAAGAAATTCACAAAGAATAATAAGGAATATCTAATTGTTTATGGCCGAATAGATAACACAATTAACTCAGGTGGTGAAATTATATTTCTTGATTTGATAAAACAAAAAATAGTAAATTTCATAACCGAAGAAAATTTACCTATTGAAAATTTTAAATTTGAAAAAATAAATGACATAATTTGGGGACAAAGGTACAGAATATTGATAAATTTCAAAGAAAATACGGAAAATAAAAATTTATTTAAATCAATAAAAAAATTAGAAGATTTTTCAGATAGCTTCCAAAAATTTGAAAAACCTTTTGAGTGGATTGTTAATCAAACAAAGATAGTCTCAGATAATTGTATACAAGATTGGAAAAATAAGGAGTAAGCACAATTAGCACTCTTCAATCCGATAATTTAAGTTTGATGCCTCTATCCACTTTTCTAAATTTTCTGATAAGTCAGTTTTAACTCTTGTATTTGGATTAATTGAACAGTGGATGATAATACTCTCTGCTACTTTAATTGAGCCTTTAAAAAATTTATTTTTAACTTGAAATAAATGATTGTTAATTTTCTGTGGCGAGATTTGGATTGATAATAAATCTCCAAAGGTTATTGGCTCAAAAAATTTAGCTTCACAATTAACAATTGGTAGTGCAGATTTTTCTTGAGAAACTCCATCAGGGAAAATTTCGTTTAGTGGTATTCCATATTTATCTAGACTTTCTTCCCAGGCTTCATGCGACCATTTTAATAAGTTATGAAAATGTATAACATTGGCAGAATCGCAATCACCAAACCTCACTTTTCTTTTTAAGTTTAACCAATTAATTGATTCCATTGTAAATGTTATCTATCAACTGATCCCATAATTACATCTATTGAACCTAGGATTGCCATAATATCAGCAATTTTTGCACCTTTCAGTATATGAGGAAGAATTTGCAGGTTATTTAAATCTGCAGCTCTAATTTTAAATCTCCAAGGGGTAACTTCATTATTACCTTGTATAAAAACACCTATTTCACCTTTGCCAGATTCAAGTCTTGTATATAGTTCTCCATTAGGAATTTTGAAAGTCGGTGCTACTTTTTTAGCGATATATTGATAATCAACTCCAAAAATATCACTTTTTTTATCATCAGTTGCCATCCTTTGAGCTTCTAAATTTTCAGTTGGGCCACCAGGAATCATCTCGCATGCTTGCCTTATTATACTCAGAGACTGTCTCATTTCTTCAACTCTTACTTGATATCTGGCATAACAATCACCTTCCTCAGCTGTTGCAATTTGCCAATCGAAATCACTATAACATTCATAATCATCTGCTTTTCTAAGATCCCATGAGACCCCAGAGGCTCTAAGCATTGGCCCTGATAAAGACCAATTGATCGCTTGATCTCTATCAATTTTGCCTAGACCTACTATACGCTTTCTAAAAATTGGATTATTTGTAATTAATTTTTCATATTCATCAATTTTTGGAGCGAACCAATTACAAAAATCAATACACTTATCTAACCATCCATAAGGTAAATCACATGCTACACCACCTATTCTAAAAAAATTATTATTTATTAATCTCTGACCTGTAGCAGATTCCCAAAGATCGTATATCATTTCTCTTTCTCTGAATATATAGAAGAATGGAGTTTGAGCACCCACATCAGCTAAAAAAGGCCCAAGCCACAAAAGGTGGTTAGCTATTCGATTAAGCTCCAGCATTAGTACTCTTATATAACTGGCTCTTTTAGGAATGGGAATATTAGCTAATCTTTCTGGTGCATTAACTACAATAGCTTCATAGAACATACCCGCGGCATAATCCATTCTGCTCACGTAAGGGACATACATAACATTTGTTCTATTCTCAGCAATTTTTTCCATACCTCTATGCAAATAACCTATTACCGGTTCACAATCAATTACGTTTTCACCATCAAGAGTTACCACCAATCTTAAAACACCATGCATAGATGGATGATGCGGCCCAAAATTGACCACCATTGGTTCGGTTCTAGTCTCTAGCTGAGCCATTAAAATTTTCCCTCTTTATAAATACTAATAGATAGTTATGGAAATTGACTCCAAAAATTCATCTTTTTTCAATCATAAGTCAGTTATGGTTGATCAAATTATTAGCTCTATTAATAATTTTCCTCAACAATCAAATAGGAGCTTTGTGGGAATAGATGCTACTTTGGGCGGCGGTGGACACACTTTCGAATTATTAAACAAATTTCCTAATTTACAAATGATTGGATTAGATCAAGATCCATTCGCTATTGAAGCTGCTTCAAATAAACTATATATTTTTAAAAATCGGATTAAAATTATTCAAACTAATTTTTCAGATTTTAAGCCAAAAGAGAAAGTATCATTTGTGATAGCAGATTTAGGATTTAATAGTAATCAAATAGAAACACCTGAAAGAGGATTTAGTTTTCAAAAAGATGGTCCAATAGATATGCGTATGAACCCAACTCAAAAAACCAAGGCGAAAGATTTAATTCACAATTTAACAGAAAATGAATTAGCAGATTTAATTTATAAATACGGGGAAGAAAAACTGTCTAGAAAAATAGCAAGAAAAATCAAAAATGATATTCAAATAAAAGGTTCCTATTCTGGTACAAAAGAATTAGCATATGCTATTGGAGGATGCTTCCCTCCAAAATTTAGATACAGAAAAATACATCCAGCCACCAGAACATTCCAAGCATTGAGAATTGCAGTTAATAAAGAAATTGAAGTTTTGGAAAAATTACTTAATAATGCCTCCTCATGGCTTGTTCCAAGAGGGATAATATCAATAATAAGTTTTCACTCTATTGAAGATAGAAAAGTAAAAAATTATTTTAAAAATGATGAAAGATTTATTAATTTAACAAAAAAACCAATCTTTCCGTCAGAAGAAGAAATAGAAAACAATAAAAGATCTAGAAGTGCAAAATTGAGAATAGCACAATTAAAATAATTATTTTCTTAATTTGTTTATGGTCTCGGTTATTACATCAATAGAATTTTCTATTTCTTCAGCTGTTGTACTTAAACCAATACTAAGCCTTACTGATGATTCAGCCTCTTTTAATGATCTACCCATGGATGTTAGGACATGAGATACTTCTCCATTACTGCATGCCGAACCACTTGAGCATGTAATTTGATACTTAATATATTTATGAAACTTAGAACCATTAACATCTAGTACTGTCAAATTTAAGTTATGGGGCAACCTATTAATAATTGATCCATTAATTAAAATTTTAGAATTCTTTTTTAATAAACCATCCATAAGATTATTTCTTAGCTTAGCGAGTTGCATTGTATTTCTTTCTTGATTTTTAATCGCTACTTCAATTGCTTTTGAAAAGCCAGCAATCAATGGTAAAGATAGTGTTCCAGATCTATATCCAAATTCTTGGCCACCCCCATAAAATATTGGATTTAATTGAATATCTTCATCCATTATTAATAGCCCAATACCTTTAGGACCATATATCTTATGCGAGCTTAAAGTGATCATATTAGCTAATGAATCAAAATTTTTAATTGGCAAATATCCAGGACATTGAGCCGCATCAGTATGAAATTTAATATTATTTTTTTGGCAAATTTTAAAGATTTTTTCAATAGGTTGTACCACTCCAATCTCATTATTTGCGAGCATTATACTAATTAGAAAAGTATCATCTCTCAATGCATTTAAAAGATTTTTTTCCAAAATTAACCCATCTGATTCAGGATTTAATACAGTTATGCTAAAACCTTCCTTTTTTAATTGTCGTAGAGGTTCTAGAACAGCCTTGTGTTCTGTGCTCAAAGTAATAATATTTCCATATCGACCAGTTCTTTGTTGAAAATTTCTAGCGAATCCGAATAAAGCCAAATTATTAGATTCTGTAGCTCCACTAGTAAAAATTATTTTTTTGTTATGTAAATTCAAATTTTCTTGAATTTTTGTTCTTAAAACCTCAAGAGAAGCACTTGCATATAACCCTGATAGATTTCCCTTACTTGATGGATTAGCAAAATTTTCCATCCAATAAGAACTCATTTCTTCAACAACTTCCTTCAAACATGGTGTTGAAGATTGAAAATCTAGTAGTATAGGACTTGAAACCATATTTTTTAGTATATAAAATTTTTATAAACATCATTAATAATCTATAAAAATAAAAATGAATGAATCTACCCCAACTAACGAAGAAAAAAAGAAATCTCAAATTTTATTAGTTGATGATGAGCCTGGTTTAAGAAATGCTGTAAAAACTTTTCTTGAAGATGAAGGATTCGAAATTACTGTTGCAGTTGATGGAGAAGATGGCTGGGAAAAAGCCCAGAAGTTCTTTCCAGATCTAATCATTAGTGATATTATGATGCCTCGATGTAATGGTTATGCACTGCTAGAAAAGATCAGAGAGGATGAGAGGTTAAGCGGAACACCTGTAATTTTTCTTACGGCTAAAGGTATGACTCTAGATCGAACTCAAGGATATATCGCAGGGGTTGATGATTATATTTCTAAACCATTTGATCCAGATGAATTAGCTGCAAGAGTAAATAATGTAATAAAGAGGCAAGATAGATTACTTAAAGAAGCCGCTAGATTCGCAGACACTGATGTTAGCAAGATGGCTAAACAAATTACTGAAATCAAATCCATGCTCACCAAAAATAACTCAAATAATCAAGAGAGCGATATAACTATTCCAAGTTTTACTCCAAGAGAGGCCAGTGTTTTGCAACTTGTTGCTGAAGGACTTATGAATAAAGAAATTGCAAGAAAACTGGAGACATCGATAAGGAATGTTGAGAAGTATGTTAGTAGGTTATTTATAAAAACTTGTACTTCAAGTAGAACTGAGTTAGTTAGATACGCACTCGAAAATAATCTTGTAACGTAAATTAATTTACCTTTTTAAATTCTATTAATTTGGAGAAATAAAATGGCGCTTGATTTAATTTCTTTTGAGAGACAACGAAACCTTTTTCTTTCGCAGCAGAAATGATACCATCCTCTCTGAGTGTATATGCTCTTGTAGTTTTACTTGGTCCAGGAAACATTTTTCCAATATTTTTTAGTATCGCCAATAAAGGAGTATATGGTGCAAAGCTAACTATTAATCTTGATGAACTTAAATCACATAAGTGCTTAACCATCTCTTCAGCTACAGATTGCGGATAATGAATAAATACATCTAAGCAAACAACAAAATCAAAAGTTCCTGTTAACTGTTCAAGATCACTCACTATATATTTTATTCCTCTAGTACTTAAACCTGCATTTTTAATACGCAACTTAGTTTCATCAATCATTGAGCCAGAAATGTCACTAACTTGTATATCTTTGACTCCTGCCCTTAATAACGGGATTGTAAGGCTTCCTACTCCACACCCTGCATCACAAAAAGTCATTTTTGACAGTTCAGGATATTTCGTTATCCATTTAATGACATCATCAACAGTTTTTTGATGCCCTATCCTAATGTTTTTCTGAACTGTGTTAACATCATCAGATTTACTATAGATCCTATTCCATCTATCAAAACCTGTTCCATTGAAGTATTCTTTTACTTCATTTTTTTCAAGATTTTTACTATTAATCATAAATTTTTCTAATCTTAACTTTTTAATATTAACTAACTAGCATTCAACTAATAGCACGTCATCATAAGAAAAGAATTGATTTGTTATTTTGCCTTCATTAAATAAAAGTACTTCTAATAAGATTTCCGTGGTCATGGGAAGTGATTCAGATCTTCCCATTATGAAATCTGCAGTTGAAATACTTGAAGAACTTGGATTAAAAACTGAAGTTTGCATTTTATCCGCACATCGTACTCCATTAGAGATGGTGAATTTTGCCAGAGAAGCTGAATCAAATAATATTAAAATTATTATTGCTGGAGCAGGAGGCGCCGCTCATTTACCTGGTATGCTTGCATCACTGACAATTATCCCTGTAATAGGTGTTCCTGTTCAAAGTAAATCTCTAAAAGGTATTGATTCTCTTTTATCTATTGTTCAGATGCCTGCTGGCGTTCCTGTCGCTACAGTGGCAATCAATGGAAGTAAAAATGCTGGTTTACTAGCTGCTCAAATATTGGCATTAAGCGATCATGAAGTATATAGAAAGCTTAAAGCCTTTAGAAAAAATATTCATCAGGAAGTCACCATAAAAAATGAAAGTTTAAAAACTAAAGGAATTAAAAACTTTTTAAGAAAGAATTTATCTCAATAGAAAATTTAATTATCTAAATTTAATAATTCTTTTTCGCTCAAATATTTCATAATTTGAATTACTGAAGCATGAAGATCTAACAAACCAGTCTCTACAATAATCTCTGGCTCATTTGGTATTTCATAAGGACTTGATATACCTGTAAAATCCTTAATTTCTCCCATCCTTGCTTTCTTATAAAGACCTTTCGTATCTCTTTTTTCACAGATATCAAGATTCGCTGCACAAAATATTTCAATAAAATCTTTGCCAATTATATTTCTAACTTTTTCTCTATCAGATCTAAAAGGTGAAACAAAAGCTGTAATTGTGACAATCCCAGCATTCATGAATAAATTTGCGACCTCTCCTATTCTTCTAATATTTTCTTCTCTATCTTTATCAGAGAATCCAAGATCTTTACATAAGCCATGCCTAATATTATCTCCGTCTAACAAATAAGTCGATATTCTCTTACCGTGTAATTCTTCATTTAAGGCATTAGCCAGAGTACTCTTACCAGATCCTGATAAACCTGTAAACCAAATAACCATTCCTTTATGGCCTCTGAGACTCTCTAGATTTTGCCGACTTATTGCAGAGTTATGCCACTTTATATTTTTGTTATTTTCTAAATTAGGATTAATCATTAGGTTTCTAACAAGGAATTAAATTACTAAATAATTATTGTAAACCTAAGGCATCAAATGGCATAGCCTTCTTTAAGAAGAAAAATTTTTACCTTATCTTGCATATCACCTTGCAATTGAATGCCTTGATCACTTAAAGATCCACCTGTACCACAATAGACCTTTAACTTTCTTAACAATTTACCGATTTGCGAAGTGTTTTGTGATGGAAATCCTGAAATTATTGTCACAGTCTTTCCTTTCTTGCCTTTTTTTTCTTTATAAATTTTTAACTTTCTTGATTTGCTTTCACAATCTTTATCTTCTATTTCTTTATTTTTAAAGTTGTTATTATCAAATTCAATCCAATTTTTATTTCGCATTATTTTCTAGATAATCTATAGTTAAATTAATTATTACATTATAGAAAATTGGTAAGCTCAATTTCTCTTGAAGATCAAAATAATAAATACGACGATTTTGATCGTCCTTCCAAATCAGGTAGATATGGAAAATATGGAGGTCAATACGTTCCTGAAACTCTTATGCCTGCTCTTTTCGAATTAGAAAAAGCTTCCAAAGAAGCTTGGGCTGACAAAAAATTTACTAATGAATTAGATCATTTACTAAAAACATATGTAGGAAGAGAAACACCTCTATATGAAGCTTCAAGATTAACGAAACATTATCAAAAGCAAAATATTAGAAATAGGATATGGCTTAAAAGAGAGGATCTAAATCATACAGGTGCTCATAAAATTAATAATGCTTTAGGACAAGCTTTATTAGCTATAAGGATGGGCAAATCTAGGATTATCGCTGAGACAGGAGCAGGGCAGCATGGTGTAGCGACAGCAACAGTATGTGCAAGGTTTGGTCTCAGATGTGTTATTTATATGGGCGAAGAAGATATAAAAAGACAATCTCTTAATGTCTTTAGAATGAAACTTCTTGGAGCAGAAGTAAAAGTTGTAACTTCAGGTACAGCTACCCTAAAAGATGCTACTAGCGAAGCTATTCGCGATTGGGTTTCTAATGTTGAGAATACACATTACATTTTAGGTTCGGTTGCGGGCCCACACCCATACCCCATGATTGTTAGGGACTTTCACTCAATAATTGGAGAAGAAACAAAAAAGCAATGCTTAGAATCATTTGGCAAGATGCCAGATATATTGCTTGCTTGCGTAGGTGGAGGATCTAATGCAATGGGACTTTTTCATTCATTTATAAATGATAAAAATGTAAGACTAATTGGGGTTGAAGCAGCTGGGAGTGGAATCAATACTGATAAACATGCTGCAACAATTACAAAAGGGACCATTGGGATACTTCATGGATCAATGAGCCTTCTTTTACAAGATAATGAAGGGCAGGTTCAAGAAGCACATTCAATTAGTGCAGGGCTAGATTATCCAGGAGTTGGTCCTGAACATAGTTTCTTAAAAGATATTGGACGTGCTGAATATAGAGCAGTTACGGATATAGAAGCTTTAAGAGCTTTAAAACTTGTTAGTGAACTAGAAGGCATTATCCCTGCTTTAGAAACAGCTCATGCATTTGCTTGGCTTGAGAAATTATGTCCAACCTTAAATGAAGATAGTGAAATTATTATCAACTGTTCAGGAAGAGGAGATAAGGATGTTAATACAGTCTCTTCGAGAATTGATGAGATCGATTAATTAATATCTTGGGATACTAGGGTCAATGTGAATACTCCACCCATCAATACCTTCCTCTAAATTCCATACATCCTTTACCAATTCATTTTCAATTAACCATTGGGCAAAATTATAACTTCTGATACCTTTATGACATAAAATTACAAACTTCTTATTAATATATTTTGAAATTATTGAAGAAACATTGTTAAAAGAAACATTACTAATAGGGAGATAAATATTAACGAAAGGAAGTGAAGCAATCTCTATTTCGAGATCTTCTCTTACATCAATTATAATAGGATTTTCATTATTCGAATTTAACCAATCTTTCAAATCATGCACTGTTATGGATTTAGGAATATTGGACATAAGTTATGTGTTATTAAAATACTTATAACAATTTAATAATAAGAGTTGCAAGAATAATGAATTTGTTAAGAATAAAAATAAAATGAATAATAAATTAAAGAAAATAATAATTATATTTTTTATACTTTTATTTACAGTATTTATATCAACTTTCTTCCTAAAAGGAATTAAAAACAATAAACCTGATATTACAAATATGAGTATCCTTAATTATATACCAATCAACTATGAATTAACTATACTTAGCAACTCAACAAATAAAAATATAAAAAATTATATTAAAAAAAACATCCCAGAAGAAAAAAAAGAGGAACTTAATCTAATTAAAGATAGTATTCTTTCATATTTAGGCTTTAATCTACAAGAAAAAATTGAAGATATTTATGATAATGAATTAGCTATAACATTTTTTAGAAATGAATTAAATAAAAAAGATATTTTGTTAATTTTTAAATTAAAAAATAATAAAAACATTAATAATATTATTAATTCTGATGAAGAATTAGAAAAATCTGATCAAATTTTTGAATTAAAAAGGCTTGGGAAGCTTAATTATATAAGCCATATACTTTTGACTAAAGATAATTATATAATAGCATCCTCAAATAAAAAAATTATTGATAGTTCACTACAATCAAATAATACAAGAAAACAAATCTTACCACGAAATTTAATACCAGAAGATATTAATTTAAAAAAAATAAAGTTATTATCAATTTCAAAATATATTGATAAAGAAAATAATTCAAATCCAGAAATACAAAAATTTAATGAACTAATAACTATTCTTGATTACGAAGATAATAAAATCAAGTTGAGGTCATTTTCCTCAAATATTAATAAAATTAATACTGAAATAAATAATAGTCAAATAGATAATATTAAAGATATAATTCTTACTAATAAATATTCCAAATATAGGAAAAATATAAATTTTTTATATAATGATATCAATCAAAAAGAATTTATAGAAGAAATTATTCAAGAATTAGATGAGGAACTTTTATTTATAACAAATAATAATAATTGGGTTTTATGTTTTAAAAGCAAATTGCCCAATAAAATTTCAATTGATGAATTTAACTTTCTTAAAAATTATAAAAAAGAAGAATTATTTATTAATAATATAAATTATTCGATTTATACAAACGATCAATTAAAAATAAAAGATAATAATATTTCTTATGAAAAAGAAAATCCTATTTTTAGCCTCAAAGATGAGGAAACTATATACATTAGTAATGATTTTGATACATTACTAAATATAGCTTCAAAAACCACTCTATCCGATCAATATTTTAAATATAATAGTGAAATTAAATCACATAAATTTATTTTTAATGACATATTTTTCATAAAGTCCATTAATAATAGACAACTTGTTAAATATTACGAATCTCTGAAAAATCTACAATACTTTTTAAATACTGAATTATTCTCACTTGACGATATAAATATAAATATCAGCCAAATCATACCTGAACAGAATGAAAAAGTATATTTAGAATCAACTTTAAAAATATTTTAAATTACAAAACAAATTAATATTTAAAGATTTTTTATCATTAAGGATTTATTATTAATTATGAATAAAAATAATTTTTTAATTTATTTTTTAAACATAATTTATTTTAGTAAAATTCTTGAATATTCCAAATAATAATTTTAAACCAGGTTTAGAGGGAATCCCTGTTACAAAATCCTCAATCTGCGACATAGATGGTAGACAGGGAAAGCTTTTATATCGAGGATATGATATTGAAGAACTAGCACAAAAAAGTAGTTTTTTAGAAACAGCATTTCTTTTAATATGGGGAGAATTACCAACAGTCAGTGAGCTCAAAAATTTTGAAGCCGAAGTTCAAATGCATAGAAGATTAAGCTTCAGAGTTAGAGATATGATGAAATGTTTTCCCTCTTCAGGACACCCAATGGATGCTCTTCAGTCAAGCGCCGCTTCATTAGGTTTGTTCTATTCAAGAAGAGTTATTGACGACCCAAAATATGTTTATAACGCTGTTATTAGACTTATTGCAAAGATTCCCACTATGGTTGCTGCCTTTCAACTTATAAGAAAAGGTCAAGATCCAATTCAACCACGAGATGACTTATCCTATTCTTCCAATTTTTTATATATGCTCACTGAAAAAGAACAGGATCCACTAGCGGCAAAAGTTTTTGATAAGTGTCTCATCTTACATGCAGAACACAGTCTAAATGCAAGTACTTTTAGTGCAAGAGTTACCGCGAGTACATTAACAGATCCATATGCAGTCGTAGCATCAGCTGTAGGAACATTAGCCGGACCTCTTCATGGAGGAGCCAATGAAGATGTCATCTCAATGTTAGAAAATATAAACACTCCTGAGAACGCGGCTTCATTTATAAAGGAGGCCTTACTAACTAAAAGAAAAATAATGGGATTTGGTCATAGAGAATATAAAGTTAAAGATCCAAGAGCAACTATCCTCCAAAGATTAGCTGAGGAGCTCTTTGAGAGATTTGGTAAAGATGAAATGTACGAAGTTGCTATGAAACTCGAAGAGGAAGCTGTCCCTATACTTGGAGCGAAGGGTATTTATCCAAATGTGGATTATTACTCAGGTTTAGTTTATAGAAAATTAGGCATCCCTAGGGATCTTTTTACTCCGATTTTCGCAATTTCTAGAGTTGCTGGATGGTTAGCACATTGGCGAGAGCAGCTTGGCGCTAATAGGATTTTTAGACCATCACAAATCTATACTGGTTCCGCCTGCAGAAATTGGATTCCACCTGATCAAAGGTGATTATTTTTTATTCACTAGTAAATACGCGATTTTGCTCTTAAAGGAGTTAATGTATTATTAGATCGTTAAAAGATTGTGACAAACGGCTTAGATCTTGAATTTAGTTTTAATGAGGCTCTGAAATCTTTTGGAGTACCTAGTGAGATAGCACATATCATCTGGCTTCCTTTCCCAATGCTAATAGTTTTAGTAGCTGCTGTTGTTGGGGTGCTAGTAACAGTTTGGCTTGAAAGAAAAATTTCTGCAGCTGCACAGCAAAGGATTGGACCAGAATATGCAGGAGCATTAGGAGTATTACAGCCGATCGCTGATGGTCTCAAATTACTTGTTAAAGAGGATATCATCCCAGATAAAGCAGATTCAATACTTTTTACTGCTGGACCAATATTAGTTTTAGTTCCTGTCATATTATCTTGGTTAATAGTACCATTTGGACAAAATTTGCTAATAAGCAATGTAGGCGTTGGTATTTTTCTCTGGATAGCTCTGAGTAGTATTCAACCTATAGGCCTTTTGATGAGTGGATATGCTTCTAACAACAAATATTCACTTCTAGGAGGTCTCAGAGCAGCAGCTCAGTCTATAAGTTACGAAATACCACTTGCCTTATCTGTTTTAGCAATTGTAATGATGACAAATTCTCTAAGCACAGTTGATATAGTAAATCAACAAAGCGGAGCAGGAATACTAAGTTGGAATATATGGAGACAGCCCATTGGATTTATCATTTTTTGGATTTGTGCGTTAGCAGAATGTGAAAGATTACCATTTGATTTACCTGAAGCTGAAGAAGAACTTGTTGCTGGCTATCAAACAGAATACGCGGGGATGAAATTTGCATTATTTTATCTAGGAAGTTACATAAATTTAATTTTATCAGCATTATTAGTATCAGTTTTATATTTGGGTGGATGGGGTTTTCCTATACCTGTAGAAACTATTTCAAGAGTTTTAAACATTCCAATAGATACATCTTTTATTCAGGTTATAACTGCAACTCTAGGTATTGTAATGACAATTCTAAAAGCATATTTACTTGTATTCATAGCAATCTTACTAAGATGGACAACTCCTAGAGTTAGAATTGATCAATTACTTGATTTAGGTTGGAAGTTTCTCTTACCAATTTCTCTAGCAAATTTATTATTGACTGCAGGATTAAAACTCGCGTTGCCCAGATTTTTTGGGGGCTAAGTTTTTAAGTATATTTACTTACCAAATTGGTAAAAATGTTGTATAATAATGTTAAGTAAAGTTTCTGGCAATGAAAGATTTTTTTCAAAAAGTCAACAGCTATGTTAAAGAAGCTTTTGGCGCAAGTAAATATTTATTCGACGGCATCACTGTTACCTTTGACCACCTTAAAAGAAGGCCTGTAACAGTTCAATATCCCTACGAAAAACTTATTCCCTCTGAGAGATACAGAGGAAGGATTCACTATGAATTTGATAAATGTATAGCATGTGAAGTTTGTGTTCGTGTTTGCCCCATAAATTTACCTGTTGTGGACTGGGTGATGAACAAAGAGACGAAAAAAAAGGAATTAAGAAACTATTCAATAGATTTTGGTGCATGTATTTTTTGCGGTAATTGCGTTGAGTATTGTCCTACAAATTGCTTATCAATGACTGAAGAATATGAATTAGCCACTTTTGATAGGCATAATTTAAATTATGATAATGTTGCTCTCGGTAGACTACCTACAAATGTCACTTCTGATCCAACTGTCAAGTCACTTAAGGAATTAACATATCTACCAAAAGGTGTAATGGATCCTCATGATATTCCATCATCCGATCCTAGAGTGGGTAAATTACCTGAAGAAGTGTTAGATTGGATGGTATCTTCAAATACTACAGAAGAGGTACCTGTAGGAAAGTAAATAAATTTAGATGTCTATTGCAGTTACCACACAATTAATTTGTTTTTCAATTTTATCCCTAATTATTATTATTGGTTCATTGGGAGTAGTTTTATTAGATAGCATCGTTTACTCTGCTTTTTTACTAGGGGGAGTTTTCATGAGTGTTGCAGGTTTGTATTTATTATTAAACGCAAGTTTTGTGGCGGCTGCACAAGTACTTGTATACGTAGGTGCTATTAATGTTTTAATTTTATTTGCAATTATGCTTGTTAATAAAAAAGAGGATCTGAAGCCAATTAAATATCTTAATTCTAGAAAATTAATTTCATCAACTATTTGTATCACACTTTTGAGTCTACTTGTACGAGTTGACTTATCCAATACATGGATCATAGCTGATCCAAAACAATCAATAGGTGAAGAATCAACTATAAGACTTGGAGAGCATTTATTTAGTGATTATTTACTACCTTTTGAAGTGGCATCTGTTTTACTTTTAATGGCTATGATTGGAGCTATTGTCTTGGCGAGGAGGGATGTTTTGTCAGAAGATATTTCGACAGGTCTTCCTGTAGATCAAGAACTTATAGAAAAATCAGACAAACCCTTGCTGATTGAAAAAAAGTAACTTTATTAAATTGACACGATGAACCTTGACTCAATCCCATTGCAAGCTTTTTTGATTGTTTCATCTATTCTATTTTGCATAGGTATTTGGGGATTACTAAATAGTAGAAATGCTGTGAGAGTTTTAATGAGTATTGAATTAATGCTTAATGCAGTAAATTTAAATTTAATGGCATTTTCCTCTTATATTGATAATAATTTGATACAAGGCCAAGTTTTTGCGATTTTTGTAATTACAGTAGCAGCAGCAGAAGCTGCTGTAGGATTAGCAATTTTATTATCTCTTTATAGAAATAGAGTCACTGTGGACATGGAAAGCTTTAACTTACTCAAATGGTAAGAAATGTTTAATGAAACTATCGTTGGTTCTTATAATTTATAGATCTAAAAGCAAAATAGCAAAAGAAACAGCTCTCTTTTGCGAAAATTTACTGAAATCTCAAAAAATTGCTGTAATAAAATTAGCAAGCACCTTTGATAGCAAAACTCTGCAATTAAATTTAGAGATAAACAACTGCTTACCAGATTTAGTTATTGTTCTTGGAGGGGATGGTACTGTACTTAAAACTGCAAATGCAATTTTTAATTTTAATATTCCGATTCTTAGTTTCAATATTGGTGGTAATTTAGGATTTTTATCTCAAGATAGAAAATTTTTAATTGAAAAGTCATTTATTGATCTTTTAGAAAAAAATAAATTTAAGATTGATGAAAGAACGATTCTTCAATGCAACCATCATGCAATAGACTTAATTGATAGAAATTATAAAATTTCTGAATTTTACGCATTGAATGACTTTTATTTCAAATCAATAGAAACTGATATATCCCCGACCAATCAAATTAGCATTGAAATCAATAATGAAAAGGTTAATGAATATAAAGGTGATGGATTAATTATTTCTTCAGCAACTGGTTCTACTGCATATTCAATGGCAGCTGGAGGTCCAATAGTCCATCCTTTAATTAATGCATTTGTTATTAACGCAATATGTCCAATGAGTCTTTCCAGCAGGCCAATAGTTATACCTGACAATAGTAAAATTGTAATAAAGAATATCAACAAAGAAAAAAATTCTTTGCAACTTTGGAAGGATGGAACAAAATGCCTAATTCTTCATGAGAATGATTATTGTGAAATTATCAAAGCTAATAAGCCAGCAAAAATGGTTTCACTGAATAATAATATTTCTTATTACAGCACTTTAGTTAAGAAATTAGAATGGAGAGGAAATCTATCCTAAAATTATTGATATAAATTTTCATGTGTATTGAAATTGAAAGAAGATTCTTAATTAAAAATAATGATTGGGAAAAATTAATTAACCGTAAGTCAAATATCATTCAAGGTTATTTATCCTCATATTCTGAGGACTGGATAGTAAGAATCAGATCAGAAGATGATCTATTTAAATTAACTTTAAAAAAGTATATTTCAAAGTCTAAGAATTTCGAATTTGAATATGAGATTCCCAAAAAAGAAGGAGAAATGATTATTTCAGAAATAAAAAATCCTATTATAAAAGAAAGATTTTACTTACATTTCAAGGGGAAAGAGTGGATAATTGACCGATTTAAAGGAAATAATTTTCCCTTAGAGATAGCTGAAGTTGAATTAAAAACAATAAATGAACAAATTAATTTTCCAAGTTTCTTATCAAAAGAAATTACCGGAGTTAAAAAATTCTCAAATTTTGAATTATCTAATAAACCTTTTTCATACTGGAATAAAGAAATATATTAAATTCAGCCTAAAGCTAGCCAAATAATACCTTTTTCCTTTAGATTTTCTTTATATTCCTAAATTAACTTAATGAATCAGATATGTATGGTCTTTACGATAAAGAGGGCATATTAAGATATGTGAATTCTGATAAAGATGCTTGTATAGCTTATGCTGAGCTTTTTGATCTGAATTCACAGAATTATTTATTGATGTCGCTTAATGACAATATTGAAGATTTAGGAGATATTAATTTTGATCAGAATCAGGCAAAGAACAGCAATTAAATCCATCTCTACAAATTTTCCCATGATCCATTGCCCAATTTAATAGTGCTACCCTATTCTTGGATCCAGTTTTAGTGAACATATTACTAACATGATTATCCACAGTTCTTTTACTAATAGTAAGTTTCACTGCTATTTCTTGATTAGTTAATCCATCCGCAACTAAATCAATAATTTCCATCTCTCTTGATGAGAGACCCATCATATCAAAGTTGTTTACATCGTCATCAACCATTTGCATTTGGACAGCTCTTTTTTTATAGTAATAAAGTTTGTCAATCTCATCATTGTTGTTAACTAACAAGCCAACATTTAGCAATTGAAATCAAAACTTCAAAAAACCTTAGAATCCCATTCTAAAGCAATCACGGCAGAATTAATGCCTCCAAGAGGAGGTGATCCCACTCGATCTCTAAAAATAGCACAACTTTTAAAAGATAAGGTACATGCAGTTAATATAACAGATGGGAGCAGAGCTGTAATGAGGATGTGCAGTTTAGCAATGTCAAGGCTATTACTAGATAATGGGATAGAACCTATAATGCAAATATCCTGCCGGGATCGTAATAAAATTGCTTTACAATCTGACATTCTTGGAGCGAATGCCCTAGGTATAAAAAATATTCTTTGCATTACTGGGGACTCAGTCAAAGCTGGGGATCAAAAAGATACAAAAGCTGTACATGAATTTGAATCAGTTAAGCTACTTAAACAAATACAATCGTTTAATAATGGGATTGATCCTACTAATCAATTATTAAGTGATAATAAAACAGAAATTTTTGCTGGAGCGGCAGCAGATCCAAGTTATAAAAATTTAAAGGTATTAAAAATGAGAACCGAGAAAAAAAAAGAAGCGGGAGCTCACTTTATACAGACACAAATGATTATGGATAAAAAATACCTTGTTGATTTTTGCGATAAAATTAGCAACCCATTAAACTTGCCAGTCCTAGCTGGAGTTTTCTTGCTCAAATCTTATAAAAATGCACTTTTTATAAACAAATTTGTACCTGGCGCAAATATTCCTGATCATATCCTTAATAGGCTTAAAGAATCAGACAATCCTATGGAAGAGGGTATAAATATTGCTGCAGAACAATTGAGAGAATTTATAGATATAGCTCAAGGAGTTCATCTGATGGCTGTAAAAAGTGAACATTTAATACCAGAGATTTTAAAAAGAGCAGAGATTAATCTGGAATATTAATCAAATCACTGCCCAAAAGTTCTGCCATCACTTTCTGCTGAGGTGAGGGCTCAGAAGAATCCATTCTTCTTGAATCTGTAATTAACCAATCTAAAGATGCTTCTTGCAAATCAAAATGATCACCATTTTTTCCTACACAATATCTTCCAAAAACCAGTTTATCTACGAGTCGAACACCCTTCCCAATTTTAGAGTAATCAAAGATAATAGAATTATCTATTGTTGCACCTTCACAGATACAGCAACTTGGACCAATCATAGATGGTCCGATAATAGTTGCACCATCCTCGATTCTTGACATTCCACCAATATAGACGGGCCCTTTAATATTGACTTTGTCCCAATTAACTGCGACGTTTAGACCTGTATAAACACCAGGTTTTACCTCTTTCCCAGGTATATCAACTTGTCTTACTTTACCTTGCAGTACGCTTCTGATTGCACTCCAATAATCAGGTACTTTTCCAATATCAACCCACTCAAAATCCATTGGCAGCTCATAAAATGGTAAATTATTTTCAACTAATTTTGGGAAAAGATCTGCTCCAATATCAAATTTTTTACCAGAGGGAATATGATCAAATATTTCAGGTTCAAATAAATAAATTCCAGTATTTATAGAATCACTTAGGGCGTCTTCTACAGAAGGCTTTTCTTGAAATGTTTTTACTTTGCCTTCATTATCTGAAACGACTACACCATAACTTGAGACTTCTTTCTTGTTAACCTTTTTAGTTATTAGACTAGCTATTGCACCTTTCTTTTTATGTCTTTTAACTGCTTCAGTTAAATCCAAATCAACAAGGGCATCTCCGCATACAACAACAAAAGTTTCATCAAAAAAGTTTTGAAAATCTTGAATTTTTTTTAAACCTCCTGCGGAACCCAACGCATCGCCAATTAATTCTCCATCTTCTATCCTACCCTCAAAGCTATAGGCTATTTCAACTCCAAATCTTTGTCCATCTCTAAAATAATTCTCTATCTCTTCAGCCAAATGAGAAACATTAACCATTATTTCTCTAAACCCATGTTCTTTTAATAATTCCAACAAAAACTCCATTACAGGCTTTTGCAAAATTGGGATCATCGGCTTAGGAATTATATGCGTAATAGGTTGAACGCGAGTTCCTTTACCAGCTGCAAGTATCATTGCCTTCATAGGCATTTTAAACCTCTTTGTAGAACATTAGCCTGATTTCCTCCAAATCCTCTATGCAGCGGTCGGAGAAGTATCTGTCACTTCCAGATTCTCGATAGGCAATTGAGCTAAACCACCTTCTGGAATGACCCTTTTAATTTTTATTGGGCCATAAAGTGATTTAATTTGTTTAAGTTCAATTTTATTTTGAGAAGATAAAAATAGTAAAGCCCAGAAGACCCCTAATCTATCTTTATCAAGATCTTTTTGTGCAACTTCTTTCCATCTAACAACTAAATATTCAAAGTCTATCCACTGCAATGCTTTTTCCCATTTATCGATAAAATCTCCTAAGGCCTTTGTCGTCTCAGGTAATTTCTCCCTATGGGCTAAGCTCTTTACTTGATCAATAAGTGCTTTGTCAGAATATTTCTTATTTCTTTTCCTTTTCATTAAAAGTATATCCTGAGTCTCGATTGTTTCTGCAATCGATTCAAGTTGACTGATTAATTCACCTAAAGTGGCTGTTCTTTTAACAATAGGTTGAGCTGCTGATCTTCTCCTGAGATATTTTTCTGGATATTGTGGAATATCAAAATTATTATTAATCCAAGGTTGTTCAGTTATTTCAAAATCATCTTCAAAACCATTTTGATCTTCAGGGAAAACATCCGATTCTAAAATTTGAGCTTTCAGATTTACCAAAACTGATGCTGCAAAAAAGGCCTCACTTGTCTCTGACAAATCCTTCTCATATGAATTATTATTCCCTTGAGAGCTTTCAAATTTATTATCAAATTGATCTAAAAAACTATCTATTACACTTATAACATCAACATCCCATGGATCTAATTCTCCCCTGCCAGCAGCATCTTGAAGAAATTTAATCAACAATCTAGGTCCTAAACCTGACCTATCAATAGATGTTGAATTAGATATTTTGAACAATGTGACTACATTAAAGTTATCTGCTAACAAATCAATTCGCCAATAATTTTAAATTTACTTAAAGTTATATAGGCGGTGATTTTAGGATAACAGTATTATCATCAACAAATTCGACTGCTTTTATATTTTGTTTGACCGCATTTAGATTTCTATCAACTAAATTATTTATAGAAGCTAAATAACTTTCTGTAATTAATCTAGGATAAAGTCCTATTCCAATAATGGGCAAAAGTAAACAACCGATAATATAAATCTCTCTTGGTTCTGCATCAATTAATTTTCTTTCTCCAACTAAAGTAGGATTCTCTTTACCAAAGAATATTTCTCTCAACATAGAAAGTAAATAGATAGGAGTTAAAATAACACCTACAGCAGCTAAAGATGCCATAGTTATTCTAAATGGTAATGTATACACTTCATCAGTTACAAATCCAGTAAATACCATCAACTCTGATACAAAGCCACTCATCCCTGGTAATGCTAAAGAAGCTAGTGAGCAAGCAGTCCACAAAGCAAACATAATTCTCATTTTCTGACCAACTCCTCCCATCTCATCAAGCTTAAGAGTCTTTGTCCTATCATATGTAGCTCCAACAAGGAAAAAAAGGCTGGCACCAATAAGACCATGACTTACCATTTGTAGCATTGCTCCACTTGTCCCAAGTGCGCTAAAGCTTCCAATACCTATCAAGACAAATCCCATATGACTAATAGAACTATATGCTATTTTTCTTTTTAGATTTCTTTGAGCAAATGAAGTAAAAGCGGCATAAATTATATTTACTGCACCTAAAACAATCAGTAAAGGTGCAAATTGAGCATGTGCCACAGGTAATAGTTGTGCATTAAACCTTAAAAGAGCATATCCTCCCATCTTTAATAGTATTCCTGCCAATAACATATGAACTGGGGCAGTAGCTTCTCCATGAGCATCTGGCAACCAAGTATGAAGAGGGACGATAGGAAGCTTAACCCCAAATGCGATTAATAGTCCCGCGTAACATAAAATTTGAAAATTTTGACTAAAGTCTTGCTGAGCTAAATGTTCAAAATTAAAATTAGGGGCGCCACTACCATAAAAGCCCATTGCTAATGATGCTAAAAGAATAAAGATAGAACTTCCAGCTGTATAAATAATAAATTTTGTAGCTGCATACTGCCTTTTCTTACCTCCCCAAATAGCCAATAATAGATAGACAGGTAATAGCTCAAGCTCCCACGCTAAAAAAAATAACAACATATCTTGTACTGCAAATACAGCTATTTGGCCTCCGTCCATTGCAAGAATCAAGAAAAAAAATAATTTCGGCTTAAAACTTACTGGCCAAGCTGCTAAAACAGCTAAAGCAGTTATAAAACTTGTCAATAATATTAAAGGCATTGATATACCATCTGCTCCGACTGACCAAGTCAAACCTAAATTTGGAAGCCAATTTACACTTTCTTTAAGTTGAACATTTTCATCGTTAATATCAAATCCATTTATGTATGCTCCAACAGTGATAAGAAAAGTTGTTAAAGCTACAACAAGGGCAAACCATCTCACCTCTTTACCTTTGCCTTTATCAGGGATAAAAGGAACAATAAAAGCGCAAATGATTGGAAATAAAATAGACAAAGACAACCATGGGATACTGTTTAGGCCAGCTCCTAATTGCCCAAAAGAATTTGTAAGCAAATTATTTATTGAGAAATAATCAATCAAGTGACAAAGATATTAATAATTAGAGTTTAGAAATATTCTCAGAATTTTCACCCAAATAGGTGTGAAGAAACACAATTCTAAATTATGCAACTTGTGGAGATTGAAAACCAAATATTGCAACAAGTAAAATAACACCTCCAAAAACAATAAGTGCATAAAATTGAGCTCGGCCAGTTTCAAAATATTTCAATCCTTCACCACTCCCTAAAGTAACAAGACCTGTCAAATTAACTACACCGTCTACAACTTTTGAATCAACCTCTAAAATTTCTTTTGCTATCCTTCTTGTGCCTTTAACAAATATTCTTTCATTTATTTCATCTAAATACCATTTTTTAGATAAAAATTTATTGATAGAGGGAAATCTTTTAGCAAAAAGAATAGATAAATTTATTTTATGAGCGAAATAAGCTAAATATGCAATTGTTATACCAGTAGAAGCAATTACTACAGAAGCAATTGCTAATGGCAAAAATTCTTTTAAATCAAATTCTTGAGCAAGTATTAATGCCTCTTCAGGGTCTAATAATTTTATAAACTTATTGTCCCAAGGTAGGCCCATAAATCCAATAATAACTGAAGGGAAAGCTAAAAATACTAAAGGAAATGTCATAGACCAAGGGGATTCATGAACTTCTCCATGCAAAACTTCTTCATGAGATTCTCCATGTTGATCAAATCCTGAGATATCTACATCCTCAGGAGAATCAGCACTATCATGAGAATCATCCTCAAATTTCAAACCAGCAGCAGAAATTAGTGTTGCCTTTAATTGTTCATCATTACCTCTAAAATCGCCTTCAAAGGTAAGAAAATATAACCTAAACATATAAAAAGCAGTCATTCCTGCTGTCATAAATCCAATAAACCAAAAAGCAGGGAAAGAAACAAAAGCATTACCAAGAATTTCATCTTTACTCCAAAATCCAGCCAAGGGAGGAATTCCACTTATCGCTACACATCCAATTAGAAAAGTGATAGAAGTAAAAGGCATCTTTTTTCTCAATCCACCCATTAATCTCATGTCTTGTGCAAGGACAGGTTGATGACCTACTACTTCTTCCATTGCATGAATAACTGAGCCAGATCCTAGGAATAACATTGCTTTGAAGCAAGCATGTGTGATTAAGTGAAAAATACCTGCTAATGGAGCTCCACATCCCATAGCGAGCATCATATAACCAAGTTGTGAAACTGTACTGTAAGCTAACCCTTTTTTTAAATCCATCTGAGTAAGAGCAATCGATGCTCCAAGGAAACAAGTAATAGTTCCAACCATGGCGATTATAAATTGCATGGAAGGGAATAAACTATAAAGAGGATCAAGTCGAGCAACTAAAAATACTCCCGCTGCGACCATTGTTGCAGCATGTATTAAAGCTGAAATAGGCGTAGGACCCTCCATGGCATCTGGTAACCATACATGAAGGGGGAATTGAGCTGATTTTGCCATCGGCCCTAAAAAGACTAAGAAACAAAGTAATAACGCTGCCCATCCTGGTAAAGAATTATCTGCTAAAGATTGAGAGATTCCTAAGGCAATATCATTAAAATCAAAACTCTTTGTAGCCCAATATAATCCTAAAATTCCTAATAAAAGCCCAAAATCTCCTACTCTATTAACAACAAAGGCTTTTTGTGCCGCATGAGCAGCTCCATCTCTGTCATACCAAAAACCTACTAATAGATAAGAGCACATACCAACTAATTCCCAAAAGACATAAATTTCCAATAAATTTGGACTTATTATTAGCCCCATCATCGAACTGCTGAAAAGTGCTAAATAAGTAAAAAATCTCACATAGCCCTTATCATGAGCCATATAACCATGTGAATAAATCATTACCAAAAGAGTGATTGTTGTAACCAATGTAAGCATCACGCTTCCTAAGGGATCTAAGACGAATCCCATTGGTATTTCAAAATCTCCCGCACTTGCCCATACAAATAATTTTTCTATAGATCTATATCCATTAATTTGTTCAAACAAAGCTTTATAACTAATAACTGCCGATGCACCCACAAATGTTAGTAAACCAATTGCCACATATTCTCTTAGTTTATTTATTTTTTTATTGATACTTATCAAACTCAGACCAGAAATAACTGCCCCTATTAAAGGTAAGACAGGAATTAACCATGCAATTTCAGAAGCTTGAGGCATTTTTAATATTATTTATAGATTAATTTTAAACTGCCAATCAAGAAATTCAGACAAAAAAGATGAATTAAATTGCATTACGGCAATATTTATATATTTGTGTGAAGTCCAAATTACAATAATTGCAATAAAAATACCTAGCTGAGAGAATTTTAAATACTCTCTAAATTTAAATATTTGTCTCCCTTCAATGATCGCTAAAAATGGGATAACTGATGTACTGTCTCTGAATTGATAAAATTCTTCACCAAATTTAAATTCTAATCTCTTATCACCATGCCAAATAGCAAACAAATGATGACATATCAAACCAAAAGATGTTACCAAAGTAAAAGAAGTCCCAATCCATAATGAGTGAGCGATACACCATATTATTTGACCTATCGCTTGAGGATGACGTGTAACTCGCATTATCCCAGTACTGTAAATTCTTACTTTTGGTTTTTGAACCGAAGGGATTTCTAATAAATTATAAGTTGCTGGATATAAAAAAATAAAACTAATTGCTGTTAAAGACCAAACAATATAAAAAACAAAGGTATTTCCCTGTAAATTCCATAACCTTATTCCATCATATCTATGTGTCAAAAAATAACCAATTAAGATAATTGCTGAAGGTAAACTTAATGAGACGAAAATAAGCCTCCATAATCTTGGTCCCATGATCAATTCAGCCTTATTTCTTAAAGCAGCCCCCCCACTATGGATTACTGCAAAAATTACAATTAATATGAAAACCACTAATGAAGTTTTGTGAGCTTCCATAAAATTTCTAATTAACAATTATTTATAATTTATTATTAACAATATTTCAGCTAAGTATTAAACTTTTAATATATATTTTGGCATTTGGATGCCTGAGCTACCATTTACACTTGATCAATTAAGAATATTAAAAGCTATTGCAGAACAGGGTAGTTTTAAAAAAGCTGCAAATTTGTTATTTATTACTCAACCTGCAGTTAGTTTACAAATTCAAAATCTTGAGAAACAGCTTAACATTACAATTTTTGATAGAGGAGGAAGAAAAGCTCTTTTAACGGAAGCAGGTCAAATATTACTCGAATATTGTCAAAGGATACTTAATCAATGCGATGAAGCTTGCAAAGCTGTGGAAGATTTAAATAGCCTCAAAGGAGGTACTTTAATAATCGGGGCAAGCCAAACAACTGGTACTTATTTAATGCCAAGAATGATAGGTCTTTTTCGGCAGAAATATCCAGATGTTTCGGTTCAACTTCAGGTTCACAGTACAAGGAGAACAGGATGGAGTGTCGCTAATGGTCAAATTGATTTAGGAATAATTGGAGGTCAATTACCACCTGAGTTAGAGAATCTTTTACACATAACACCTTATGCAACGGATGAACTTGCATTAGTTTTGCCATCAAAACATAGACTTTCCAAAGAAAAAGAACTCGTTAAGGAAGATTTATATACACTAAGTTTTGTGACGCTTGATTCTCAATCAACCACAAGAAAAGTTGTTGATGAACTTCTTAAAAATTCAGGCCTAGATATACAAAGACTTAAGATTGAAATGGAATTAAATTCATTAGAAGCAATTAAAAATGCTGTTCAGTCTGGCCTTGGAGCGGCTTTCCTTCCAGTAGTTTCAATCGAAAGAGAACTAGCCTCAGGCACTATCCATAAGCCTTCAATTACTGATTTAGGAGTAAAAAGAGAGCTTAAACTCATCACTAATCCATCAAGATACACTTCAAAAGCTTCAAAAGCCTTTAAAAAAGATATACTACCTCAATTCTCAAGTTTCAAAAATAAATAAACTTAAAATTGAGAAGCCTCTTTATTAATACCTATTCCTCCATCTTCAGCTTGACCATCTCCCTTGATAATAAATTTATTTTCCTTTACATCAGTTTGATATACACATTTAACAATAGGCTTATCACGTATTGATCCTATATAAGCAAAAGTATTCATCCTCTGTTTACATTCTCTAACGTCTTCATTACTAATAGCCCCTTGTTTTTGTAATACAGTCCAATTCTCCCTTCTAATAACGCATCCTGGCTGTAATGCAGGTTGAGTAACAAAGCTTGTTGAGGGATTTAAAGTTGTATACATTTCAACATCGATAACAAATGCACTAGCTCCCCATTGTCTACAGAATTCTGGGTCAGGAACAGCCATATCAAGCTGTTGCTGACTAGCTATATTGCCTTGCCCACCATCTGTTGTACTAGTAATAGCACTGCCTATACCTACACCAAGTATTAAAACACCAGCAAGTACAGCAATAGTTCCCGTATTAAAAGTAATAGGTTCTTTCTGCGAAGATGGCAATCTTTTCCTTCGATTGGAATAATCATCTAAATTTGGATTGTTTGAGGGATAAGGACGCCTCCTTGAATTACTTCTAGGACGTCTATCAGAAAATCTATTCACAATTGTTCTTTAGTTTTTGGTAATCCCATTGAATAATTCATTACTCTACATTCGGGGTTATAGCTTAATAAGCCTTGCTGAAGCAAAACTTTAATTAAACCTTCAATTTCTGAACCAATTTTACGAAGTTCATAATCATCTAAATTTTTTCCAGCTCTCTCTTTTACGAGATTATTAAATTTTTCATTTATCTTTTGCAAACTTTCCTCATTCCATAAAAACTCATTATCAGGATCAACATCAATGGTAAGCTTATTTGGATCAAATTTTAACTCTCTATTAATCACATCAGCCGTAAAAATCCTTACATGTCTAGTTGTGGATTTAATAAGCATATTTTCCATAATTTTAAAAAAATGCAACAAAAAAAATTATAATGCTTTAACTTTAGGATAACTTCATTGTAAGTGCTTATTCATTTTTTATTTATTAATGCGTATTTTAATTGCTGGTGCCGGTTTAGCAGGACTTTCATGTGCAAAGTATTTAGTTGATCATGGTCACATTCCGATAGTTCTTGAAGCGAGAAATGTGCTTGGAGGGAAAGTAGCTGCTTGGAAGGATAAAGATGGAGATTGGTATGAAACTGGTTTACACATATTTTTCGGCGCTTATCCAAATATGTTGCAGCTGTTTAAAGAATTAAAAATTGAAGACAGATTGCAATGGAAGAGTCATTCAATGATTTTTAATCAACCTTCCGAACCAGGAACCTACAGTAGATTTGATTTTCCAGATATCCCAGCTCCAGCCAATGGAGTATCTGCAATTCTAAGTAATAACGATATGCTTAGTTGGAGTGAAAAAATATTGTTTGGTTTAGGACTTGTTCCAGCAATGTTGAGGGGGCAAAAATATGTTGAAAAATGTGATAAAAAATCTTGGACAGAATGGCTAAAAGAACATAATATTCCCGAAAGAGTTAATGATGAAGTTTTTATCGCAATGAGTAAAGCTCTTAATTTTATTGGTCCTGATGAGATATCTTCCACAGTTTTATTAACTGCACTTAACAGATTTCTGCAAGAAAAGAATGGTTCAAAAATGGCTTTTTTAGATGGAGCTCCTCCTGAGAGACTATGCCAGCCAATTGTTGATTACATTACTGAGAGGGGTGGTGAAGTCCATATGAATAGCCCTTTAAAAAAAATAAACCTAAATAATGACAGTACCGTTAAAAGTTTTACTATAGATAACCCAGAGAAAGGAGACCTTGTTGCAGATGCATATGTGAGTGCAATGCCAGTAGATATTTTTAAATTATTAATCCCAAATCAATGGAAAGGATTGAATACATTTTCTAAACTTGATGGTTTAAACGGTGTACCTGTTATAAATATCCACTTATGGTTTGATAAAAAACTTACCGAAATTGATCATTTGTTGTTTAGTAGATCCCCATTACTAAGTGTTTATGCAGATATGAGTATTGCTTGCAAAGAGTATGAAGATCCAAATAGATCGATGCTTGAACTTGTATTCGCTCCAGCTAAAGATTGGATAACAAAAAGTGATCAAGAAATAGTAGATGCGACTATGGAGGAATTAAAAAAATTATTTCCTTCACATTTTCTTGGTGATGAAAAAGCTCAATTGAGAAAATTCAAGGTTGTAAAAACTCCAAAGTCTGTATATAAAGCAGTTCCAGGATGCCAAGAATTAAGACCCAGTCAAAGATCACCAATTAAAAATTTCTTTTTAGCAGGTGATTACACAATGCAGAAATATCTTGCATCAATGGAGGGTGCTGTCCTAAGTGGAAAATTATGTGCTGAAACAATTGATAAAGAATATTCAAAACAGTCAAACGTTACTGTCTAGGAAATATAAGATAAATTAAGTAGTAATTAATTAATAGAAATTTTTTGAAAAAATCATTCAATAATCTTGAAGATGCATATGAAATATGCAGAAAGGAAACTCAACAATGGGCTAAAACTTTTTATTTAGGGACTTTATTACTGCCTTATGAGAAAAGAAAAGCTATTTGGGCAATTTATGTTTGGTGTAGAAGAACTGATGAATTAATGGATAGTCAAGAAGCTCTTAAAAAGTCAGAAGAAGAACTTTCAGATGATTTAAATTCATGGGAAGAAAACACAAAAGATATTTTTAAAGGCATTGTTAAAACAGATTTAGATGCAGTTCTGGTAGATACATTAGAAAAATATCCTCAAACTATTGACCCATACTTGGACATGATTGCAGGACAAAGGATGGATTTAACTAAATTTAGATATAAAAATTTTGATGAACTAAAACTTTATTGCTATAGAGTTGCAGGCACAGTTGGGCTAATGACACAAAATGTTATGGGTATAGATGCTTTTTATGAAGCTGCATCATGGATAGAAGTTCCTGATATTTCTGAAGCTGCTATAGCACTAGGCATTGCTAATCAATTAACAAATATCTTGAGGGATGTTGGAGAAGATAGACAGAGAGGAAGAATATATCTTCCTCAAGATGAGATCAAACAATTTGGATATTCAGAAGAAGAATTGTTGTCGGGAAAAATCAATAAACAGTGGAAAAATTTAATGGCTTTTCAACTCAACAGAGCCAGAGAGTGGTTTAAGACTTCAGAAGAGGGAATAAAGTGGCTTTCAGCAGATGCACGCTGGCCTGTATGGACATCTTTAAGACTTTATAGAAAAATTTTAAATTCTATAGAAAATCTAGATTATGACGTTTTTAACAATAGAGCTTATGTTAATAAGACCATAAAGGCTTTTGAGGTTCCAATCTCATTCCTAATTTCTAGATTTAAGTAATTAGGCTGGTGCTTTTTGATTAGCAAGTAAATCTTTTAATTTTGATAGTTCACCTGCCCATCTTGGGTCAGGAGACTGAAGATTTGGTGCATCGCTATGAACAATTTTCTTGATATTCTTTCTTTTATTATTTTTATTAATTCCATTTTTCTTATTAGATGCGGAATCCTTTTTTTCTGATTTTTCAACTCTTAACTTTGCACCTTGAAATTCAAATCCATTTAACTTTTCAATTAGAGAAATTGCACTTTTCTCATTATTAGCTGTTGCGAAACCAAATCCTCTACATTCTTTAGTTTCTTTGTCTAATACAGGTTTAAATCTTATATCTTCTTCAAGTGACTTAAGTACACTATCAAATTCTTTTGGATTAAAACCTTTTGGTAAATTTCCAATGTAAATACGAATGCCCATAAATTTAAAAATAATTTGGATCTAAATAAAAAAAACAAAGTTGACTATGTGTATTTAATCACATTTTGGCGCATTTTGTTGAAACCATCCCTTAGCTTTATAAATTGCTTCATCAAAATTATTGAGTCTTTCATAGGCGAATTCCCTAGAAAGGTAATTAAGTAAATCTCCCAGCAAGGGACCATCTTCAATATCAACAATATTTTTTAGTTGATTACCATTGATATAAATTCTTGGATGAAATAATTTATCTTCTTTATTTCGCCACCGTTCTAACCATTCTTTATGAAATTTTTTTGGCAAATACAGAATAAATGCAGGTAAAATCATTTCTAAGTCTTTATGCAACTCGTATCTTTCAATTTCTGTAAAATTCAGTATCGACTTTTTTTTAAGTTTTTCGCTCCATCTTCTTAAAGAATTAATAGCAAATGTATCAGACTTACTAAATTTAAATTTTGTAATAACAGGCTTTTTCAATAACTCTTTTAAATAAGCTATTGGGAAAAATTTATCAATTTCATCTTGTAAAAAATTATCAAAATTTATAAACATTAAGCTATTTGAATGATTATTTTCATACGATTGAATCCAATCAAACATCTTTATTTTATTAAGTAATTCAACAGTCTTAAAAGCTTCCTTACCGTAAACAATTTTTTTTAATTCATACTGAATTCTTTCTACAGAAACTGCTTTCAGATAATATTTATTTAATTTAATAAATTCAATCATATGAGGTTCAATATGAAAATTTAACTCTGATACAAAACGAAAACACCTTAATATTCTTAGAGGATCATACAGAAGATTTTCATTACGGAGAGTCCTTAATAAAGAATTATTTAAATCATATATTCCATTCGCTGGATCTATTAATTTTTCATTATCAAATGAAAATGCTATAGAGTTAATTGTGAAATCTCTACTGTTTAAATCCTCAGTTAATAATTCATGTGTTTGATTTGCTATGTCAAAAACAAAATCTGTAAATATAATTCTTACAATGTTTCTATTTGGATCAAGTAATAAAAATTTACCAGAAAATTTTTCTGCAATATTTTTTCCTATCTCTATAGATTTATTTGGTACAACAATATCAATATCAGGATAGGGACTTATCCTATCCAATATAAGATCTCTTATATAACCACCGACAAGAATTGATCCACTCGGTAATTCAGATACAATATTGACTAAATTTTGATATTTTTTTATTTTATCTTTAATCTTAGAAACTATTAAAGAATGTTGTATTGATAAATTTTGATCATTAAGACTTTTTTTTATTTCCATTTTTACTTGATTGCTTAATTAAAAAATTAGAAAGATAAATCACTATACAAATAATTATTAATATTCAACTTAAAGCAATATATGTCATATTTACTAAAATAAAGGAAAATAAAATTAATTCACTAATTTTTTATAATATTTATATTCTATGTGCCAAACAAGTTAGTTGCATCTAAGAATAAATTTTAGATAAAAATTTAAAAAGTAAAATGCTGCCTACGCAAAATAGTGATAATAATAAATTTATACTTGCAATTCACAGCACAAATGATTTTTTTGGTTTTGGTTATAAAGATTTAAAAAATACAACTATTAAAGATAACTTTTTTATAAAAAAATTAAATAAAGATCTATCACAAAATTTAATAAGCACCTTGGCTGAATTCTTAAGAAACAAGCAATTTGCCTCTATCGCAAGGATTTCTGTAAGTATAGGGCCAGCAAACTTTAATGCTTCTCGTCAGATTGTTGTTTGTGCAAGAGCAATTTCTCAACAGCTAAATTGTCCTCTAGATAAATATAGTTCTTTTAAAATTATGGCAAAAAGAATTGCTATTAAGAATGACATTTTAGAGAATAATAAAAATTTCTGGATTATAAAAAGATTAAAGACTAGAGGCTATATAGCTGGTAAATACAGAATAAATATTTTGGACAAATTAAATTCAAATTTATATATTGAAGAGGTAATTAGTCCCAAACTGTATAAAGATTTCACAGGAGCAGAGCTATTCTTTGAGGCCGAATATGATATTGCAGATGAGCTAAAACAGCTACTAGAATCATCTGCCAGAAACCATAAAAATCTAATCCAAAATCATTGGAAAAATGTATTACCTATTTACCCTATAGAACCAGTTAATTAATCTAATAAAAAATTAATTTCATTTCTCAGTTTTATTGTTATTTCAGTTATATCCGCCTTTGAGGTACTTAACGGATAATTAATTGGTTTACCTATTCTAATTATGACTTTATTAAAGTAAGGTAGAAAAAATTTAAATCTCACCAATCTATGAGAATTTATTATTGCAACTGGTAATAATAATTTCTTTGTTTTTGAAGCTATTAAGGCTGCACCATTTTTAGGATTATTTACAAATCCGTCTTTTTGTCTAGTGCCATCAATAAAAATACCAATAATTTCATTATTAATTAGTTTTTTGGATGCCTCGATAATTGAACTTTTATCAACTAAACCTCTTTTAACTGGATAAGCTCCACATGCTCTAATAATTTGTGAAAGAACAGGTATGCGAAATAATTCTTGCTTTGCCATAAAGGATACTTTTCTTCCTAATGCATGGCCTAAAAATGGAGGATCTAGCAAAGAACCATGATTGGAAACAAGAATGAATGAGTTTTCATCAGGAATATTATTAGCTCCATCTAATTCTCCACGAAATAAAAATTTAAAAATAGGAAAAACTATAAAATTGCTAATAAATTGATAAGTAATTTTATTAATAAACAAATAACCCATAAAGTTAATAAGTAATTTCTTTAGCCGATGATACTTGACTAATCATAATATTTTTTAAATGTCGCTTAGCCAGTCCTCCAAGAACATTAGAAGGGCCGATCTCAACGAGATGAATATCTTTACCTTGCTCTTTAATTAAATCCATTGTTTCACGCCATCTCACTCCATTACACATTTGATCTTTTAAACGAATTTTTAATTCTTTAGAATCATTACACAGTGTAGGATTAGAATTACTTATTACAGGTAATATGGGTTCTTTGAAATTAAGGTCATCTAAATAACTAGAAAATTTTTGTGAAGGCTCTCTCATAAAATGTGAATGAAAAGCTCCTGAAACATTTAAAAAAATAAATCTTTTGCATGTGATTTTTTGAGATAAACTTTCTAAAGCTTCTCTTTTCCCAGAAAGAACAACCTGAGAAGAACTATTATCATTTGCGATTACAACATCATCTAGAGCATCAACTGATTTTCTAAGTTCATCTATATCAAAACCTATTAAAGCTGCCATACTACCTTTAACTGCTGATGACATTAATTCAGATCTAATCTTAATTAGCGATACACAGTCTTCAAAAGATAATACCTCTGCTCCATATAAAGCTGTAATTTCTCCTAAACTATGGCCTGCCAAATAGTCTGGTTTATATCCTTTTGACTTTAAAGCATCTAAAAGTATTGACTCAACCAAAAAAAGGCATATCTGAGTATTTTTTGTATTATTGAGATTCAATTCATCACTATTTGCATCAGTCTGCAAACTGCAAATTTGATATAAATCTTTATTAAAGATATTTGATGCTAAATCAAATCTTCTTTTTGCATCATTCAATTCAATAACATCATGTCCCATTCCAAGTTTTTGTGAACCTTGACCAGGGAATAACCATGCAGTCAGCATTTTTAAAGTTTTTATTTTATTAACCCCATTTTAATAGGGCAGCTCCCCAACTTAACCCTGCACCAAAACCGCTTGTTAAGATTATGTCATTTTTTTTAATCTTATGATTTCTTATGAATTCGTCCAAAACCAAAGGGATTGTTGCTGCAGAAGTATTACCATATTTATTTAAATTAGTTAATATTTTTCTTTTATTTATTTTTAATCTATCTCCTACAGCATCCAATATTCTCTGATTTGCTTGATGTAGAATTAGCCAATCAATATCTTCACTATCAAAATTTGTTTCTTTTAATAACTCACTAATAATAATAGGTACCTCTCTAACAGCAAATTTGTAAACTTCTTGCCCATTCATCGAGATATTTGAAAATTCTCCTTTACGAAATTTTATTTGATCAACAATATTACCATCTAACTTTTTATTATAAAGATTTAGAAAACTGCCTCTTGCTCCATCAGTCCTCAAATTAAAACCAAATAAATTGTTTTGATCATTGGAAGCTTCAATAGCCAATGCTCCTGCACCATCTCCGAAAAGGATGCAACTCCCCCTATCTTTCCAATCAACATAGCTTGATAATTGATCAGAGCCTATGACTAATGCTCTTTTATATTTACCTGAACTTAGATATTGGGAGGCCGTAATTAAAGCAAATAAGAATCCACTGCAAGCAGCAGTAAGATCAAAAGCTAAAGCATTCTTTGCTCGTAATTTAGACTGAATCATAGGTGCAGAGCCAAAAAGATCACTTGGCGTAGAAGTAGCCAATATTATTAAATCAACAGATTCAGAATTCCAGTCCGCCATAGCCATTGCTGATACTGCTGCTTTAAAACCCATTTCTGAAACATTTTCATCTACTTCAGCTATTCTTCTACTTTCTATACCAGTTCTTGTTTTAATCCACTCATCACTAGTATCTACTATTTGGCTGATCTTTTCATTACTCAAGACTTGAGTAGGTAAATAACTGCCGCAACCCTTGAAGGTTATTCCATTATTGACAAAGTTTGGACCTTTCAAGAAAATTAACTATACCTTATATAAGTCAAACATAAATTAGACACAATATGTTTATGAATTTAAAACTGGTTGTTTTTGAAGTTGGATTAAGTGCTCCATAACATCGTGACTCACTGCTGAATGAGCCAATCTTAAAGCGCTTACCACAGATAATGACTTACTACTTCCATGACCAATTACACAAATACCATTTACACCAAGTAACAATGCTCCTCCATGCTCTGCATGATCTAATCTTTTTTTTATCCTAATCAGATTACTTTTTAAGAAAGCAGATCCAACTTTTCCTCTTCTTCCTCTTGGTAATTCAGATTTTAAAATATCCAATAAAACACCACCAACTGACTCTAAAAATTTTAAAAGGACATTACCAGTAAAACCATCACAAACAACAACATCAAATTCTCCACTTAAAACATCTCTCCCTTCGCAGTTTCCTAAAAAATTTAAGTCTTTTTCTTTTGAAAGCAATTTATATGTTTGTAATGAGAGTTCATTACCTTTACAATCCTCTTCACCAATATTTAAAAGACCTATTTTTGGACTATTTATTTGCAAAACATCCTTTGCATAGATATTTCCTAATAATGCAAATTGAAGCAAATAGTTTGGCTTACAATCAGTATTTGCGCCAACATCTAATACTAAAACTGGTCGACTTTGGTCTCTAGTTGGAAATAATGCTCCTATTGCTGGTCTATCTATGCCCTTAAGCCTCCCAATTCTAAATATTGCTGATGCCATTAAAGCTCCAGAATTACCTGCAGAATATACTGCTTTTGCTTCATTATTTTTTACTAAATTCATGGCTACATTGATACTAGCTTCCTTCTTCTTACGGACAGCTGTTGCTTCTTCGTTCATACCTATGGGTGAACCACTAGCAACGAGTTCAAAACGATTATTTTGTATTTCTTTCTCCATTAATTCATATAATCCAATTTCCTTAGAAGCCTCATTGATTTTATCAAGCTGACCTACAAATTTAATATTAATTGGAAATCTTTGTATTGCATCTAAACAGCCTTCGAGTATAGGACCTGGAGCATGATCTCCTCCCATACCATCAACAGCGATCCAAACTCTTTTACTAGTATTAACATCTTCTTGATCATTATCATTCTCATTAGCTTGGAGACGTTTCAATGGGTCAAAGACTAAGGGCTGCAATGTATTTTTCGCGAGAGAACCTGCACTTGAAACGACGTTACCAGCTACATTACTTGCAGTATTTACAACTGATCCTGCACTGGAAACTACATTCCCAGCCACATTACTTGCAGTACTTACAACTGAGCCCGCACTTGAAACTACATTTTCGGCTACATTAGTTGCGGTAGCTGCAGAATTAGCAGCAGAATCAACAATAGAAGTAACAGCAGTATTTCTCTTATACCAAATAACTAATCTCCTAATAGCTCTTGATTTATTTATTTTCCTGTAATTTTCTTTAGTCATTTAATTACCTTCAAAGGGAGCAATATCAACAATCCTCTGAAATAAATAACCTGTACCCCTCGCCGTAAGAATTAATTCAGGATTAGCAGGATCAGCCTCTAGTTTTGATCTAAGTCTAGAGATATGTACATCAACGACTCTTGTATCAACATGTCTTTCAGGCGTATATCCCCAAACCTCTTTTAATATTTCTCCCCGACTAAAAGGCTCGCCTGACCTACTGACCAGTAATTCCAATAAACTAAATTCCATTCCTGTTAATCTTATCCGCTCATCACTTTTAAAAACTTGTCTTCGATTTGTGTCAATTTTTATATCTGTGACTTGTATTAGCCCAGAATTAGGCATACCCGCAATTTGTTCTTTATCTATTCTTCTCAACACGCATCTAATTCTTGCCTCAAGTTCCTTAGGACTAAAAGGTTTCACAACATAATCGTCAGCACCTAACTCTAATCCAGTAATCCTATCTGCAACGTCTCCTAATGCGGTTAACATTACGATAGGAACATCAGAATCTTTTCTCAATTCTTGACAGACACCATAACCATCTAATTTTGGCATCATTACGTCAAGAACTACTAAATCTGGCTCATAATCCCTAAACAATTTAAGAGCCTCTTTCCCATCAGAAGCGGTTACAACCTTATAACCAATCATAGAGAGCCTTGTTTCTAGTATTCTTCTGATACTTGCCTCATCATCTGCGACGAGAATTGTTTCTTTTGTTTGACTTGATGCAGCCATTTGTTGCTATTAGCTAATCAGCATGAGTATTTAATCTATACCTAATCTAACTTGTGAAGGGGCAATATCCAAAACAACTTTTGTAGTAATTTTATCTTCATGAGCAAAATGCTAAATAAATCCTCAAAATATGTTTGTCAAAATTGCGGGTATGAAACTTCTCAATACTTTGGCAGATGTGTGAATTGTAAAGAATGGAATTCAATTATAGAAGAAAAAAAAAGTTCTGTTTCCAGCAAAAATATTATTAAAAAAAGTAAAAAATCAAAACTCTTTACAGAAATTAAAATTCAAGAAATCTCTAGAATTAAGACTGGTTTTAATGAATTTGATAGAGTTTTAGGTGGAGGATTCGTTCATGGTTCAATCACTTTACTGGGAGGAGAGCCAGGCATTGGCAAAAGTACGCTTGTTTTACAAGCCGCAAGCAGTATGTCATTATCTCATAAGGTTCTTTATGTGACTGCAGAGGAATCATTAGAGCAGGTCAAAATAAGATGGACCAGGCTAAACCAAATAAACTCTGATTTAAAAGTTTTTGCAGAAAATAACTTATCAATAATTATTCAAGAAATAGAGGATAATAAACCAACTATCGCAATTATAGATAGTATTCAGGCGATTAATAATAGTGACTTAGAAAGTGCATCTGGATCAGTATCACAAGTAAGATCATGCTCTACTGAATTACAAAAATTTGCAAAAGAAAATAATATTGCTCTTCTCATTATCGGACATGTAACTAAAGATGGATCATTAGCTGGACCTAAGACTTTAGAACATTTAGTAGATGTTGTTCTTAATTTTGAAGGTGATCACATCGCTAGTCATAGATTGTTAAGAGGAATAAAAAATAGATTTGGTGCAACATTTGAATTAGGCATTTTTGAAATGCTTGAAAATGGATTAAATGAAATTAGAAATCCAAGTTCTAACTTTACGACTCGAGAAAATATAGCTGGAGTAGCTACAACAATTACCCTTGAGGGTACTAGATCTTTCGCAGTTGATATTCAATCACTAGTAAATAAAACTTTTTTTAACAATCCTAAAAGAGCTACTACTGGACTAAATATTAATAGATTGCACCAGATAATTGCTGTAATTGAAAAGCAGATTGATTTAAAATTATATGAATTTGATTGTTATGTAGCTACAGCTGGCGGTTTTGAAATTAATGATCCCTCGTCAGACTTGTGTGTAGCAATATCAATTATTTCTAGCCTCATAAATCAAAATCCCATAAAAGATTGTGCATTTATCGGAGAACTTGGCTTAAATGGTCAAGTGAGAAGGACTAACAATCTAAAATCAAAAGTCGAAGAGTGCATAAGATTAGGTTACAAAAAAATGTTAATTCCACAGGCTGATAACGAAATAGTTTTGAAATTTAAAAATTCAATAACTTTAATTGAAGTTGATAATATCAAAATAGCAGTAGATATTGCTTTAAAAAATTTACAAAAGCTATAAATAAACGTCTATATTACTTCTACCAGTGTTTTTAAGCCAATTTTCAATATCGAGATAGCCACCAGGGTATAACCTGACAGCCTTAATCCAAACCTCTGCCGCTTTATCAAACCAAATATCCCGTTGATCATAATCTCCACTTTGTTCAGCATACCTTCCTCTCTTTTCATAAATTAATCCAATATTTTTAAGACAAGAAGGTTGTTTAGGATTTTCAATTAATGCTTTTTTATAGGTTTCAATAGCAAGATCTTCATCACCATTACTCATGTAGATAATTGCCATATTTTTTAAAGTCTCCCCTCTATCTATAGGACTTTCTTCTAGCAATAAACTTTCTTGATAATATTCAAGAGCTTCTGAATAATCTCCATTATTTTGTGCAGCCAAACCATCTCGGTAATAGATGTATGCCTTCTTTTCTTTCTCAGCTATTGGGAGAACTTTTACAATAGATTCTGCTATTACTGTAAAAGCTTTATCAATAAAATTGTCTCTGTTTTGATTACTAGGCACTTTAAATTTTTAATAAAAAAATAATAGAAAATTAAGATTAAACTATTTAAAAAAAATCACTAACATTTATGATAGTAATTAATAAACTAAAAGTATATTAAGCTATTTAAAAGACATATGAAAAGCATACAACTTAATATTACTGGAATGAAATGTGGAGGGTGTGTTCAAACTGTTGAAAGAATATTAAATGATAGCGAGGGCACGAAAAATGTAACTGTAAATCTTTTAACAGAAAGTGCTTATTTTGATATAAAAAATAACAACTTTGATATACAAGAAATATTAGATAATCTTTCAACCCATGGCTTTCCTTCAAAAGTTTATACAAATGATTTTTCAGAAAAAATTAATAAGGCAGAATTAGATAAAAAAGAAAAATGGGTCAATAAATGGAAAAAGCTTAATTTTGCATTTGTTCTTTTATTCGTTTCAGTCTTAGGGCACTTAGCTGAGGGAGGTTATATTAATTCATCACTACTTGGAAATATTTATTTTCATGCATCTATTGCTACTACTGCACTTGTTTTCCCAGGAAGACCAATCATTCTTAAAGGTTTCAAATCATTTTTATTGAAGAGACCAGATATGGATACACTCGTAGCCCTTGGAGTAACAAGTGCTTATTTCACTAGTCTCGTATCTTTAATTTTCCCCGAAAGTGGCTTCCCCTGTTTTTTTAATGAACCTGTCATGTTATTAGGATTTATACTTCTTGGACGTTTTTTAGAGGACAGAGCTAAATATCAAACAGGATCTTCAATTAGTGAATTATTAGATTTGCAGCCTGAAAAAACTCTTATTTATGATAAGAACAATGATACTAAGGAAATTAGAGTTAATACTTTAAGACCTAATGATGAAATCAAAGTCTTAGCGGGCGATAGGATACCTGCAGATTGTATTATTATAAAAGGTAATTCACTTATAGATGTTTCTCATATTACTGGAGAATCAAAACCTATTGAAGCAAATGAAGGTGATAACTTACTGAATGGCTCTCTCAATTTAAATTCAAGTTTACGCTTAAAAGTGCTCAAGGTAGGATCTGATTCTTCATTAGCCAAGCTTGTAAATCTTATTGAATCTGTTCAATCACAGAAGCCCTCTATTCAAAGATTAGCAGATCAAATAGCAGGTAAATTTACATATTTTGTACTGTTTACATCAATATTAAGCTTCATTTTTTGGTGGCAAATAGCTTTTAGAATATGGCCAAATCTAATTCAAACTGAAAATATTGGTTTATCTATACATAATAATCACTCATTACATAGCTCTTTAGGGAGTAACGCGGATAACCCTCTTACTCTTGCGATACAACTATCTATAGCAGTATTGGTAATTGCCTGTCCATGTGCATTAGGCTTAGCAACTCCTACTGTAATAACAGTTGCCTCTGGTAAAGCAGCAAAAAAAGGAATCCTTTTTAAAGGCGGAGATAAAATAGAGATCGCATCAAAAATAGATTCAATTATTTTTGATAAAACTGGTACATTGACCAAAGGATCACCTTATGTTGTTGGCTATGTTGGAAGCAAGGATGAAACTTATCTTCTACAAATATCTGCAAGTTTAGAGAAGGAAAGTAGACATCCAATAGCAAAATCACTGATTGAAGAAGCAAAAAAGAAGAATATCAATTTATTTCCAATCAAAAATATTAAAACTGAAACAGGGCGAGGAATATCAGGTGAATTACAATCAATTAATGGAGAAGTAAAAGTTGGAAATTTAAAATGGTTAGAGAATCAAAATGTTGAAATAAGCGATGAAATCAAAGATACGATAATTTCAACACAGATGAGCAAATATACAATTATTGGAGTAAGCATCTCTGCAAATCTTATAGGTTGTATTCTATTGGGAGACACATTAAGAGACGATGCTATCACTTCAATTAAAAGATTAAGAGAAGATAATCTAGACATTTATATTTTCAGTGGAGATAGAAAAGAATGTGTTGTTGATTTAGGCAGAAAACTTAATTGCAAAATGAACGAACTAAAATGGGGACTACTACCTGAAGATAAATTAAACAATATTGAGAAATTAAAAAATTATGATAATAAGAAAGTCGCAATGGTTGGAGATGGAATCAATGACGCCCCTGCTTTAGCAGGATCAAACCTTGGTATTGCTGTTGGTTCAGGGACTCAAATTGCAAAAGCTAATGCAGATATTGTCCTAATGGGTGATAAATTAAATGGTCTTAACTATGCTTTTAAGCTTGCAAAAAAGACTTTAAGAAAAATTCAACAGAATCTGTTTTGGGCCTTTGGATATAATCTAATAGCAATTCCTTTAGCCGCAGGGGTTTTATACCCTAAATTTGGAATACTTTTATCCCCTTCAATTGCAGCATTATTAATGGCTATTAGTTCAATTACAGTGGTAGTTAATGCATTATATTTAGACTGAATGGAAGGAAAATTTATTGTTCTGGAGGGAATCGATGGTTGTGGGAAAACAACCCAAATTAATGAACTTTCTAAATGGTTACCAAAGAGTGGTTTAATCAACAAAAATGCAACTTTAATTAAAACACGAGAACCTGGGGGTAGTATTTTAGGGAGAGAAATAAGAGATATGATTTTAAAAAATAATGAATCAAATTCACCCTCTATCCTTACAGAATTACTTTTATATTCTGCTGACAGAGCAGAACATATATCTAAAATAATATTACCTGCATTACAAAATGGAAATTGGATAATAAGTGATAGATTTTCAGGCTCAACTCTTGCTTATCAAGGTTATGGGAGAGAAATAAATATCGATATTATAAAAAAATTAGAAAATATTGTTTGTCAAAACATAAAACCAGACTTAACATTTTTTTTAGAGATATCACCAGAAGAAAGTATATTACGGAGAAAGAATAAAGTGGCAGATAGAATTGAATCTGAAGGCTTGGAATTTTTAAAGAAAGTAAATCATGGATTTAAATTAATTGCTTTAGAAAACAATTGGGAAATAATAAAAGCTTCTGAAGATTTACAATCAATATCACAACAAATTCAAACTTCATTAATCAATAAATTTCTTTAAACAAGTAATGATTAATTTTATAGATACTAAATCTGCAACTGAAATCAAATTTAAAATAGATAAAATTATAAATAAGAACGTCATATCAAATGCTTACATTTTTTATGGTCCTGAAAATATCGGCAAAAAAGAAACAGCATTAAGATTCATAGCAGAAATAATCAAAACCAATGATTCTGATTTTGACACATACAAAAAAATTAAAAACAATAATTATGCTGATTTTTTAAAAATTGAACCAACATTTATATCAAAAGGAAGCCTTATTAATCAATCAGAAATATCTAAAGAAAAAAATCAAACAACTAAATCTTTGATACGAATTGAACAAATACGCAAAATTAAAGTTTTCTTAGGCAAAAAATCGATCAGAACTACAAAGAAATTTATATTAATTGAGGATGCTCACTTATTGAATGAGTCTGCATCAAATTGTTTATTAAAAACTTTAGAAGAGCCAACAAATGGAGTTTTTATTTTATTAACTTCAAACTTAAATTTATTAATAGATACAATTATTTCAAGATGTCAAATAATAAGATTTAAGCCATATTCGTATGAAGAATTAAAACAATTGATTGAGCAAACACCAGATAAAAATATCGATCTCATGTCAGATAATGAAGTTTTGGAAAACTTGATTTTTATATCTAATGGATCTCCAGGAAAATTATTAGAATATTTAAAAATTTGGAATCAAATCCCTTCAAACATTAAATATGAAATAAAATTCCCACTCAAAAATTATGAAAATATACTTTTTTTAGCTAAAAATATCATCACTCATCTAAATCTGAATGAACAAGAATTCCTGCTAAATTACATGCAATGTAATTGGTGGAAAAAAACACAAGATAAAAAAATAGTTGAAACATTAGAAACCATCAAAACAAATATTATTTCGAATATACAGCCAAGAACAGCTTGGGAAGTGGGCTTATTAAAGTTAAAACTTGAAAACTTTTAGGTTATGAGTTGATTAAATTTGACTCTCTTGAATTGATAAATTCGTCCTTAGCGACATCTGCTTGATTACTTGTAGGAAGTTCTAGACAATATCCAGCTCCATAAACGGTTTTAATAAACTGTGGTTTCCTGGGATCAGGTTCTAATTTTGTTCTTAAGTGCCTAACATGAACTCTAATGGTCTCAATATCATCATCTGGCTCATAACCCCATACTTCTTTTAAAATTAATGCGGGTGAGACAGTTTGACCATGTCTTTGAAGTAAACAATGTAATAATTCGAATTCTAAATGAGTAAGTCTTACTGGAGAATTAAACCAAATCACCTCAAACCTTTCTGGCACAAGCGTGAGTGGACCATAATTGAGTATTTCTTGCTGATTTGTAGAATTTAATGCAGCTCTGTTAGTTCTTCTCAAAAGAGCTTTGATACGGACATGAAGCTCTTCTAGATCAAAAGGTTTTGTAATGTAATCATCAGCTCCAGAATTAAAACCAGTAACCTTATCTTTTAATCCGCCTAGTGCTGTAATCATTAATATGGGTATACCTGACGTTCTATCATCTCTTCTCAACCTTTGGCATAAAGTAAGGCCGTCAACGTTTGGGAGCATTAAGTCTAGCAAGATGATATCTGGAGAATATTGCAAAGCCAAAGCTTGACCTTTAATTCCGTCATCAGACTTTAAAACATCAAAACCAGAATGTTCAAGATGTCCCGAAACTAAATCTCGCATGTCGCGATCGTCTTCAATTAAAAGAATGGTAGTTTTCATATTGATTACAAAAAATAAAATTTTTAATATTCTCTCAATAATTTTTATTTATTGCAGATTAATGCTTAAAATCGACTTAACCTTAAAAAACTGAATAAAATGAATGATAGCAACAGTTTTTACACAATTAAACCGATCTAAACCTAAAGAAATTTTATAAATTCTTCCGTTTTTCTTAACTTTTACTTAATAATATACAATATATTTTTTATAATTTCTCAATATAACATTGTTTTTCGATGATTTAATTACTTGAGAAGACCTGACTTTTCTTAAAAAATCTTAAATTTCCTGTTTGAGAAAATTAAGATTAATCTTTTTTGCGCTTAAAAGAATTATCTTATGAAGATATAAATTGAGTAAAATGGCTAAAAAACAAATTAATTATTCAGATTTATCTCCGAAAGAACTTGAACTATTAAAAGATATCTACATAGATCTAAAAGTTAAAAGCATGAATAACAATGATTTAAAAGATTTTGTTATTGACAATATTTCCCTTCAAATTAAAAATACTATTGGAAACGACGAAGAATTAGAGGCTTGGAACGAGATGGAAGATTTCTTTAAAGATGACTTTGAGAATACAATAAAGGAAATTAAAGTAAAGTTAGGGGAAAAAAAAGGTGATAAATCTAATTCGAATTTCAGAGAAGTAAATATTGAAACTGAAGAAAAAAGAGAAGATAAAAAACTTGATATGTGGGAAGACTAAATTGATATACTAAAAAAAAAGACCCTTAAAAAGGGTCTTTTTCAAGTTGATTAAAACAAGTGTATCCATGTTTCCACTGAATAATCAACTTCTCCTACACACAACCTTATAGTAGCCTAATTTATTTATGTATGTGTACACTTAATGTTTATCTAGTTTAACTGTCACATGTGACAGTTAAAAAAGCATAGACTCACAATGCAATTTATAAAGATATTTCTTTTACAAAAATATTTAAAAACCTAAACAAATTAAATCATGAAATTAATTTAGAATCCAAATTTTTTTCTAGAAATTTATTTATTTATAAAATTTGATTTAGCCTAATTTAAATTCTTTAATAAGTATCTCTTTGATTAACTGTAAATCTGAAGTGAATGGGCCTTGAATATCAGACTCCCCAGACTCTAAACAGTATTCATAAACTTTCAAAGTTGCTTGATATATTTGTTCTTTAGAAGCTCCAATATCTTCAATACCCCCTTCTCCATAAAAAGAAAAAACATAATTTTGAAAATTCTTCATATTTTCATCTAGTGAGGATGAAATGCAATCCATAATTGTTTATCTCAAAAGATCTCTTACTAAAGTAAAGAAATTTAATATGACTTAAAATTCTAAATAATTAAATATACAAAATGATGTACTTTAATGTACTGAAAAAATTATATCTTCAATAAACAAAAACATTTTTAAAGTTATTGGCAAATAAATAATCAGAAAATTTCAAAAAAAAATCATAGATACTAGTTCCTTTAAAACTATCAATTCAGAAAATACCTCAAAGAATAATCTTTCAAAAAGTTACAAATTACAGCAATTACATGGGATTAAGATCTGAGTAACATAAACGATAAATTAGAAATATTTATTAAATGATTTAGAGACATTAAAAACTTTTGAAAAATATGATTCTGGAGAAAATTAAAGATTTTAATTATTACTGTTATTTTTACTATATTAAATAATGTTCTAATAATAACACTAATCGAACTTATTTTAAAAATTTTAATTAACTATAAGCATTACAAAAGCAAGAATAAAAAAGCTAATTCTAAAGACAAACATGTTCTAAAAACTATTATAATTAATACAAAATTATTTCATTATTTTCATAAAAGAAATGTAATGATTACTTTTAAGACAATCTTATTAGAATTTAATTAAAAGAAAAAATCACAGCGAAATTAAATGATCTTACCAATTAATAAACAAACTGTATTAATTACTGGTGCTGGGAGAGGATTAGGTTCCACAATATCAGAATCTTTCCATAGAGAGGGTGCCAAGGTAATTATTAACTATAGAAAATCATATGAGAGTGCAAAAAGATTGTGTAATTCCCTTGGAGATAATGCGATCTTAATTAAAGGAGATATCAGAAATAAAGATGAAGTCATCCAAATGAGTAAAGAATTATCAAATCAAAAAATCATTGTTAATACGATTGTACATAACGCTATTAATGATTATAAATTTAACGGAGAACAAAGAAAAAAAATTCATGAAATAGATTGGCTAGATTTTCAAAATCAAATTGAAACTAGTCAAAAAGGTTTTTTAAATTTGCTAAATACTTTCACACCAAGTATGAAAAAAGAAAAATTTGGAAGATTTATAACAGTAGGAACAAATTTATTTCAAAATCCTGTAGTTCCCTATCATGATTATACTGCGGCAAAAGGTGGATTATTATCTCTAACAAGAACTGCTGCAATAGATTTAGGACAATTTAATATAACTGTGAATATGATTTCAGGGGGCCTATTGAAAACAACAGATGCTAGTAAAGGCACACCAGAAGAGGTTTTTGATTATATAAAAAGTATCACTCCTCTAAGAAAAGTAACTACAACTGATGATTTTTCAGATGCTACATTATTTTTTGCTTCTCCTTGGTCTAGAGCCGTAACAGGACAAAATCTTATAGTTGATGGGGGATTGGTTCTAAATTAATAAATAATCAATAATATAAATAAAGCTCCAATCAATGAATGACTTTTATGGATAAAAATTCTTATTAAATAAAAAAATATATAATTTCAAACCATAAAATTTTTGGGAAAGAAATTTAAAAAATATAATTGATTTAATATTTTAGCTATAATCCTACTAATTTAATTTATATTATCTATTTAAGATTTTCACTTAAGAGAAGATTGTAATTTACTAATTAACTTTCTAAAAAATTTCATGGAATATAAAACTCCATCACACATAATTTTACATAAAAGCAAAGAAGTCATTTTTTATATTTCAAATGATTATAGAAACCCTATTAATATTGATTTATGGATACAAGAGTTAAAGCTCTTTGGATATGAAGGATTGATAATTCATAGTAAATGTATTTTTAATAGACTTAAAAATGATGATTCCTTGGGAAAAATTAGTGAAATATAAATATTAAAGATTATTATGTTGATCTTATAAATGAATTCATTGAAAATTTCTATAGGATTCTCATATTAATTAGTATTTTCGAAGTTGTGTTTGTGAATAATATTGTTTCATAATCATTTAAATTTTTACAAGTAAGGCTTATAAATTATTCTCTCATGAAAGAATATGATGATTAATTAGTTAAGCATAAACAACTATATAAATTCTCTATTAATTATTAGATAATAGAAGTGTAGCAATATAAGGAGGTCTTATGAAACTGGCTACTCCATTAAAAATCCTTCCCAGATTCCTAAATGCATTTAATAATAAAGAAATGCATGTTCAAAACAAAAGTGATAATTATATGAAGTATGATTATTGGGATCAAGAATGCTTAGAACATCCAACGAATCATTCTTGTCTGATTTACTGTGATTAGTTAATAATTTTGTAAAACTAATTATTTAAAATATAAATTGTAATTTCTTAATTTCTATAAAAATAATAACCTAACAAATTATTTTATAAAAATCTTGAAGAGGATTTACTTTTATAAATCTTTTAATTCATAATATTCAAAGTCTTTTACTTCTCCGAAAGATGTATTTATTTTTATCTGTTTGGGATATCCAGAATCTTTTGCAATATCCATCCAAAAATTTTTATCCTTTTCATTAAATTTTGCATACTCCCTAAACCAAATTTTTAAACCTTTACACTTTGTACTCTCTTCCTCATAATCAATTCCAAAAAAATAAAATATTTCCATATAATTACCAAAAAATTTATCTCCAGACCAATAATCCATGGTCCGTTTGGAACCAAATTCATCAATAAAGAATTCTTTGTATTCATGGCATTTGAAATTATCAAATAATTTTGGATTTACTTTATGAATATCATTACCAATGATGAGAGTTATTTTTTTATTAATCATTAAATTCCAATAAAATGACAGATTACTTAATTAAATAAATTTTAAACAAAAAATAAAAGCTCATAATTATACAACTGTTGCTTCTATAAGTACTATTTAAAAATATTTAAGGTTATACAAAATCTACATTATTTATTGACAATAAAAAAATATCTGTCAAGCCTAGATATTAAATATAGTAAATAATCAATCATGAGATAATTATTTTTAATAATAAATTTTCAAATTAAAAAAATTATTTATATTTTTATAATATTTCTTGATCTGATTAGCTCACATATGTAACTATAAACCTGTGAATCAGAATATCAAAAATCCAATAATTATTCTCGGAGGTTTTCTTATCACTTCAGAGGCATATAACCATGCAAAAAATACTATTAAAAATATTTCTGGTAGGCAAGTATATGTGGTAGATGTGACAAGAGGAGATTGGTTAAAAAGCAACTCAGCAGAAGGATGGATAAATATTTTAAATAAAGTAAACAATCAAGTTGCTTTCGCATTGAAAGAAACTAAAGCAAAACAAATTGATCTCATTGGACATAGTTCAGGTGGAGTTATGCTAAGACTTTATCTTTCAAGTGAGCCATTCCAGAATGCAATATATAACGGACAATCTACTACCAGAAATTTAATTACCTTAGGGAGTCCTCATCAAGCAGTTAAAGCAACTAAACTGAGAAGATTTGTGGATGAAAAATATCCAGGCAATTTTTTTAAGCATATTAATTATGTTTCTATTGGAGGTGAAGTAGAAATAAATTCGAGACAAACTTCTCTTTTAACAAAACTTATTGCGAGAAATTCATATAAATCAATTTCAGGAGATAAAAATGAAAGTGGAGATGGTTTAGTTCCATTGTCATCATCACTTTTAAAGAATTCTCAAAAAATTATTTTACCTAAAACAGTACATGGAGGAATTTTTGGAAAGAATTGGTATGGCAGCATTTCAAAAGTTAGGGAGTGGTGGGATCAAATAAATTGGAAATAAATTTTTTAAATAATTAATTTTCTAAAAAAGACTGCCTTGAATTTCTACTTTATCTTCTTTTAATTCATGACTAATCACTTTGGCATATTGTTCTGAATAAGCACAGTTTTTGCATGATAGGTTCTGTTCTGGGATTTGACTATCATTCATTAAGTTGACCATTTCATCAATTTTTTTTTCAATCCAATTAATATTCCAATTGTAGGGTACTAAATATTCGTCAAAATTCATTCTTTTATTGAATTCTTGATGATCTCTTTTTGCATTACAAACTAAGAAATATGACGTTTGATGGAGATCAAATCCCATCCCAGAAAGAAGATAAGCATAAAAATCCATTTGAATTTTATATGCCTCATGATAGGGATCTTCAAGATAGTCTTGTTTATCTACTCTTCCAAGTTTTGCCTGTGATTTGTAATCAACAATGATTAATTGCTTTGAAATATTATGCTGCCAAATATCATCTACTCCTCCAGTTAAAATAATATTAGTATTTTTATGACGAAGCATTAGTCCTTTATGGAGAGAATCCCTCCAATTATCTATTTCTGGATGATCAAAAGGCACAACATTATTTAATTGATTTTCGATAAATAATCGATGAGGAATTTGTCTCTCTCGGCAATAATCGAATTCCTTCTTTAATAATAAATCTGTTGTTTCATTCAAAGTCCATCCAGGAGTACCTGGAGGATCTAAACCTTTCACTCTATCCAAGTAAAAACATCTCTTGCAAGTTAAAAAATTAGAAAATTTTCCTCTACTAATTTTAAAATCTTCTTTTTGATTAGGAGAATAAATAGATGAGTTCCTAGATCTTAATCCAGTAGCTCTTGTTGGTTCCTTTTTGCTATTTCTTTTTAGATCAATCATTACATTTACAATGCAGAAAATAATATTCATCTGCTATAGATTATCTAGATTAATAACTATTTACAAAAAATATTTTTTTGTATTTAATATTTCAGTAATTTTATATTAAGGCAAATTAAAATATGAAATTAGGGCAATTAATAAATTAATTTCTAATTCAGCAATAAATACTTTATGCTTATTAATTTATTTTTTATTGAAAATATTGCTATGTGAGAATTTTTTTTACCTAAGTGGCTTACCTATAAAAATTTATGTCTAATTTTAAATTTGTGTAAATTATTTATTTCAGGAAAAATGTAAACAAGGAAACATTCGTTTAAATATGAAAGGCCATTTAAAACTAAAGTAATTCTCTTGTTCGCAAAAAATATTGGATTAATAAAATCTAAATTTAATACTATATTTTTCGTGGAGGTTATCAAATATTATCAATAAGACAAAATTAAAATTGTGGATCAATATCCTCATATTCATATTCTTCGTCTTCATAAGATGCCTCATACCATCCCCATTCTTTCACAGTTAAATCCTTATTATTATTTATGTCAAAAAATGATTTTTCTTCTTCTCTGTATCTATAGGTAAAACATTCACCTCCACTAATTCTTTCTATCTCTAAGCCTAACTCCATTGTCTCTAAATCTATCTTAAAAATCAGAGCACTTAATTCATATACATTTACATCGACTTTAGTAAATAGAATCTCATTCTCTTTTAACCAAAACTCTATATAATTAAAAAGATCTGTAAATCCTTCAAATCTTCCGAATTGTGGTGTAAAAGTAAAATATTCAGTGACATCATTATTAAATATTTCTACTGCTGCAGCTTCATACTTATTAAAAGATAATACTTTTTCTTTATTCCATAAATTACAACAGGCATACTCCCTCATATTTTTTTCTTCACAAAAAATATATTCTCGGCCCTTAATATCTTTTTTTAACTTTGACATCGATAATTTTTGTCCAAATTTTTTGGCAATATACTTAGCAATTAAAGCTAAATAAAGGGGCATATGTTCCCCTTTTCGATTCTTGCACTTCTTTTTCCTAAAGGTTTGAATCTCTTTTCAATTATATATTCTATCTACTCAATTCAAATAAAGAAATATAGTCCTGAGAAGCACAAAGCATTATTACTTGAGCAAAACACTCTATAAATCTAATAAAAATGGCGCGAAAATAGAAGTAAAGCTCTAGGAGGTTTTATGAAACTCACTTCTCCATTCGCTGCTTTAAAAAATGCAACTTCAGATATTTGGAGAATGCATGATTTTTATTAAAAATTACCAAAAGAAGCAAAGCAAGATTAAGTGGGAAAAGAATGTATACATCATTCATCAAGTAATAATTGCAAAGTTTACTGAAGATAATATAAAGTCAAGAGATTTATAAGCCCCTGTTCAGGCTCTATTATTCTTAATAAGAAATATTTTTAATTTATAAAAAAGATACTCATGGCTATTAATTATTCAATATCTAAATATGATTGGCAGTACATTGTAAGTGCTTCTATTTTAATTTTATTTTTCATTCTTACAGACTTAATTAGATTAATTAATAAAGAAAATTTATACTTTATACCAGGATTAATTAGTGAACAACCCTATAGAATTTTGACATCAATTCTGATACATGCAGATATAAATCATTTATTAAGCAATCTTGGTGGAATTATTATAACTAGATATTTTTTGATAAGACTTAAAATGCAAAGCAGATTTTTTTATCTGAAATTTATTTTAATTTGTTCTTTTTTAAATTTTTTTATTATCTGGGTTTACGAGAGGCTATTATCATATTTTTTGAATATCTATCCAAATTATGCCGCTTTAGGATTTAGTGGAATAATTTATGCTTCATTTGGATTCTTACTATTAACTTCTTTTTATGGTAAGGGTTATTTTTTAAGAAAAAAAATTGGGTTGAAATCGAATTATGAAATTCAAAAAATGTCAAAAACAATTTGCTTTATGGGATTGATTTTCTCTTTATTCCCAGGAGTAAGTCTATTAGGACATATAAGTGGATTTATTACTGGGTGCTTATTATTCATTATCTAAATTTGACTAATTAGCATTTTATGAAATTAATTTTTTAACTTATTCTTTATTTTTCAATAAATCAATTCTGATATCAAAAGTCACCGCTATTCCAATGCTTATGAACAATAATCCAATTACAACTTGAGAGGAAGGCAAAACCATATAAAACAGATTTTTTTTAATTCTATCGAATCCTATAAAATTATGATGAAAGATTGTGTAATATTAAATTTAAACAAATCAACATATTTATAATGCCACAATTTGAAAATGATCTTGATAGTAATTATAGGATTAGGCAATGCGAATACTCAAAGTTAAGAAAGTGAACTTACAGCAATTATCAAAAAAGGAATATTTTGGATGGAGATTAATCTAAACAAATAAAGCAACTATTGATTCTAAAAATCAGTTATCAAATGTTTATCTATTTTTGGAAAAAATAGAAATTTATATTGCATTAATTTAATGCTTATCGATTATATATTAATACTTAAATCGTTAACAAAAATTGAGTTAAGGTCAGTAAACGAATAAATTCAAAAAACAGTGGACCCTTAAATAAATTTTATGAAAATTGGCATATATAACAGTTTAGAAACATTCTACTTTCCCCTCTCACAGAAAAAATAAATAGCATAGTGTTTAATATGTGTGCAGGAGTGTTTTTACTGAAGCAGTGGAAACAAGGATACACTTAATTCGGTAGACACGGAAAAAGACCTCTAGAAATAGGGTCCTTTTTTTATGCAAGTATCATCTTGAAATTTTCATTGCGATAATTTTAGATTCATAAAACAGCTCTTATTAAAATATTAATGAAAACAAAAATGACCTTGAAAGTGAACGATCTCTCAAGGTCATTTATGTAGAGAGTAAGAAGTACATACAAGACACTAATCCATATTAATGTCTCTCTATTAATGGATAAGTTCGACACCTGAATTATCCATTCCAATTAAATTAGCAGAGTTAAAAAATATTTCTCACAAATATTTTGAGGTTCATACAATCGTTTTGAATGACACAAATAAAGAGGCATATTTTTGCCCTTTCGAGTCTTGAACTTCTTTCCCAAAATGAGTGGTGATTTGAAGTTCTTGTGACTCCTGTATTCTTTATAATCCTGTCAATTAGAGAAATATTGTGCTGAGAACCACAAAGCATTATTACTTGAGCAAAAACACTCTACAAATCGGGAGAAAATAAAAAAAGGTCTAGAAGAACTTTTGTAACTAACTACTCCTTTCACCAGTCTTAATCGAAAATTACGCGAAATAAATTTTATAAGAAATGGAAACATATTACAAGAACAATCTGCAACTGAAAGAATGCATGATGATTATAAGAAAATGTTTAAATCTGATCGCTTTTTTATATTTTACATAAAAGAAAATTCAAATATTAGAAATGGGTATTAGTGATTTATTATTACTTAATTAATTAGTTATTAACACATGCATTCTTGTTCCTAAAACCGACCTTTAAATCTAATAACAATAGGAGGATAATTAAAGTATAGATCTAGGAGGTCTCATGAAACTATTCAATCAATTTTCAATCCTTCCAAGATACTTAAATGCATTTAATTATGCAGGCGAAAAGATGAAGGAAACACCAAAAGAACTTGAGAAATGTCCACCTGCAATTAAGAACTTCTGGGAGAAAGAATGCATGGAAAATCCAACCAATAATCATTGTTTAATCTATTGCGACTGAGGATAACGAACATAGCGATCAAATAAAAAACATTTCGCACAAAAAGACAACCAATTATAAATGTTTGTGGTCTAGTGATTTTTTTGATTTTACTGTTATGGCTATTAAGAAAGACCGTTAATGATCTTATGACACAGTAATGTTTATGTGATATAACTCCCTGAGCGAATTTAAAAGCAGTATATAATGAACCAGTATTACTACTATCAAACCTATTTCATTATATTTTTGTATTACACTAACTATTTTTTTTTAAGATTTTTTTGAATCACCAAAACATTCATTGATTCATTTCTCTTTTAAGACTAAATCACCGATACTTGGATACACAAAATATCCCCCTTTTCACGATTAAGGAAGTTTCTGAGTTTCTTGGGATTTCAATATCAACAATTCATCGTTTGTTCAAAGAAGGAGACCTTCCAAAAAAATTAAAAATAATAACAAGAATAATAATTTTATGAAAAAATAATATTGTGGATTTGATAAAAAGTAAAAAAATAACAACTATATTCCAAAAAATAAAGGGGGCATGTTTTTGCCCCTTTCGAGTCTTGAACTTCGTTCGCCTAAATGTTTGAAGTTAACTTGACTCCTGTATTTTTATACTCCTATCAGATAGAAAAATATAGTGCTGAGAACCACAAAGCATTATTACTTGAGCAAAAACACTCTACAAATAAAATACAAATCGAGCGACAATATAAAAAAGATCTAGGAGAACTCATGAAACTAACTACTCCTTTCACCATCCTTAATCGAAAATTCAATGAGATGGATTTGATAAGACATGCTTTAAAATCAAAAGAAAGGTTTGCAACTGAAAGATTGCATGATGACTATAGAAAAATATTTAAATCTGATCCTTGTATCATGTATTGTGATGAAGAATCTCCAACTATAAGTAATGGATATGTTTAATTTTTTCGAAAGATTTAAATTAGTAGAAGTTAATTATTTTATATAAGACCTTGATTTTATATCTTTAATAAATACTGCATCTGGTGCATTTTTTGTTGCGATAATATACGCCATATATTTTGTTTTATTCCCATAGGAGTGACCCATACTTTTTGTTATTTGACCATTGTCTCTAATATTTGTAATTCCTTGATTTAAATATTGCTCTTCAGTTAGATCAATCACATAATTTCTACATTTAGATTCTAACCACCAGTGATAATCTCTCATATTTTTATCAAGAGGGCATAAGACCTTATATAAATCAAAATTTGTATGGAAAAATCTATGCATTACTCCTGCAACCAAATAACTCCATCCTCTCGTTAAATTATCTTTGCTTCTATTTGGAGGACATTCTCCATTAGTGTATTTCTTACAAATATCTATTTGACTAAGTTCTAGCATTTCTCTAGAAGAAATATTTAAACCCATCGGTCTTATAAAGATATCCAAAATTGATTCAGATATTGATTGAATATTTTTAATTGATGCAGGAGTTGTTAAATCTCCTTTAATGTATTTTTCTTTAGGGATAAAAAGTTTAGTATTTTTTAAAACTTTATTATTTTGTACTAATTTGCCCTTTATTGATGAAATAAATAAATCCATTAATAAATTATAAAATTAATTTTTAAAATTTAGATTTATTAATTGTCTTAATGATGAAAGTTAAAATTTAAGATATGTGGGATAATTAAAGAGTAGAGATTTAGGACGCTTTATGAAACTCACTACTCCGTTCAATGCTCTTAGAAATGCCACTTCAGATATGTGGAGAATGCATGATTTTAATTACAAATTACCAAAAGAAGCAAAGCAAGATTTCTGGGATAAAGAATGTATAGAGCATCCAACAAGTGCTCATTGCAAAGTTTATTAATTTAAATTTTTTAATGATTTAACCTTTTTTTTGACTCTCATAAAAGGGAAAAAAAGAACCAATAAATAAAATAAAGATCCCTATTAGATATAGAAAGGGTTCTACAAATGATGGAATCAAATCTCTATATTTAACGAGGATATCTACAAAGAGGTATTGGGAACTTGCACCCCATAATAAAAATCCTAGAAAATATCCAAATATTGTTGATATGTCGGAATTTAGATTGTAATTACTCAATAAAAAATGAAATTTAAATGCCCCTTTTCTTTGACAATATTGTTGAGATAAGAGTGCAATTAATAAACCAATATTCCAAATTTGACCAAATCCATTTTGCCTACCTAAATCACCTATTAAGTGAAATAATCCAAAGATAAAAGTTAACCAAGGAAGATAAGGTAAAAGACTTTTATAAAAGTTTATTTTCATTGGTTAAATTTTTTTAAATTAATTAAGCAAATTATTCCATCATGGTCACTATTATTGCCAGTTGCAATTCTCTTTATACCCTCTGCATTTAAATCACTTGAAGTAACTATATGAATAAGACCCATATTTGTAGTCAATAAATTAAACCCATCAATCATATTTTTTAGAGAGGAAAAAACGATTTCTGGTTGACTCTTATTGGGAATATTCTGATTAAAATCTCCAAGAATAATAGTTCTTTGATTTGGAAAACTTAAATGTTGAGTAAAAGAAAGATGATCTTCCCATGGTTTGCGATCTTTTCTACCTGTGCTGACATGAGCAAATCTCCATGGTATACAAACACCTATAACTCTTATGCCGTTTGTAAAACTTGAAATAAATCTTCCTGATGAAATTGCCTTTGAACCTAATTGATCAATTTGAGTCCATTCATTTCTTGACCAAAGAATTACCTTCTTACGACCATTTTTAGTTCTATAACCATAATCCTCATGAGAAGAAATTATATATCCATCTATTGGAAGGAGAGTCTCATATCCTTCTTTAAGAAAAATAACATCAGAATCAAATTTCTCAATAAAAAACTTACCTCTCTTTGAAGAGGGAGTTGCCTAATCTGAATTCCAACAAGATATTTTTAATATCTCTTCCAAGTTTCTTATGCTCTCAATAATGTGGAGGTTCTGATTCTTCTGGAGGGAAATACGTATCCTCATCATCACCTTTTTTCTTCTTTCTGAAATATTCTTCTGATGGATCTAATCCATCATTATCGTAATTAAGTTCCTTATACATCAATAAATCTAATAATTTCTTTATTTTAAATATCCTGTCAATCTTAAAAGATTAATTAGTAATTAATACTTTTAGGATTAGATTAGATACATCAGAAAACTCCTCACACAATAATTTCTGATCACTAAACGCCCCGATTCAAAAGATTAGGGTGTTTTTTAATAATTTTTTTCATAATTGGCACATGTGACAGTTAAGTAACATTTCAATGCTCCCTCCCACAGAAGAAGAATATGTGGGATAACTTATATATGTGTGTAGGAGTGGTTTTACTAAATCAGTGGAAACAAGGATACACTTGATTCAATAAGACCTTAAAAAGACCTCTAGAAATAGAGGTCTTTTTTTATATCTTAGAAGTGATAAAAATATGGACGAATATTCTTACTAAAAGACGAATAAAAAGACCTATATAATTGCACTACAATGTTATCATTCGTCTAGACATTTTCTTTCAGAACCTAGACATAGAAATAAAAAAAGTCACCAAGTAGGTGACTTTGCATGACTTTTCAAGACATAAAAACTCCCCGGGCGGGATTCGAACCTGCGACCAATCGGTTAACAGCCGATCGCTCTACCGCTGAGCTACCGAGGAATAATAAAAATTTAGCTCTTATACCCACCAAATGACAAGGGGGGGTTAATTATATTTTAAATTATTTGGATCTTGCCAAGATGATAATTTACCCATTTTCATTACAGATACCTTATCTGCATAAACTAATTCATCTAACCTATGAGTAATCCATAAAACAGTTTTAGGATGAGTTTCATCTTGAATCAAAGATTTTGTGATATCAAGTATTTTTCTTCTACTCAGTTTATCTAAAAGTGCCGTTGGCTCATCCATTAAAATAAAATTACTTTCACTTATAAGTGCAGAAGCTATTGCCAGTCTCTGTTTTTGCCCCCCACTTAAAGTATGTATAGGTCTTTTCCAAAAACCTTCTAAACCTACAGAATTTAAAGAACTTTTAACTTTGTGACTAATAACTCTTTTACTAAAATTACCTTTAATATTTAAAATTAATTCACTTCCACAAGTAGGCATCAATATTTGATGATCTGGGTTTTGAAATACTAAAGATAAATTTGAAGGTCTATTAATATATCCATGAGTTGGTTGCAAAATTCCTTTTATTAGTTTTAGGAGTGTACTTTTACCACATCCGTTTTCTCCAACTAGCATCCATAAACCTGGTTTTGAAAGAGAAAAACTACAATTTTTAATAACAGAATCTTTTTTATCATGCCAAGCAAAATGTACATCTTGAAAAATTAATTTTGTACTTTGATTCTTTTTTAATTTTCCATAGTTAGACATTAGTTAGCTTTCTAAAGAGAAACCTGGCCTTTTTGAACCCCCAGCTATTGCGGACTTTTCATAAATTTGCACAGCAATAATTTCGCTAGACAACACGGCTATAGACTTACTCTTAATTTTGTCACATGACAAATCAATTAATACAGAATTTTCATTTCCTCTCATTGCGTTTTTAATCTGCTCAAAAACCCTTAAAACATCATCATGTTCTTTCTTTTGTATGGAAATTGGAAATGGTGAATATCTTAGAGATATTTCTAAAGTGAACATAAAAATTTTTAAACCTAATATATAGATTAACTATAGAAAGTTCCAATGAAAAAAGATATATGTAAAAATAGAGTATTTCCTTAAAAAATAATAAATTAAGTTTATTATTAATATATTATTGATTTTTTTTAATTAATTTAGAAATTACCAAAATATGGATATTGCTAACGATATTACTGACCTTGTTGGTAACACACCATTGGTAAAACTGAATAAAATTAGAAAAGTATATAAATGTTATCCAGAAATCATTGCTAAATTAGAGAGTTTTAATCCTTCTGCATCTGTCAAGGACAGAATCGCTTATTCAATGATACTATCAGCAGAAAAGCAAGGTCTTATATCTCCCAGGAAAACAACTTTAATAGAAGCTACTAGTGGAAATACTGGAATTGCCCTAGCCATGGTATCAGCTGCTAAAGGATATAAATTAATACTTACCATGCCAGATACAATGAGTATCGAGAGAAGAGCAATGTTAAGGGCATACGGAGCAGAATTAAGACTAACGCCTGGTTATGAGGGAATGAAAGGAGCCCTAAACCTAGCGAAAGAACTAGCAAACAAAATAAATAATAGCTTTCAATTTAATCAATTTGAAAATCCTGCAAATCCTGAAATTCACGCAAAAACAACAGCCAAGGAAATATGGGAACAATCCAATCATAATATAGATGGTCTGGTTACTGGAGTAGGTACAGGTGGCACTGTTACTGGCTGCGCTAGTTTTCTCAAAGAAGTAAATCCAAGATGTAAGATCTTTGCTGTTGAACCCGAAAAAAGCGCTGTTATATCAGGTAAAAGTCCTGGCGCTCACCAAATTCAAGGAATCGGAGCTGGTTTTATTCCAAAAGTATTAAAAAAAGATTTAATTGATGAAATCTTAACAATTAAAGATGAGGAAGCATTTTATTTTGGAAGAGTTTTAGCTAACACGGAAGGCCTCTTATCAGGGATCAGTAGTGGTGCTGCACTCGCAGCAACAATACAAATAGGAAAGAGAAAAGAATTTAAGGATAAAAGAATTATTGTAATCTTGCCAAGCTTTGGAGAAAGATATTTATCTACGGCCATGTTTGATTCGAATACATCTATTCAAGCTAGAAATGATGGATATTTATAACAAAATTAGTAATGAAAAATTTTTATAAAGAACTAGGTTTAAAGAAAAATGCTTCCAGAGATGAAATAAAGTCTGCATATCGTTTATTAGCTAAAAAATACCATCCTGATACTGGAGGAGATAATGAAAAGTTCCTAGCTTTACAGCTCGCGTGGGAGACTTTGAATGATCCCCAAAAAAAAGCCATCCTTGACAAATCACTTTTTAATAACGAAAAATATGCTGTTAGTAAAAATGAAAATTGGTCATCAGAACTAAAAAATAAAAAAAATAACTCAACAAATAAAGATCAAGATATTAAAAATTGGATAAAAACGATATATAGTCCCATCAATAGAGTCATCTCGCAAGTAATAAAACCTTTAAATGATGAAATTAAAAAGCTCTCAGCTGATCCTTACGATGATGAACTAATGGATGAATTTAGTTCTTATTTAAATGAAAGTAGAAAAAAAATTGAAAAGGCCTCATCTCTTTTTAAATCTCAGGCAGTTCCAAGTTCTATTTCCTCTATTGGCTTGGACTTGTATCATTGTTTCTCTCAAGTTCAAGATGCAATAGATGAATTAGATAGATATACACAAGGATATGTTGATGACTATTTATTTGATGGAAAGCAAATGATGAAAGAGGCTAAAAGAATTCAATCAAAGATGAACATTGATAAGAGAAATATTTCCTTTTAAATATCAACTCTCCTCCGGAGTATATTCTTTAAGCTGCTCTAGCTTAAACCATACATCCGGCACTGGCCTTCTCCATCTTACTTGAGCATAATCCTCTTTAATAGCAAGAATTTCACCTGGACCCTCAAATACATAATTTGGTAATTCAGTATCACTAGCTAAAGATTCAACGCTGTTTGTATATTTCTCCCAATTAAGGACGACTAAACTTCCTTTTTTTAGTGGTTTCTTTTGTATTGATTCTGTCATAAATTCAAGATCAAAATTTAATGATAATCTATTAATTTAGAGATAAAAATACATCTTACAAAATAAAACAAGGAATATTTCCAAAATAGCTACAGAAAATAAAAAAATTATCTAAGGTTTAATAATATTAAAAAAAAAATGCGAATTTTATTGTTAGGTTGCACTGGGTTTATTGGAAAGAGTTTAATCCCAAAATTAATATCTGATGGGCATGAATTATGTCTAATTAGTAGAAAAAATATTAATCAGTTAAAGATTAATTCTTCTTTTGAAAAGATTGCATTTTTGAAATTGAATTTGGCTAAAGAGAAAAGTTGGAATGATATTAACCTTTTAAATCAACTTAAAAGTTGCGATGGCATAATCAATCTTAGTGGCGAACCTATTACTGATAAGAGATGGTCAGAGGAACAAAAACTAGAGATTGAAAAGAGCCGAATAAATACCACTTCTAATTTGATGAAAAATCTAAAAAAAAATAAGATCAATCCAAAAGTTATCATCAATGCCTCAGCTATTGGATTTTACGGGAATAGTTTAGATCAAACATTTGATGAGACAAGCCCTGGTGGCGAAGATTTTCTTGCAAAGTTATGCATAAATTGGGAAGAAGCCGCTTCTCAAAAACCATTCTTTACAAGATTAGTCATTCTACGGATTGGTATAGTACTAGGAGTTAATGGTGGAGCCTTAGGTAAAATGCTACCAATCTTTAAAGTTGGATTAGGAGGCCCTATTGGGAACGGTAATCAATGGATGAGTTGGATTCACATAGATGACTTATGCGATATTATTGCTAACGCAATAAAAGATAAAAAATATTCTGGAATAATTAATGCTGTATCTCCAGAACCTGTCAAAATGAAAGAATTTTCATCAACGTTAGCGAAGTGCCTTCAAAGGCCTAATTTATTACCTGTTCCAGGTGCAACCTTAAAATTAATTTTAGGTGATGGTGCTAAATTATTGCTAGAAGGTCAAAAGATAAAAAGCATTAAGTTAAATAATTTCTTTAAATTTAAATATCCTCTTCTTCAGGAAGCACTTTATTCTTTAACCAAGAAATAAATGCTATTAATAATGTACTAAAGATTAAAATTGATATTGCAGGTAATATAACAGGCTCCCAAATTCTCCTAAAAAAGTTAAGAAAAATAGATTTGCCATTGATGTCCATAACCAACGAAAATATAAAAAATAATGCACTAAAAATTACTATAAATAAATTACATAATAAAAAATTATCCAAATATTTTTTAAAATCAAATCTTGAAATAAAATCAATCACTGATTAAATACTTTTCTATGTCAGATGTTATTTTTACAGTAGCATTTTTATTTCCAAGTCTATTTCTAGCATTCTCTTTACAAGATTTTAAGAAAGAATTATCTAACTTCATTAGATAAATAATTTTGATAATCAAATCTATAGTTCCATTAATCTGCTCATTTTTACTAGAAAAATTTGTAAAGCAATAAACATGCTGACCTAATAATCTACGCTGTGCTTCTGCAAATGCTCTGGTAAACTGAGGACCCTTGCCCTCTACTTGTATTACAGGTCTTGACATCCCTACAACTTGTTCAGCCGCAGTCCCAGACATACTTATTGCCAAATCAGATTTACTTAAAATATTCTCAAATGAATTCCAGTTAAAAAAAACCTTAATAGATTTATAACTATATAAAAGTTTAAGATTATTAGAAAATATCTCCTCAACTTGCCAATCTCTCATCTTTAATTTATTTTGAACATTTTCCATCTTCAGATCTGATGAAAGAGCAAAATTAAATTCAATTTTTTTAAAAAATTTATAATTAGCAAGTTTCTGAATAATATCTAGCATTAAATCAAAATTATTTATTAGCTCATTAATCCTACTTCCAGGTAATAAAGCAATATTAAATGAATTATTTGAAAACTTAAAATTATTTTTTAATAATTTATCCATAAATGGATTACCTAAGAAAAGAACTTCTTTTTTTAATTGATTGCTTAAATCAAAAGAGGTAAGAAGATCTCTCGTATAAATTCTTATTGAATTTGAAGACTTTAAAAAGTATTTGCATGGCCAAGGGAGAGACAATTTACCTTCATAATGACTTGAATATGCAACCAAGTATGTAAAATATTTTTTTCTAGATAACCATGCAAAAAAAATTGGAACTACATCCCCAACTACCAGGAAATAATCATATTTTTTTCTTATTAAAATAAGAAGCCACATTTTTCTTAAAAAATAATTTATCTGACCATTAAATAAATCACATAATCTCCCTTTTAGTGAGTTATAACCTAATCCTCCAGTATTAAATTTTCTTGTTTTGCCAATAATATTTATTTTTTCTTTTTTATACGCTTCCCCTGAACCAACTATCGGTAAAGCTTCAACTTTATTTCCAATTGAAATTAATCTTCTCGCTAAGATGCATCCAGATACATCTTCACCATGACCATTACTTAATACTAAAATTCTGGGCAAACTAAAAATCCAACCACTTTTTAATTTTTTTTAATTCTGGCCATTCTGGATATTTTGAGAACCCGTCTTCAACTGATAATTTAAGATCCTTCTCTAAATCAGGAGCCATAATCATAATCCTTTTAATTAAATCAATATTCTCTCTCACACCTTTTGTATTTGTAGCTAATAAAGCTAAAGATAGATTCATACGTGCTTGCAAATCTTGACCATTTAATTTAACAGCTTGTTTAGCTGCTAATAGTGCTTCGTTATTATTTTTTAGCAACAAATAAAGCCATGATAAACAAGTCCAAGCAGCAAAATGATTAGGAATTTGATTAATTATTTTTTTAAAATCATCCACTAAAGGTATTAAATCTTCTCCTGCTTCATATCTAGATAAAGCTGCATTAAATTCTGCTTCAATATCATTCATATTTCTAAAGTTGTTTAAACAGCAAAAGAACTACCACATCCGCATGTTTGCGATGCATTGGGATTAGTAAAGTTAAATCCTCCCCCAATAAGTTCAGTACTAAAATCTAACTGCATCCCATAGATATAAAGTAAACTTTTCGGATCACATACAACTTGAAAAGCGACATCCTCGCTTAGTGAATAATCATAAATTTTATCATCTGAATTTATCTCATCTTCTCCAATAAAATCCATTGTATAACTCATTCCACTGCATCCTCCAGATCTTACTCCAACTCTCAGTGCCTTTTTATCAACTTGATTTTTAATCAAATTCGATATTTGTTGTATTGCGGTACCAGTAATAAGTATTCCCTTCCCATCATCAGAATTTTTTAATTTTTCATTAATTTTGGTTTCTGTCATATTTGAAGTAACTCATTACCTATATTATAAGAATGATTAGCTTGGTGCATTCCTAATACCCTTAGGACATTCTTTTGTTATAAATACGTATTATTTTTGTTATAATTAAATTAAAACGTGAAAATAGCGATAGTTGGTTCTGGTTTGGCTGGGTTGACAGCAGCAGTAGATCTTGTAGATTCTGGTCATTCTGTTGACGTATATGAAAGCCGATCCTTTTGGGGAGGCAAAGTAGGAAGTTGGGAAGATAATGAAGGTAACCATATAGAAATGGGTCTGCATGTGTTTTTTTATAATTACGCAAACCTTTTTAAATTAATGAAGAAGGTTGGGGCTTTAGAAAATGTACTTCCTAAAGAGCACACACATCTTTTCATAAATAATGGGGGAGATCTTAAATCATTGGATTTTAGATTTCCTATTGGAGCACCCTTTAATGGCTTAAAGGCTTTTTTTACAACTGAACAATTAAATATAGTTGATAAAATTAGAAATGCACTCGCATTAGGAACTAGTCCTATCGTGAGAGGATTAATTGATTATGAAGGAGCGATGGTGATCATAAGAGATCTTGATAAAATAAGTTTCAAACAATGGTTCATAAACCATGGGGGAAGTGAAAGAAGTTTAAAAAGAATGTGGGACCCGATAGCGTATGCCTTAGGCTTTATAAATTGCAATGATATATCTGCTCGTTGTATGTTGACGATTTTTATGATGTTTGCGGCAAAAACAGAAGCATCTAAGCTTAATTTATTAAAAGGATCACCCCATAAGTGGCTAACTAAGCCAATCGTAGATTACTTAACAAAAAAAGGTGCGAAAATACACTTAAATCACAAAGTTAAAAAAATCTGTTATCAAAAGAACTCTTCATCATATATTGTTGATAAATTATTAATAGATACATCTGAAGGGGAAAAATCTATATCCGCAGATAAATACTTGGCAGCTTGTGATGTCCCTGGAATAAAAAAAATAATTCCTAAAGAATGGTATGAATTAAAGGAATTTCAAGGTATCAATAAATTGAGAGCTGTTGCCGTAGCGACAATTCAACTAAGATATGACGGCTGGGTTACTGAATTAAATAAAAAGAATACAAATGTAAATAAGCCTTCAGGATTAAATAATCTTTTATACTCTGCAGATGCATCATTTAGTTGTTTTGCTGATCTTGCACTAACAAGTCCTGTTGACTACAAAAAAGAAAATATGGGTTCATTACTGCAGTGCGTCCTTACTCCAGGAGATCGCTGGATGGGTAGATCGAAAGAAAAAATTACTGAAGAAATTGATAAAGAAGTGAGAAGATTATTCCCATCATCCAAGAATTTAAAACTTTTATGGAGCAATGTTGTCCAAATACCGCAATCTCTCTATAGAGAATCACCTGGGATGGATCCATTTAGACCTAATCAAAAAACTTCGATAGAAAACTTTTACCTTGCAGGAAGTTATACTAAGCAAGACTACATAGATTCAATGGAAGGTGCTACAATGAGTGGTCATTTAGCAGCCTCAGTTATGCTTAATAAAGAAGTAAAATTAGCGAAAAATCTCGCTGTTAGCTAATTATGGGAATTTGGCTTAAGCATGATGTTATAACGACTGTAAATGCTCCATTAGAAAATGTTTGGTATACCTGGAGTGATTTAGATTCCATGCCTCTTTGGATGAGCTGGATAGAGTCCGTTAAAACAATTGATCAAGAGACATCAACACTTCCTGATTTAACTGAGTGGACTCTTGCAGCAAATGGTTTTAGATTTAAATGGAAAGCTCAAATCACAGAAAGAATTGAACGACAAAAATTAAAATGGGAATCAATTGGAGGCTTACCAACAAAGGGTTCAGTAATATTTAGTTCAGAAAATACAAACTCAACATCAGTCAATCTTTCAGTAACTTATGAATTGCCAAAAATGATTGCAAGATTAATGGAAGAAAATATTTTAGGGAAAATGGTAACCAATGAATTACAGGCAAATATAGATAGATTCAAAAATCTTGTCGAAAAAAACTATTCACTTAATATTCCTCACTAAAATAATTTATGGTTGCTTTAAGTAAACCTTCAAAAGTATATTTATCAGCTTCTTTATCAACTCTTCCAAAATTTCTGTGACACTCCAAAGTCGTTTGAGGACCAATACTAAATAACTTTACTTCACGAAGGATGGCTTTCCATTCTCGACCGAAATGCTTTTGTAATAAAAAAGCAGTATTTTTAACTGTCTTACCACTTGAGAATAATATTGCATCAATGGTTCTACTTTGAAAAGCATTTATTGTCTCCAAAGGAATTGATTCTGGACATCTTGATTCATATGCAGCTACTTCTTTTACCAAAGCTCCGCGGCTAAGCAAATTATCGATAATAAGATTATTTCCGCCACTTTGAACTCTTGGAATTAAAATACTCAAGTCTTTTAAAGGGGAAGGGAAATGTTTTACTAAACTCTCAGCTATAAAGTCTGGAGGGATATAATCAGCAACTATACCAGCACCACTTAAATATTGGGCAGTTTTTTCACCTACAACAGCGATTTTAAACTCATTAGAACATGTTTTTAAAGATAAACCTTTATCTAATAATCTTTTGTTTAAATACTTGATCCCATTACTACTTAAAAAAATAATCCAATCAAATTTATTTATTTGATCTATTACCTTATCTAAACGTGTCATATCATCGGGATAATCAATAATCAACGCAGGCAAATCAAAGATGAAAGCCCCTGCATTCTTAAAAATTGTTTTTACCTCAGAAATTTGACCTTTAGCACGTGTAATTACAATATTTCTATCTTGCAAAGGTAATTTAATTTCTTTCATAATTCAATTTATAAGTTATTTTTTTGATCTCTTAATTTATCAAGGACTTTCAATACAGCTAAACCTTTTTCTAAAGCTCTATCTATCTTAAAAGTTAATTCAGGAATTCTTCTCATTTCAACCCTTTGAGTTAACTTATGTCTAATAAAACTTTTCAAACTATTCAAGTTATCAACCATTTTCTCTTTTTTTTCATCCTCAACTGCACTAGTGATATAGATTTTGCAATAATACAAATCTGGGGAAATTTCAATTTTAGAAATAGATATAAAATTATCTGAAATTATTGGTTCGTCTAGGTCATTATTTAATATTAAGCTTAATTCTTTTTTTAAAAGAGAAGAAACTCTTTGTATTCGACGAGTTTGCGACATAAATTTATAATTGATTGGAATTAGTCATTGCCTGCAAAACAAAAAAGATTGTAATGATTGCACTGATAATAGAAGAGATTAAAGCAACAGCGGTTACAGGATTTGATATATTTTTAAATAAAGGTCCTAATAAAGCGACAATTCCACCAACAATAATTGTAATTAAGTATTTAGGGTATCTTGCTACATTAGAAAAGAATTCGCCCATAAACCCCACAAAAAGATTGCTTTTTTAGCTAAGTTTTTAAAAACCATAGTTTTATGATTACATTATATCAATTTAGGCATAGCGCTTTTTGTCTAAAAGTAAGAATGGCGCTTCATGCAAAAAAAATCCCATATCGTATTGAAGAAGTTAAGCCTGGCATAGGCCAAATTGAAATTTTCCAAATATCTGGTCAAAAGCAATTACCAGTTATCAAAGATGATAATGACCAAATTATTAGTGATTCTTCAAAGATCTGCGAATATATAGACAATAAATATGAATCAAATAAATTATTTCCTGAGGATCCAATGTTATTAGCTCAATCGAAATTAATTGAAGACTGGGCAGATACAACAATGGCTTCTACTTGTAAAAAAGTTTTGATAACATCGGCCTTAGAAAATCCTCGATTGAGAAGTGCATTAGTTCCAGATGATTTTCCCTCTTCTTTAAAAGGTGTAATTGATAAATTACCTTTTAATAATGTTAGTAAACTATCCAATATTGTTTTATCAAATAAAAGCAATATTGACTTACAAAAGATTTTAGAAGCTTTATCTAAATCATTGATAAATAAAGATTTCTTAATTGGGGATACTTTATCGATAGCTGATATATCAATTGCTGCTCAACTATCCTTATTAAAATTCCCAACCTCCTCCGGTTCAATTTTAGAGGGGGAAGGTTGTCAAGAATTCATAAATAATCCTTACTTAGAAAATATATTCCAGTGGAGAGATAATTTAGAAGAATTAATATTTAGTGCTCAATCTCAGAAGATTTAAAAGTTAATCTATATTTATTAGTAGTTATTGCTTTTATATTTGGTTCCCCTACTCTTGACCCATAAGTTGCCACATATTGGAAACCACAAATATCATCATTTATTTTGTTACTGGTATTATCTTTTGAATTACATTTATAAAATTTGCTCATAATTTCTACCTGATTCATACGAGACATACCATTTTTATGGTTTGTTTGAATAAAAAACTCATCTGAAAAAAACAGGTCACTATCAAAGATTTGATTTCTTCCTGTTACTCTAGAATCTATATATTCATTATCTTTTAAATATATAACTTGGTTATTAAAAGACTTTGGATCAATTTTTACTTTTTGAAGCTGATCACCAAAGATTTCTTTTCCTATTGACTCTGAATTTTTAGATCTATTACCCACAATACTACCCATTTCATTTTTTAAAAAATTGACCTTATAAATTATTGGTTTTTGCAAATTATTATTTAAATCTTCAGATTTTACAATCCAGTCACCTTCAAACCATTTAGGATAAATTAAATCCTGATTTATATTTGATGATTTTAATTTAGTTAAATTCCAATTAGGCCATATATTTTCCCTATTAATTAAAAATTGCTCTATATTTTTACTAGGCAATGCGTATACTTCGGTAAAATTAATTACTTGAGAAAAAAACAAGCAAATCAGGCCTAAAAAAAAATTTATCATGTCAAATCCATTAATAAGATCTGAAGATCATTTTGTTTTATTAGAACCTGATAAGAAAGAGAGAATCGTTTCAAGAGAAGAAGCTATAAATTGGTTAAAAGATTGGTTTAAAAAGATTGATATTACAACAATAAATCAAAATGAAAATTTTGAAAAGGAAGAAACTATATCAAAATTTCTAGAAGATACCTGTGAACTAGAGGTTAGTAATGGCTATGTTATAAAATGGTTTGCTGTAAGAATTGATCCAAATTAAGAAGATATTCTTTTATGTAATTCACTAATAATTTTTTTCGTAACTTGCTCGATATTTTCATGTTGAACTTTAATTCTTAAATCTGCTTTTTCATATAAGCTTTTCCTTGATTTGAAAATCTCAGTATAATTTTCCTTTATATCTCTTCCCTTAAGCAAAGGTCTATTTGTAATATCATTTTTCAGTCTTTCTATCGCATATTTTTTCTCAAGATCAATCCAGATTACAATACCTTGCCTTAAGATACCCCAATTCTCGTTTTTTGTTATGACCCCACCACCAGTTGAAACTACAAGTGAAGGATATTTAATAATTTCTTGGAGACATTGTCTCTCATAAACTCTAAATTTCTTTTCTCCATCTTCTTCAAAGATTTTTGAAATCGATTTTTTAGCTACTTTTTCAATTAATGAATCTAAATCAATAAATTTATATTTAAGTAGGTGAGCTAGTTTTGGCCCTGTTTTTGACTTTCCACAAGCCATCATACCTATTAAAAATATACTTCTACCTTTTAAAAGATTAGTAATGTTATTGATAAAAGTTTCTTCCATGAAGACAAATTTGTATTTGAGCCCTTAAGATAGTAATAATACAGGCAAAGATGGCACTAAATTATTCCAATCATAAACATGGGGAAGGACGTGAATGCGTTATTACTCGCCGTGCCTGCTTTAGTTCTAGTCATCGCTATTGGCTTCCAGAAAAAAGTCCTGAAGAAAATTTTGCTCTTTTTGGGAAATGTAGTTTTTCTCCAGGACATGGTCATAATTATGAGCTTATTGTATCAATGGGAGGTGAACTAGATCCATACGGGATGGTTTTAAATCTTTCTGATGTCAAACATTCTATTAAAGATAAAGTAACTGGACCATTAGACTTCCGTTTTCTAAATGAAGTTTGGCCAGAATTTGATATGTCTAATGATGCAGGAATCCTCCCTACAACGGAAGCTCTTGTTAGAATTATTTGGAATCGTCTAAAATATGATTTACCATTAACATCATTAAGACTATACGAAAGCCCTACTCTTTGGGCAGATTATCATGGAAAAGAAATGGAAGCTTTATTAACAGTTCAAACTCATTTTAATGCAGCTCATAGATTAGCTAAAGATGAGATTTCTCTTAATGAAAATAAAAAAATCTATGGAAAATGTGCAAGAATTAACGGCCATGGACATAACTATTTTCTTGATGTAACTGTTAGAGGAAATATAGATCCAAGGACTGGAATGATATGTGATTTACCTTCACTTCAAAATATTATTGATGATCTAATTATTGAGCAACTTGATCATACATTTTTAAATAAAGATATTGAATACTTTAAGACTTGTGTACCTACCTGTGAAAACATCGCCTTATATATTTCTGATATATTATCCAATCCTATAAAAAACATAGGAGCAAATCTGCATAAAATTAGACTTCAAGAAAGTCCAAACAACGCCGCCGAAATTTATGTTGAACAAAGTTTAAGTAATTCTCTACAAATTAATCTTAAAAATAGTCTTGTAACTCAAGTTTGAAAAGACCTGAAATAATACTCGTTATAGCTAGTAGTTTAGATGGAAGAATTGCTTTCCCTGAAGGTGGAGAAACACATCTTGGGAGCGAATATGATAAACAATTACTAAATACATCTCTTACAAAAGTTGATGCGACTTTGTTTGGTTCTGGCACATTAAAAGCGCATCAAGGGACTTTCTTAATAAAAAAAAAGAATTTCTTAAAAAATAAACAAGAAATATCAGTTAATCAACCAATATCCATTATTGCTGGAAATAGTGAAAATTTCTCAAAAAGTTGGGGTTATTTCAATCAACCTATAAGAAGATGGTTAATCAGCTCAAATAGAAATATAAAAGATTCAAACGTTGATTTTGATAAAAAACTACTTTATCAAAATTCATGGCTTCATACATTAAATATTTTAAGAAAGGAGGGTATAAAAAGAATCGCCTTGTTAGGAGGGGCTAAGTTAATAGAATCTTTCTTTAAAGAAGATCTGATAGATGAAATTAAAATAACTATTTGTCCAAAAGTTATTGGAGGCAAATACACATGGATCCCTTTTAAAGAAAAAAATGAAATTTTCAATTTTGAAAATAAATGGAAAATTAAAATGACTAAGGTATTAAAAACAAGCGAAGTCTTCATTCATTACACAAAAAAGATTAATTAAAGATTATTACTCATGATTAATGAAAAATATAATATAGAAATTAAATTAAGGATTCAAGATATAGAGAAAGATGTTTGGAATAATCTTTCAAAAAAATTAGATAACCCTTTTTATGAATGGGAATGGCTTTTAAATCTTGAGATATCAAAAAGTGTGTCTCAAAAAACAGGATGGCAACCGCTATACTTTCTTCTTTATCTTGATAAAGAATTATATGGGATTGCACCTCTTTTTTTGAAGAATCATAGTTACGGCGAATTTATTTTTGATCAATCATTTGCAAGATTAGCCCAAGATTTAAATTTAGCTTATTATCCAAAACTTATTGGTATGAGTCCTTATAGTCCTATAGAGGGATATCAATTTATATATAAAGAAAATTCAAATAAGCAAGAAATAACTGAAATACTTTTGAATTATATTGAAGTTTTTGCTGAAAAGAATAATATACTCAGCTGTAATTTTTTATATATTGATAAAGAATGGGAGAAACTATTAAATAAATATAATTATCACAAATGGATCAATATAAGAAGCCAATGGGAATCAATAGGAGAAGAAAATTTTGAAGAATTCTTGAATAGATTTAATTCAAATCAAAGAAAAAATATCAGAAAAGAAAGAAAATCAATTAATAATCAAAAAATTAAAATCAAAACTTTTACTGAAAAAAATATTAATGAGGATTTAATGAATATTATGCATTTTTTTTATGAACAACATTGCTTGAGATGGGGTGTATGGGGTAGCAAATATCTTACCGATGATTTCTTTAAAAATAGCCTCAAAACAAAAGAAAATTTAATTATCTTTAGCGCCTTTGAGGAGACATCAACTCAACCTATAGCTATGTCAATGTGTGTCAAAAATAAAGAGAATTTATGGGGCAGATATTGGGGTTCCTTAAAAGAAATAAATTACTTGCATTTTGAATTATGTTACTATCAGCCAATCGAATGGGCAATTAAAAATAAAATTAAATATTTTGACCCAGGTGCTGGTGGGCAACACAAAAGGAGAAGAGGGTTTTATGCCATAGAAACAAACAGTTTACATAAATGGTTTAATAATAATATGGAAAATATAATCGTTCAGTGGTTAAACAAAGTCAATATAGAGACTTTAAATAGCATACAAGATGAAAATAATTCTATTCCTTTTAAAAAATAATATTTTAATTTATAAACTAAAATTCTAAATTTCTAGATTTAACAAAATAGTAAAAGAAAATTTTAAATATAGGTTCATTTCTTTGTAAGCATAAAAGGAATATTCAAATAAAAATTCGTAAGGAAAGTATAATAAGAATAATTTTTTAATCACATGGCTATTGAGGATTTAAAAAGAAAAAATGAAATTATTGATAAGAAATTATCTCAAAGAGATATAGTCCTTGACTCATCTGGATATTTTATTGTCAAGATAGATCAAATTAATAAAAAAATAATTGTTGAACATTATCTCAATAATATTAATGAGAAAGGAATAGCTTTAGATCCCATTACTAATAAACCAATAAAATGTGATAAGCAGAATAAAAGACAATACAATAAAATTTTTGAAGGTAATACTGCTAAGGAAATTGGGATTTTAATTACAGAAAAAAATAAGAATTTAATTTCAAAATTAGATCATGCTTTGTATCTTGGCAGAGAATTACAAAAGGCAGAAGAGTGCTTATTGAAAGATCATGAGTATATACAAGATTAAGAATTTAAACTAAATTAAACCATATATAAACTTAGTGCTAAATTTAAAAAAAAGGGCTATGAACATTATTTTGTATTTAGGTTTTCTTGCATTTGGATTTGGCGCTGCATTTGCATTAGATAAACTTCTTAGAGCTGTCAAATTAATTTAAGAAAAATATTTGATTACAACAAATATTTATAAAAATATTATTTATATAACCACAAAATAATATTAAAATAAGCAATCATATTAATATATAGACTAACTAAAAGGGCATGTCTCTAAATAGAATAAAAATTAAGAATGAAAAATTTTTAAAATGGCCAAAAATACTAATAGCCATTTTAAGCACTATTGGAATTGCTGATACTGGATCAATAACTCTCAAGAATTGGGGTTTATTTAATTCATTAAGTTGTCCTGGGGTAAATCAAGGATGTGAAGCGGTCCTGAATAGTCCGTGGGGAACTCTCATAAAAAATGATCAATTCGATATACCTCTTTCATTTGCAGGCCTTGTAACATATTCAACCATATTAGTAATAACATTAATTTTGAGCTTAAATTTTTTATCTACAAAACAAAAAATTTATAAAAATTTTTGGTGGCTTTTATATCTAATATCTTGCGGATCTTCAATATTCAGTATCTTGCTAATAATCATAATGATTATGAAAATTAAATCTTTCTGTTTCTTTTGTTTACTTTCTGCAATTTTATCTTTCTCTATCTTTATTCTCACTATTATTGGAGCAAGATTTGATAACAGAGAAACTATGTTTTATAGAGGTTTAATTGTTGCTCTTACAGTTTTAATGGGAGGACTAATCTGGTCTAATCAAGTTGATCCTGCTAGAGCAAATGAAATCAACTTATCCAATGAGAAAATATCTCCTCCTGTTACTACTGTGAGTTCAAAAGCAAAGGTTGATTTTGCAAAGTATCTTAGTGATAACAAAGTGGTAATGTACAGTGCTTATTGGTGCCCTCATTGCAATGACCAGAAGCAACTTTTTGGGAAAGAAGCAATTAACAAATTAGTAATTATTGAATGTGCAAAGGATGGTAAAAATAATAAATATAAGCTCTGTCAGGACAAAGGAATTGAAGGATTTCCATCATGGGAAATTAATAATGAAATATATAGTGGTACTAGGAGTTTAAAAGAACTTTCACAAATGACTAATTATAAAGGGTCGCTTAACTTTGAATAGGACTTTTTTTAATTTCTTGATTTCTTCTTTGAATTGAATGACATTTCCAAATATCATTTTTATTTGTATAGTCAATTCTATAATGACCTCCCCTACTTTCCTCTCTAAAAAGACAAGCCTCAACTAAAAGTTTTGTCGTAATTTGCCTATTTTGTAAATCGATTAACAAATTTATTGCTCTTCTATGTTGTTCGTCAAAACATAACTTTTGATCAATTTCAAGTTGTTTTACTTCATTTAAAAAAGTGTTATCAAGGAGAGTAGCTTTGTCGTTTTCTAAACTATGTAAAAATAAATCCATGTTATTTTTTGAACGAGATACACCAATATATTCCCAACAAGACTTCCTTAAAGTTTCAATATGATTTGAAATCTTACTAAATAAATCTTTATCAACATCTTTCATATGAACACTTTTATTAATACGATTTATAGATTTAGTTTTAAACAATTCTAAATTTATTGTTGACATTTTTTTAGCAAAGACAAGGCATTCCATTAATGAATTACTTGCTAATCTATTAGCTCCATGAACTCCTGTTGAAGCAACTTCACCAACAGCATATAAATTTTTAATAGTTGTAGATGCATTTAGATCTGTATAAACTCCACCCATCCAATAATGCGCAGCTGGCGCAACTGGAATTACTTCGTTTAATGGATTTACTCCATATTCTTGGCATCTATTTAATATCGTCGGAAATCTTTTAACAATATTATCTGGATCAATAAATCTTAGATCTAAACCAACATGATCAGAATTATTATCAAGCATATTATTCATAATAGCTCTACTCACTTGGTCTCTGGAGGACAATTCTTTATCTTTAAGATGATCAACTGGACTATTACCATGTTTATCAATTAGGACAGCACCTTCTCCTCTCAGAGCTTCTGTGATCAAAAAACAAGGTGCTCCATAAAATTTTAAGGCAGTAGGATGAAACTGAATAAATTCTAAATCCTGGATCAAAGCACCTGCTTTCCAAGCAAGTGAAATTCCCTCCCCAGCTGACTGGGAAGGATTTGTTGTATTAGTAAATAAATGTCCACCTCCACCCGTAGCTAATATAACTGCTTTAGAAGCAATCCAATACAAATTAGATCCATCTAAGACTTGTACTCCTTTACAGATTTTATCTTCTACAAGTAATTCTGTAACCCTTACACCCCTACAATGAAGAATATTTTCCCTAGATTCGACATGATCTTCGAGGACTTCAACCAGAGCTCGACCAGTTCTATCTTTTACATGTAGTACTCTTCTACAAGAATGAGCCGCTTCTAAAGTTGTAGATAATTGATCTAAATTCTTATCAAATGTCATTCCTAGCCTTTGTAAATTATCCACACAACTTGGTGCTTCTCTAACTAACATCTCAACAGCTTTAATATCACATAATCCATCTCCAGCTTTTAATGTATCGGCAATATGCAAGTCAAAAGAATCATCAGGTCTAATTACAGAAGCTATACCTCCTTGAGCCCACCTGCTTGACGATACTTTACTAGTATTTCTATTAAGAAGAAGAACATTTAAATTTTCTGGCAATTCTAAAGAAGCCATTAAACCTGCTGCTCCCGCACCAATCACGATGACGTCCCAATTATTAAATTCAATGAGTTTTTTAGAGAATGGGGGCCTTAACATTAGACCAATCCACTTAAATTTGGCTGTATTATTGCAAGCAACATAAAAATGCCATCTACTATTAATGTAGTTTGTAAAACATAGCTAGATACTAATGCAGATCTACCATTAGAAGTATTTATAGAAGAATAGTCAGCAATTTTCTTAGAAAGGAACCATAAAGAAAAACCAATAATGAAAATAATAGATAAAGGCTTAAGATTAATGAGATTTTCAGAGGTTTTTTGAAGTATTAAAGGAGCAATTTCGGAATCAGCATTGATTACTTCCATCCATCTATCCATTAAACCAGTAAAAAATATAGTTAAGTCTGTAATTGCAGTCCCAAATAAGGATGCTATATAAAAGCTTGATCCTATCTTCCACTTTGTACCTAATCCAATTAAAGCAAGAGGAAGAGCTACAGCCTCAACAGGAATATGAAGGATAGGATGAGCACTTAACCAACCCCAAAATAGTGACCCACCCAGCCAGCTACCTGCGACGCCTAACAATAATGATCCAATAATAAAAAATTTTTTTGAAGGCTCACTAGACAAAAATATTCCTGTTGCCAATATAAAAAATGTAAATATTAAGGCACTATTTGGTTGGAATCTTACCCAAGGAGCTTGTAAAAATATTGGCAATATTACAAAGAAAGATGACCAAAATCTTAAAGTTTTTGCATTTGTAAGATAGGTACCCTCAACGATATGAACATCTTCAATAAACATCGATTTTAAATGATCTTCTTTAAACAAATTTTTAGAGATTACTTCTTTCAATGAATTAATAATGACAAGTGAGACTTTTTAAATTTTGACTTAAGTTAAATAAAAGATGTAGTTCATATTCAGTAGAACTAAAACTACAAAAACCAAAATATATTAAATATACTAAAAACATTTCATAGGCTTTGAGTCTTTTATAGGTTTAGAATAAGAATATTACAGCAATCTAGCATTTGTACTGTGTGGCAAGAAACTAATTATCTAGAAAATTCAAATGATGTATTAATTCCAGAAAATAGTCACAAAATAAACCCTGCTTTAATAGAAAGTATTGAAAATAATTCAATTGCATATGAAGTTGGGTTAGAACCTGGAGATGCTATTTTAAGCATCAATGGTATAAAGCCTAGAGATTTAATAGACTACCAAATATTGATCTGCGATGAAATCTTAGAAATAGCAGTTTTGGATAAAAATAATAAAGTTCATAACATCACAATAGAGAAAGATGAAGATTCTAACCTAGGTATAAATTTTACAGAGGCTTTATTTGATTCTCTCAAAGAATGTAATAATAAATGTCCATTTTGTTTTATTGATCAACAACCTCCAGGAAAGAGAAAAAGCCTATACCTTAAAGATGATGATTATAGATTAAGTTTTTTATACGGATCATATTTAACTTTAACTAATTTAAAGGAAAAAGATTGGAAGAGAATATCCACTCAAAATCTTTCTCCCCTATACATATCTATTCATGCAACTAATCCTGATATAAGAGAAAAACTCTTAAAAAACAAAAATGCTAGAGAAATTTTAAATCATATTATGTGGTTCGAACAAAACTCTTTACAAATACATGCACAAATAGTTGTTTGTCCAGAAATAAATGACAAAAAAATACTTGAAAAATCAATTCTAGATCTGTCAGAGTTTTGGTCTAAAGATAAACAAACAGTATTATCGGTAGCAATTGTTCCAGTAGGATTAACAAGATTTAGACCAGAAGATGATGGATTAATAGCTATTGATAAATGTTATGCAAAAAAAACAATTCTCCAAGTTGAAAATATTCAAGAAATTATGCAAAAAAAACTTGGGACAAGATTCTGTTGGTTATCTGATGAATGGTACTTGATTGCAGGCGAAAATCTACCCCAATACAAATCCTATGAGAATATGCCACAAGAATCCAATGGTGTGGGAACAATTCGTAGCTTTTTAAATATGTTAGACACTGAGACAAAATCTCTACCAACAAGATTAACTAAAAGAAGAAATGTAAGTTGGGTAGTTGGTAAATTAGTTTATGAAGCTCTTATCCCCACTCAACAAAAATTGAATCAAATAGAAAACTTAAAAATTAATCTTTATGGATTACCAAGTAGATACTGGGGGCAAGAACAAGTAGTTACTGGACTTTTAACTGGAGAAGACTTAATTCTAGGCTTAAAAGATAAATCTCTTGGGGAAGCAATTTATATCCCTGCGATGATGTTAAAGATAGGTAGTGATCTTTTTTTAGATGATAAAAGAATAGAAGACGTTGAAAAAGAATTAAGTACTAAAATTCACGTTGTATATGAAGCAAATGATATTATTAAAGCTCTAGTTGGACAAAGTTCTGGTAAAAATTTAGTTAATCATGTTTAGAAACTTAATTAATTTTTGTTTGATAATACCTGTCTTTTTGATAATACCTACTAGAGGCGTCGCGCAAGTTGAAAGAAATACCGAAGAAACATCAGTAAAAAAATTACTAAAACAAAGATTAATTAGGCTTGAGGATATTCCAGATATTTTATCAAGCAGCAATTTAGAATTAAAGTCTTTAAAAAAATTGGAACAAGCATCATCTTTCAATTTATCAAGCAAATTATCTCAAAGATATCCCAAGCTAAATTTAAGCGCTAACGGCCTCCCTGAATATCTTTACTCAGAGAGTTTTAATAATAATACAAATGATACTAAGACATCTCAATTTAAAATTAATCCATCCCTTAATTTAAGGTGGGATATCATTGATCCTACAAGAGGTCTTGAGATTTTATCTTTTAAAAATAGATATGAAATAGCAAGAAATAATTATGAAATAAAGAAAAAAGATTTAATACAGGAAGCTAAAGCTCGATATCATAAATATCAAAAATCTATAGAAGATGAAAAAAATGCCCAAATAGCTGTTGAATTATCCAAGACAAGCTTAAAGGATGCCAAAGCCAAATTAGAGGTTGGTATAGGAACTAAATTTGAATTTTTAGAAGCTAGTTCTCAGCTAGAAAAAGATAAACAGCTACTTAAAGAAAAGAATATTGCAAAAGAAGTAAATTTGATATCACTGAAACAAATTTTTAATGTCAATTTTGAAGAAGATTTATCCATAGAAAAGAAACAAAAATTAATTGGATTTTGGACTCATCCACTAGAAAAAATTTTAAAAAGTGGTTTAAATAATAGTTATTCATTAAAAAATTTATCTCTTCAAGATTCTATAAAAAGAAATCAAGCTAAAAACTTTAAGAATGCAAATTTACCGATTATTTATATTAGTAATAGTCTTTCCAGTTCATTTTCTAAAGGAAGCGCTCTTACTCAACAAATTGATCCTGACATATCCTCTTCTACATACTCCAATAAAATAAGCCTAAACTTAACGTGGAATTTTTTTAATGCTGGCCAAAATAATAATTCTTTTAAAGCTAAACAAGCTGAAGCTGAAGCTGAAAAATTAAAGTATCTAAATCTTCAAAATATTATTAAAACAAATATTAGTGAGGCATATTTAAATTTATTGAAAAATAAAGATAAAATAATATCTACTAAACGAGATATTATTGCGAGTAAAGAGGCATTAAGGCTAGCAAGATTAAGATACGAAATAGGAATATCTACTTTAAAAGATGTATTAATCAGGCAAAAAGAATTAACTCTGTCTCAGTCTAAGAATATTGATGCCATTTATAATTACAATATTAATATAGACAAATTAGAAAGATTAACTTTTCTTAAAAGAAATAAAAAATGTAATAACGATATTAATACAAATAAAAATTATAAGGATTCCATTTGCGATTATTAAATGCATAATAAGAGCATGAAAACTTCATCAAATCAATTAAACAAAGAACAATTAAATGAATTAAATAATCTTTTTAATTCTATAAGTGATCGACAGCTAAAAGATTTTGGTAATATTTCTGCTAGTAATAAAGCAGATGGTTCTCTTATTACAAGCTGCGACATATGGAGTGATCAAACAATTGTAGAGGGTCTTTCAAAGATAGCTCCAAATGAAGGTGTTCTGAGTGAAGAAGGAGACAAAATTGTTCCTAAAAATGACGCATATTGGGTAGTAGATCCTTTAGATGGTACTACAAATTTTGCGGCAGGAATACCATACTGGTCCATTTCAATTGGAAGATTTGTAAAGGGCAAACCACAATCCTCATTTCTCATAATTCCAACATTAAAGAAAAAATTTCTAGCAATTCAAGGTGAAGGAGTTTGGATGAATGATAAGAAAATTATAAGAAGTAATAATGAGCAAAGAAGCCAATGTGTTTCTTTATGTAGTAGATCTATAAAAATCCTGCAGAAAAAACCTAATAAAATTTTTCCTGGAAAAATAAGGCTTCTAGGTGTATCAAGTCTTAATTTAACAAGTGTTGCTATGGGGCAAACATTTGGAGCGATTGAATCAACTCCTAAAATATGGGATATCGCGGCAGCATGGTTAATCCTTGAAGAATTAAATTGTAAGATTGATTGGTTAAAAGCTAATCCTGGAAACTTGCATGCAGGAATGGATCTCACAAATGTAAACTTTCCTTTGATAGCTGGAAGAACAGAAAATCATATACAAAATTTAAAAGAGTGGGGCAATCTTCTTTTAAGTTAAAATCTAAAAGCGATACCTTACTTGCAAAATATACTTTTTAGTTAAAATAAATAAGATATTAAATAAATATTTGAAGAGAATTAATATGCAACGTAGCACTAAATGGATTCTTAAGAGTTTATGGGGTGCTTGTGAAAGATGGAGTAAATCTGATTGTATAGATTTAAGTGCTGCATTCGCTTATTATGCATTACAATCTTTTTTTCCAATTTTACTAATATCTTTGTCTGTTGCATCTTGGTTCCTTGGTAAACAAGAAGGTTTAGACGAAAAGATTATTGAGGTAGCAGCACAAATTTTGCCTCCATCAGTCGTAGAACTAGTTGAGACAACTCTATTTAAATTAATTGATCAGGGCTTTGGAGCAGGTGTATTAGGTGCAATGTTTCTATTGTTCACAGCAGGAAATGCCTATTTGTCATTACAAAGAGGTTCTGAAAGACTATGGGAAGATGCCTTACCTTCAAAAAAAAGTTATTTACCATGGCAAGAACAAGCATCCAAGTTTCTAAGGAATAGAGTAGAAGCATTCTTAATAGTTTTCTTTATTGGTTTTCTTATGGTCCTAGATCAAATAAGTGCTAATCTAAGAATGATTCCTGGTGAAGTGCTAAAAGAGATATCTTCTTCAAGTAATTGGCTATCAGAAGTTATTTTAAAATTACCTTTACTTCAAGTGGGACAATTTGCAGTACCTTTAATAGGTTTCTCTTTAATGGCTTTATTATTACAAGCTCTTTTGCCTAGCAGAAAAGTACCTTTAAAGCCATTAATACCTGGAGCAATATTGATAGGTATTTTATTAACAACGTTAAATTTAGCTGTAAGTAAAAGTATCTTATCCCTTGGGGTAAGATTCCAAGCTTATGGATTTATAGGTGGTTTTTTGGTATTAACTTTATGGGTATGGCTTTTGGGAGTAATCATATACTTTGGCCAATGCTGGAGTGTAGTTATTGCGAGTATGTCTATAGTGGAAATTCAAAAAAATAAACTTAGAAAGAAATTGTATAGATAGGTTATTATGATTTAATGAACAACAGTTTGATAACTTATAGTATAGTTTCTTTCCTTATAGTTTTCTTTTTTGGATTTAATTTCTTGTTAAGTTTATTGGGAAATATTTTAATTTTATTATTTTTCGTTCCAATATTATTTATAATTTTAGCTTTTTTAGGAATTAACTCATTCAAATCAAAATTTAAAGTTTGTACAAATTGTGGTACAACATTAATAAGCGAAAGTGAAAGATGCCTATATTGTGGATCAAATTTTAATAAAATTGAAAATAATAAAAGTTACTCTGAGAATGCTAGTAATGAAACTATTGAAATTGATGCGGAAGAAATACAATAAGTTTATTTAATTGAAGGTTAAAATATTAACCAATTCCAATTTGTCTAAGAATACTTTGTCCTGTAATTAATTCAGTTCCTAAACCAATAAGTATACCCATCATTGCTAAACGACCATTCCAGGTTTCTGCAAAATTGACAAATCCAAATCTTGTTTGATTTTCCTCATTCATAGCGATATTTTTTTTTTATTTTAGCGTCTTATTGATCAATATATGAATTAAATTTATTTTTTTATTTAATGTGTTTAATTCCATCAACAGGTTTATATTCATCGCCAGTGAGTTCTTCATATATGATCGCAGGCAATCCTGTCTCAAACATAGTTTGCAAGGCTTCTTTTAAAAAAGGATTCCAACCACCAGTACTAACCTTACCGTGTCTAACAGTCCAATCCCATGTCCCCTGTAAATCCCTAGGCATTCGTCCCTCTCTATCTCTACGGGCCACAAGATCTAAAGATTCAACTAAGCCTACAACCACAGGACTCTTGCCATAAGATGGTGTTAAACTTAACTCTAATCTCACGGGGTCTTCTTTTAACAGTTTCAATCTAAATCTAGGGGGTAATTTAAGAGTTCTTATAACAGAAGCTACTATTTTTGTTCTTTGTTCCAATTTGTTCTCCTATTAGAAAATGTAAAAAAAGTTAGTCAGGTGTAGTTCCTTTCTCCACTGTAGAATCACTATCATTAGAGAACCTTACAGTTAACAATTCCTCGTCTGTTATATTTCCAGATTTATCAAGTAATTCAGGATGTATAGTATATTTTCTTTGATTATTAGGAATAAATTTATTTTTTTTATCTTTATCATATGCACTCCATCCATTTGACATTACAGTAAAAGCCTTCCAAATAAGGAAACAAAGTGCTGCTAAATAAATTAAGGGGAATAAAAGAGTCATAAGAGAATATTATATTATTATTGTAAATCTATGTTAGCCATAATAGTTAGAAAAAATAAGAAATTCGCCAAATTTAATTAATTAGTTATTTTGAGTATTATAAGATCAACAATAAAAAGAAAATCACAAGTTTTTAATATTTTAAAGATTATGCTTTTGACAAAAAAATTTTTTAAACCTAACCAGATTCTTTGTCTTTCAGTAATATTACTGGGCTTCTCATTTAATCCTGAGTCATTTTCTTCTAGCTATAAAAAAAGAATTGATAATTCATTAATTGCAAATGAAAATAAATCTTTCGTAACAAGAGCCATTGAAAAGTCTGGTCCTGCTGTAGTAACTATTGATACTCAGAGACTTGTAAAATCGAATAAAATTTCAAGGAATTCTAAAATATTGATAGATCCTTATTTTGAAAGATTTTTTGGTTTAACGATACCTTATGATTCTCAAGAAAGAATAGAGCAAGGGCAAGGTAGCGGTGTAATAATCGATAATGGCATTGTTCTTACCAACGCACATGTAGTAAATCAATCTGAAAAATTAATTGTAGGATTACAGGATGGGAGAAAATTTTCAGGAAAAGTTTTAGGTCAAGATATGCTTACAGACTTAGCAGTTATTAAACTAAAAGGCAAAGGACCATGGCCTAAAGCTACCCTGGGAAATTCTGATCAGATCAAAGTTGGTGATTGGGCCATTGCAGTAGGCAACCCCTATGGATTAGAAAACACAGTAACACTTGGAATAATAAGTAATCTCAATCGAAATGTTTCACAATTAGGTATTTATGATAAAAAGATTGACCTTATTCAAACTGATGCGGCTATCAATCCTGGCAACTCAGGGGGGCCTTTACTTAATAGTAAAGGCGAAGTAATTGGTATTAACACTTTAATTAGATCTGGTCCAGGTGCTGGATTAAGTTTTGCTATTCCGATAAATAAAGTCAAAACAATAGTGAATGAATTATTGGTTAACGGTAAAGTTATTCATCCTATGATAGGTATTAGTCTAATAAATGAAACTTCTTTAGATACAAATAACATAAAGGTCAAAGTTGGTTATGTAGTACCGAAAAGTCCAGCTGCTAAAAGCGGCTTTTTAGTAAATGATATTATTTTAAAAGTTGAAAAAGAATATATATACAAATCATCAGATGTTGTTGATGCTATAAATAAAAATGGCGTAAATAAATTTGCAAATATTTTAGTCGAAAGAAATAATAGATTAATTAATATTAATGTAAGACCAATTGATATAAGAGATCTTTCTAAAAATAAATAATTTTATCTTTCATGATCTTTAAGTATTTCTACACATCTAGAGATACATTGTCCATCTAAGATATCACAAGAAGAAATACATTCAAAATAATTATCAATTTTATCAACATGTAAATTATTCAAACTAGAAAAATCATCCTTTTCTTTATACATTTAACTTAATTAAATAGGTAGTAATAAGATTAAACAAAGAGTAAGAATAATGTAAAGATAAATGAGTGATCTTGCCTAGTTAAATGTAAAGATTTCTTAAAAAAAATGATTTTAAAAATAAAGATTAAGAATTAATACTTAATTATTATTGGACTTTATTCTCCTCTTCTTTTCTAAATAATATTCGTAGCCACCATTAAAAGATTGAAAATTTAAATTTTTTATTTCAACAATCCTATTTGCTACTTTTGATATAAAAAATCTATCATGAGAAATAATCAAAACTGTTCCTTTATAGGAATTTAAGGCAATTTCTAAATTTTCTTTAGATTGGAGATCAAGATGATTAGTTGGTTCATCAAGAAGTAAAAAATTACTTGGCTTCAAAATTATTAACGCCATTGCCAACCTCGCTTTCTCACCCCCACTCAATTGATTAACCTTTTTAAAAACAGTTTCACTATAAAAACCAAAACCACCTAAAAATGTTCTAACTTTTTTTTGTGGCCAATCTGGCACCATTTCGAATATTAAATCAATAATGATTTTATCTGGGTCAAGCGCCTCTGATTGATTTTGCTCATAATAACTTGTAATTAAATTATGCTTACCTAAATAGATTTCTCCAATCTCAGGATTAAGTTGCTTCATTATTAACTTAAATAATGTAGATTTACCGACACCATTAGGGCCTAAAAATGCAACTTTTTCTCCACTATTAATCTTTAGATTTGACTCAAAAAAAATTATTTTATCAGAGAATCCATGACATAAATTTTTAATTTCTAATACAGATTTTCCTGAAGGTTTGCATTCTGGAAATTTAAAAATAAGACTCTTTCTCTTCTTTAAAACATTATCAACTTTTTTAATCTTACTTATTTGTTTTTCTCTACTCTTAGCTTGAGAACTTCTTGTAGCACTTGCTCTAAATCTTTCTATATATCTTTTTTGAACTTCGAGCTCCTTTTGTTGTAACTGATATGCTTTATTTTGAGATTTTTCATCTAATAATTTTTGTTCTATAAAAAAAGAATAATTTCCGTTATAAGTTGTTGAGATACCGTTTTCAATAAAAACAATTTTTTTGCATAATTTATCTATAAAAAAGCGGTCATGGCTTATAACTACAATTGAAGTTTTGAGTGGTAATAAATATTCTTCTAGCCAGCATATGGTATCTAAATCAAGGTGATTAGTTGGTTCGTCAAGTAATAGTAAATCTGGTTGTGACAGCATTATTTTACCCAATGCTATTTTCATTTGCCAACCGCATGAAAAATTTGACACCAACTCATCAGCATCCTCTTGAGAGAATCCAAGTATTGGCAGAATCTTATCAACTTTTGCTTTTATTAAATAACCACCTAAATCTTCAAACTTTCTCTGATAATTTCCTATCTTGGTTATTAAAGTATTTAAATGACCTAGGTCTCTTGACTCTTTTTTATTAAGCATCTCTACTTCTAATGCCATTATTTTCTGACTAATTATTTGAATTTCTTCAAATGCACCAATCAATTCATCTCTAACCGAATTATTCATATTCAAATCAAATTCCTGCTTTAAATATGAAATTTTAATATTACCCTCTTTGATAATTGAACCACTAGTTTGCTCTTCTTCACCAGTTAATATTTTTAGTTGGGTTGTTTTGCCAGAACCATTAGAACCTATTAACCCAATCTTTTCACCTTTTTTAATTTCCCAATTGATGTTTTTAAGAACTAAATCGGTAGCATAAATTTTAGTTATATTTTCTAGTCTTAACACTTTAAAAATTAATTTACATAAGAGGGTTATTTGCTTCCAAAAAATAATTAGTGGAATAAAATCATAATATGAAGAGAATAGAACAAATTGTGGCTATTTTCATAGCAGCAGGATTATCAATACCTAGTTATTGGTTTTTCTGGACACTGGCTGGTGGAGGCGGTTACGAAAAAAGAGTAAAACCAGTCATAGAAAAAAATTCCCAAAAAACATTACAGTCCTCCTCTAACTTTAATAAGCCATAATTTTGTTTGAATATCATCTAGAGTACTTAGATGTTCTATCACCTCCTCTTCTGATACTTTAATATTTAAATCCTCACCAATTTTACAAATTTCTTTCAAAGCAGATTTCGGATTTGTTAAAGCCGTACGAAATAAACTTTGTTTTTTCTCCTTATCCTCAGAAATAATTTTATAAAGTTTTTCAGCGTTGTTCTTCATTTGATAAAAAATCTTTTTTACTAGGATATTATTTAAGCCACATTTTGTGTATTTTTTGTATTAAAAAATAAATCACTTTCAGACTCTCTCATCTCTTTAGCCGATGCATCTTCCATACTCCTCGCATCAAGACACAAAACTTTTCTCAATTTTGCAAAGTTTGCAGCATGAGATAATCGTCCATCTTGCTTTGCATTCAATTCAGATTTTTGAAGGATTTGATGTAAATGAGTTAGTAAATATGGACTAATAACAGCAGAAACTAAAACATCACTACTTTGTTTGAGTGAATTCTTTGAATTTAACAATCTTTTTTTTCTTGGACTAGTAATTAAGTCTTTCTTAGAATTTACCCTTGCTGAATTTTTCATGATCAAATCATTAAAAAGTAATGAACATCTTTCCTAATATTATACACAAAGATACTATCCTTGACTCATTGTGTATACTTATAAGTAACAGTTATTATTTGTTATTCATGGCCACTAGGCAAAATTCAACGAATGGAAAGCCAAAGTCTCCAAGAATCCAAGTAGTGCTTCCCGAGTCATTATGTGAGCAATTAGCAGAGTTAGCAGAAGAAGAATCTAGAACTATAAGCAATATGGCGAAAGTCTTGATTCAACAAGGAATCAATAACTACATTAATAAGCCAACTGATTTAATTAAATCAAACTTAAATACTGATACAGATACTTTTAGAGATAAGTTAGAAAAACAAAGTGTCAAAAGACTCAAAGGTCCACCCAAAAGAATACGTTATTTTAAAAATTTAAATAATTAATTTTAGGTTTGAGGTAATTTCTGGAGTGCTTCCATAGATCCCATTACAACTAATACATTCCCTCTCTCTAATACATATTTAGCAGGCGGATTAACTTTTAAATTATCAGCAGGGCCAGCAGCTAAGACATTAACAAGATAATTTTTTCTTAAATTTAGATCCCTTAAAGACCTACCAATAAAATCCTCTGGCACTGTTATTTCGTCTATGCCTGTTTGATGATCTAATTCTAATCTCTCTATGAGGTTAGGCCTTACGAGCTCTAAACCTAACCTTTCACCCTGCATCCTTGAGGGGAAAACAACTCTATCAGCACCAACTCTGATTAACATCTTTTCATGTAAATCACTTGTAGCTCTAGCAATAACACTTTTCACCTTGGTCCCATCACTATCTTTCGCAATTAAAGTTGTCGTAATACTAGCTTCTATAGGCTCACTAATTCCCACAACTAATGTATTCATCTCTAATATTCCAGATTCCTTCATAGATTCTTCATCGGTACAATCTACAACTCTTGCTTCAATAGTTGGCTCTATCTGTCTTAAATCATCAATAGCTTTTTCTGAATAATCAGCAGCTAAAACATCTGCACCATTATTAATAAGCTCTCGACAAACCGCCGTTCCGAATCTCCCAACTCCAACAACTGCGAATGTTAGGGCTTCATTTTCTTTTTGAGGAGACCATTGCCACCAGTCAACCATAATAAAATTCAGTAATTACTAAACATAAAGATCAGCTTTAGGGTAACCAATACGTTTTTGTTTATTTATTCTACTCTTATAGAGAGCCTCCCAAAGAGCGCTTAAAAATAAGAGGATTCCAAGTCTACCTACAAACATCCCAACTATGAGAATAAATTGTCCAAAATGATTCAGCTTGATTGTGAGTCCAATATCAAATCCAACTGTTGCAAAAGCTGAAATACAAGTAAATAGCATCTCTAAAAATGTAAATTTTTCTTTAGTAATAAATGTATTTGTTGTACTCAATAACATTGCCATTAATAAAACAAATAATAAAGAACCCACTGTTATTCCTACAGCTTTGAGTATTACTTTATCTGAAATTAAGCGATTACTTATAATTACGTCCTTTTGCCCTCGCAAAGTTGATCTTGTTGCAGCCATTAATGCAATAAAAGTTGTTGTTTTAATTCCACCTCCAGTCCCGCCAGGACTTGCACCAATAAACATTAATGTCATCAAAAGCAAAATACCAGTATCTGAAATTGTATTTAAGGATATTGAATAATTTGTAAAGCCAGCAGTTCTTGCACTCACTGTCTCAAACAAAGAGGCCAACAATCTCTCTCCAAAATTTAAATCATCAAAAAACTTACCATTCAAAAGTGATTCTGTAATGAAGAAACCAAAAGAACCAAATATTATTAAAGTTAATGTTGTTCTCAGTACCAACTTACTGTGTAAACTAAGTTTCTTGTATCTCAGATTATGTCTATTATTCCAAATATCATCTATGACTCTCCATCCAAGTCCTCCTAGAATTATTAAAGCAATAAATACAAAATTTACTAATAAATTTGTTCTATATTCGTACATACTAGAAGACCATATTGAGAAACCAGCATTGTTATAAGCAGAAATACTATGAAAAATTGAAGTCCATAGTCTTTCCCACTTATTGGAAATATCAATAAATCCAAAACAATATAAAATTAAAGAACCTGCACAAATTATTACTGCAGCTGTAATAGTTATACTTTTAAAGGTTCTACCAATACCTCCAACTCCAAACTCATCAAGAGTATTTCCTTTGTCTAGTCTTGTTCTTAACTTGGCTCCTTTAACTACAAAACCTTGAAGGAAGGTAGTTATTGCCATTAGACCTAAACCGCCAGACAAAAGCATAAATGCTAAAAATATTTGACCTAAAACTGTTAAATCTTTTTCAATATCAATTACTGTTAAACCAGTTACGGTAATTGCTGATGTAGCAGTAAAAAATGCTTCCCAGATGCCAACATCACTACTAGAACATAAAGGTGAACTTAGTATTAAAGTCCCAAGGCAAATTATTATAAACCCAGTGATAATAGTGAACTGAGGTATTGTTAGCTTTTTATAAAAATCTTTTAATTTAATTATTAAAATATCAAATTTCACTTTTAAAAATGATTAACTGTAATTGATTATTATTAAAGCAGGGATGATTAATGACATTATAATAGTTAATCCTATACCATATTTTGCGATATCAAAGAATTTATACCTTCCTGGGCCATAAACCATTAAATTTGTTTGATAACCCATTGGAGTTAAAAAAGATTGGCTTGCAGCAAATAAAACAGTAATGACAATCGCATTTGTCGAAATTCCAAGATTGGGAGAGAATTGAATTGCAACAGGCAAAATTAAGGCCACTGAAGCAGCATTACTAAGAAATTGCGTAATGACTACAGTAAATATAAAAATAACAAGCAAAGCAGAATATAAAGAAAGTCCTGACAATAAAAAATTTAAATTTAAAACTATTAAATCAGCCAAACCTGAAGTTTGAATCGCTACGCTAAAACTTGATAGTGATCCCAATAATAAAAGAACATCTAACCTAATAGATCTTTTAATTTCAGCAGGTCGCAAACAACCAAAAATAACCATAGCAATTACAGCTAAAAGGACAGATCCAACGAGAGGGATATTAGTAGTAGATGGTAAAATAATCATGAGAATAGCAATAGCTATTGCTATTGGTTTTTTTCTCAATACAGGAAGGTCATCTTCAACCTGATCTAACACAAGCAAGTCATTACTAGTTTGTAAGCCCCTAATAGAATCTAAGGGCGCTTGTATTAACAATACATCCCCAGCCCTAAGGATACATTGACCTAATCTTTCTTGAATTGTCTGTCGCCCCCTTCTTAAGGCCAAAACAGTCGCATTATATCTCTGCCTAAATCTTAATTCTCTTAAACTTGCACCTGCTAAAGTTGAACCTGCAGGCAGTAAAGATTCAAAAGTCTTAGTACCTTCAGAAGAATCTATAAAATTATCATTTCTATTTGTTTCTCTTTTTTCAGCTAATAAAATAGTTCGTTCTTGCTCTAATCTTAATAAATCTGAACGAGTAACTCTTATTAATAACCTATCATCAGGTTCAATTTTTCTATCAGCTAGAGGAGGAAGAATTGTTTTACCATTCCTTTGGAGTTGGATAACATCCACATCAAATCTTCTTTGCAATCTACTATTTCGAATTGATTGGCCAACCAATTTTGAATCCGAAGGAATAGTGACTTCAGTGCAATAATTATTTAAATTAACATTATTTGTTAAAGAAGTACTTATTCCTCTATCAGGAAGTAAAGAATCAGAAACAATTAATAAATAAGCGGTACCAATAATCCATACTGGAATACCAATCTTGGTAATACTAAATAGTTCTAAAGCTCCATAGCCTAATTGCTCGCTAATATCACTCACGAGAAGGTTTACTGAACTACCTAAAAGAGTTATGGTTCCTCCAAGCAACACTGAAAATGATAATGGTAGAAGTACTTTTGAAGGTGAAATATTTCTTTTCATACACCACCCTTCAGCAAGCGGCAAAAGCGAAGCAACTAATGGAGTATTTGGAACAATTCCTGAAATAGGTGCAACTACTAACGCTAATAATGTGATAAATCTTTTAGAAGTTTTAATACTTTCAGAAGCTAATAATTCTCTTACCCGATCAAAAGAACCACTCTTAACTAATGCAGATGAAATTGAAAATAATCCCATCAGTGTGATTAAAGAAGGACTTCCAAATCCAGACAAGGCTTTTTGAGGTGATAAAACTCCCGTAACAATAAAAATTGCTACGCATAATAATCCTGTCAATTCAGGAACTATTGTATTTCTAATAAATAAAAAAATAGATAAGCATAAAACTAATATCGTTATCAAGGCTTCATAATTTTCATTTAGAAGAATAACTAGATTCATATTTTTGGCGTTTCACTAAATATAGCTCTAAGGATATAAAAAAATTCTTGTAATTTATACCCCTTTTACAATATACCCTTAAAAATTGATTTCTTCTCTAAAAACCAAGATGCAGTAGACTTCAGACTTTTCCTAATTTTTGGCATTTTCGAAGCATAGATTATCCTCCTAAGATCGAATGCTAATTCTCCTGAGATAGTTAAACCAAGTCCAGAGATAGAGGCCTTCCCTATCCCTAAACTCATCATCTCTCCAATGTCATTAAATTTAAAAGGCAATAATTTTTCATTATTAATTAGTAATTTTAAATTAAGAGCTACATGTTCTCCCTGCTGCATAGCGACTTGAGCAGTCACAGGCATACTATTATTATTTTCTATTTGCGAAATGTCTCCTATAGCGAAAACATTTGGGAATTCTTTTAATTGAAGCTGATTATTAATTAAAATCTTATTATTATTTCTTTGGATTTGCTTATTAAATTCTGGCAAATTAGGTTTAATTCCAGCTGTCCAAATTACCTCAAAATATGAAAATTTCTCTACTTGATTAAAATTATTAATTAAGGAGATTTCTTCATCAGTAATTTCAATAACTGAACAATTTTTTATTAAATTTATATTCTTTCTTTCAATAGTCTTTTCAGCCTCCTCTTTATTAAAACTCTTGCTATTGTTTAAAATCTCTGAAGTTTTCTCAATAATATAAATTTCAAACTTTAATTTATATAAATCTCGCACTTTGCAAGCTAGCTCTACTCCTGAAGGGCCTGCTCCAACAATAAAAATTTTATTATTTGTTCCAACAGAAGTAGGTTTTGCTAAAGATTTTTTTAAATTGAGTCGATCTTTATTCGTATTAAAATATGAACAATACTCTTTAACTCCTTTAATTGAAAAATCATTCGGAGATGAACCTGTGGCCAGAACTAAATATTCAAACTCAACTTTTAAATCATCTTGAAGAATCAATAAATTTCTATCGAAATCAATAAATTGAACATGGTTTCTTATAAAAGTTATTCCAGAATTTGCATAAATAGAATCAAAAGTTGGATTAACTTCCCAAGATTTAATTTCACTGCTGAAAACTTCATATAACAATGGTTTAAATTCAAAGTTTGTTTTTGAATCAATAACTAATATTGAAAAATCATCATTATTATTTCTCAAATGTAAAGCAGCATTTATACCTCCGAAGCCACTGCCAACTATTACTATTGGTTTTTTTATATTATTCATTTAATAGTTATAAATAGTCGTATATGTATTATTAAGGTAAACGAATATGTTTTAATTCGAGTGTGATTTACTAAAATTACAATACTACCAACAAATGGATCCCAAACCTGTAAAAACAACTAAATATAATTTAGAAAAATTTAACGAAGAACTTATAAAGTTAAGTTCTTTGGAAATACTTGAGTGGAGCTTAAAAAAATTTGAGAATAATTTAGCTTTTACAACAAGTTTTGGAATTCAATCTTCAGTTCTATTACATTTAATCCAGAGTTCATCATTAAAAAATAAGGTAAAAATTTTTTGGATAGATACTGGATACCTGCCAAAAGAAACTTATTTATATGCCAACACACTCATAAATAAACTATCATTAAATATTACTATTCTTCAAAGTGAGTTATCACCTGCTCATATGGAGGCAATTCATGGCAAATTATGGGAAAGTAATAGAGAAGACGATATCAATAAATATCATCAAATAAGAAAAGTTGATCCTTTAGATAAGGCCCTTAAAAAATTTTCTATCAATTGCTGGGGGAGCGGAGTTAGAGCACAACAAACTATAAATAGGAGCCAGATGAAATTTATAGAATTAATTAGGGATACTCTCTCAATAAGACCATTACTTGGATGGAGTCAAAAAGATATATTTTATTACATGAAAGAAAAAAACTTACCGCAACATCCTCTCTTTTCTAAAGGGTATTCTACTGTTGGAGATTGGCATTCAAGTTCTGCTGAATCATCTAATTCCAAGGGTAGATCTACACGTTTTGGGGGGATAAAGCAAGAATGCGGACTACATATTAATGATTATCAAATTTAAGATAAGCAATGATGAATATTGTTGATTATTTACTCATCGGCAATACAAGATTTCATTGGGCTTTTAAGAAAAATAATTCATATGAATTTAGCCATACATTAATTAACGAGAAACTTCCAAAAAATATTGATTTTAAAAATCTAATTTGGGCTTCAGTTGGGAAATACCCTACGAATGATTTATTAAATAAAAATAGAATTACTCTCAAAGAAATAAATTTAAATAATATGCCTCATTTTATAGGAATTGACAGAGCCTTAGCTTGTTTTGCCGCATTAAGAATGATGGAAAATAAATTAAGAAAAAACTTATTAATAGTTGACTTAGGGACAACAGTATCGATAACAAAAGTAGATAATCAAGGAAATTTTTTAGGAGGACAATTATTTCCAGGTTTTACAACACAATTAAAATCTATGGAACAAAATACCAAGAATCTTGTTTCCCCTAACAAACTATTTATTCCTAAGAATAAGTTTGAAATATCAACAAAGAATGCAATGCTGAGTGGAGTTTATAATTCAATAATAGGAGTTATTAATATATCATTTGATAGAACAAAAGACATATTAATTTTGTGTGGAGGAGATGCTAATTTAATAGGCAATTCATTAAAAAAAGATATACAAAATTTTATATTAGAGCCAAATTTAGTCATGAATGGAATGATATTTTTAAATAAAAAATAGATTATTTTTGAAAATTAACTCAAGATAATTGCAAATCAGTAATAATATGGTCAGCCATAATTGCTGCCTTAACCTTGGTATATATTTTCTCAATATTGCCGCTAGGATCAACGACAAATGTGTTTCTGATCATACCCATATATTCTTTGCCCATAAATTTCTTTAAACCATAACTTTCATAATCAGATGCAACTTTACAAGGTACTGGATCTGTTAAAAGTATAAATGGGAGTTCAAATTTATCTAAAAATTTTTGATGAGATGATGAATTATCTTTACTTATACCTAAGACAACTATATTATTTTTTTGAATAATATCCCAATTGTCTTTAAAATTGCATGCTTCTTTCGTACATCCAGGTGTATTATCCTTAGGATAAAAATAAATTATTACTCTTTTACCTTGAAAATTACTTAAAGATATTTCTTTCTCAAAAGCATCCTTTAAGGTAAATTGAGGCGCCTTATCACCAATTTGAAGAACCATTGAACATAATAGATAACTATCCGAATAATTTACCAAAAATTTGGTTATATAAGATGGGTTACTTAACACATATCTCAACTTCTAATGAATTACGAATTGCTTCAAAGCTTTCTAAATCAAGAGCAAAAATATTTTTAGAAACAAGACATTACATGAGAGATGCTTTATCAGCACTTTTTGAAATTGAGCCAATTAGAGTTCCTATTATTGCACCTCCAGGAGAGCCTCCGAAACTACCTATTGGGATGGGATTTATCAGTATAAGTCATTGTAAAGATGCTTTTATAATTTGCTGGCATCATAAAAAGATTGGTATTGATATCGAAAGATCTGATAGAGATTTTGATTATAAATCACTAGCAAAAAAATATTTCCGACAAGAAAATATTATAAATTCTAATCTGAACAAATATTTAATCCTGAAAGAATGGAGTGCTATTGAAGCAGCTATAAAATTTGATAGAGGAAAATTATCAAAAGATATAATGGAATGGAGATATGGAATGGATAAAGAGAATTTGTACCATAACAGCAAGAAGATTAAATTAAATTTAACTCAATTACCTTTCTTAGATTGGATTATTTCGATAGCCTATAAAAACAAAAATTTATTTCACCCACCAACAATAATTTGTAGTAATTTATAAATCAGAAATTGAATGATTCTTATAGTACTCCCAATCACTTTTATTAGGATGCCAGATTTTATCGTTAATAAGATTATCTGGCATATATTTTTGAACTAGATCATTTTTCTTATGATCATGGGGATTTTTATAAGTTTTTGATTTATATTTCAAATGGTCTGGCACTAAAGATAATTTATTTGATCTTACTTTCTCAATAGCATTAAATACATATTTTGTACTATTACTTTTTGGGGAAATTGCTAAAAATAACGATGCTTGTGAAAGAAAATAATAACCTTCTGGATAACCTACCTTCTCAAATGCCACATAACATGAATTTACAACTACTATTGCATTAGGGTCAGCTAAACCAATATCTTCACTTGCTGAAATCAATAATCTTCTGAAAATGTAGTTTGGATCCTCACCCGCTTCAATCATATTTGCTAGCCAATATAGAGTAGCATCAGGATCAGAACCTCTTATAGACTTAATAAAAGCACTGACGATATCAAAATGATTTTGTCCATGTTTATCA